>NZ_JBEZWX010000026.1:7727-96991 GCF_040637635.1 Streptomyces sp. NPDC028635 | reverse complement strand
GGGCGGGGGTGGGGGGTGTCCGTCCTCGGTCCGGCCGCCCGTCACTCGATACGGCACCCACCGCCGGTGCCGGCCGCTGCGGGCGGACACCCCCCGCCCCGGCCCCTTCCCGCCGTCGGCGGCTGCGGGCCGCCCTGCCGGCGGTCCGAGCAGGCCGGTGGTGGCCGTCGTGGCCTTCGGGGGTGCGGGACGTGGCCGCGCCTGTTGCTGAAGCGTGACATACGCGGCTCACCTGCGCTGACGTACTCGCTGCCCCTCACTCCGCACTCTGTGTATACATGCGAGGTATACACGGTGTGTAGAGTCGTCGTATGTCCATCGGTCACACCCTTCTGGGGCTCCTGGAGTCCGGTCCGCGGCACGGATACGACCTCAAGCGGGCCTTCGACGAGAAGTTCGGTCACGACCGGCCGCTGCACTACGGCCAGGTCTACTCGACGATGTCCCGCCTGCTGAAGAACGGCCTCGTCGAGGTCGACGGCATCGAGGCCGGCGGCGGTCCCGAGCGCAAGCGGTACGCCATCACCGAGGCCGGGATCACCGACGTCGAGCGGTGGCTCGCGACGCCGGAGAAGCCCGAGCCGTATCTGCAGTCGACGCTGTACACCAAGGTCGTCCTCGCGCTGCTCACCCACCGCGACGCCGCCGACATCCTCGACACGCAACGCTCCGAGCACCTGCGCAGCATGCGCATCCTCACCGAGCGCAAGCGCAAGGGTGATCTGGCGGACCAGCTGATCTGCGACCACGCCCTGTTCCACCTGGAGGCCGACCTGCGCTGGCTCGAGCTGACCGCCGCCCGTCTGGACAAGCTGCGTCAGGCGGTGGTGGCCCAGTGAACGCCCCCGCCGGTTCCCTGCTCGCCGCCGACCAGCTGCACAAGGTCTACGGCCCCACCGTCGCTCTGGACGGTGCCTCGTTCTCCATCCATCCCGGTGAGGTCGTCGCCGTCATGGGCCCCTCCGGCTCCGGCAAGTCGACGTTGCTGCACTGCCTCGCCGGCATCGTCCCGCCCGACTCCGGCACCATCACGTACGGCGGGCGCGAGCTGTCGGCGATGAGTGACGCCCAGCGCAGCGCGCTGCGCCGGAGCGAGTTCGGGTTCGTCTTCCAGTTCGGCCAGCTCGTGCCCGAGCTGACGTGCGTCGAGAACGTCGCCCTGCCGCTGCGGCTCAACGGCACCTCCCGCAAGGAGGCCGAGCGGGCCGCGCTCGGGTGGATGGAGCGGCTCGAGGTCGACGATCTGAGGAAGAAGCGGCCCGGCGAGGTGTCCGGTGGGCAGGGGCAGCGCGTCGCCGTCGCCCGTGCGCTGGTCACCAACCCCCGTGTCGTCTTCGCCGACGAACCCACCGGCGCCCTGGACTCCCTCAACGGTGAGCGCGTCATGGAGCTGCTGACCGACGCGGCCCGTTCGGCCAACGCCGCCGTCGTCCTCGTCACGCACGAGGCCCGGGTGGCCGCCTACTCCGACCGCGAGGTCGTCGTCCGCGACGGCAAGTCCCGGGACATGGAGCGCGCGGTATGAGCCTGCGGCAGTGGGCCAGGGATCTGGCCATGGGGGTGCGCTTCGCCTACAGCGGCGGGCGTGAGGGATGGATCCGGGCCGTGCTGACAGCCGTCGGCGTAGGGCTGGGCGTGGCGCTGCTGCTGCTCACCACCGCGATCCCGAGCGCCCTGGCCGTACGGCACGAGCGCAGCGAGGCGCGCGCCAGCCTCTACACCGGTGAAGGCGTGAAGAAGTCCGACCGCACCCTGGTGGTCGCGGACGCGGGGACGTCGTTCCGGGACAAGGACGTGCTGGGGCGCGCGGTGCAGCCGGAGGGTCCGCATGCGCCGCTGCCGCCCGGCGTGGACGCCTTCCCGGCCAAGGGCGAGATGGTGGTCTCCCCCGCGCTGAAGCGGCTGCTCGAGTCGGACGACGGCCGGCTGCTGCGGGAGCGGCTGCCGGAGCGGATCGTCGGGACCATCGGCGAGAGCGGCCTGCTCGGACCGGCCGAAATGCTCTTCTACCGTGGCGCGGACGGACTCTCGTCCCAGGTCGACGGCGGCCGGGTGACGCGGCTCGAACGCTTCGGCAACCCCAACGCCACCCCCGAGCGCATGGACCCGGTCCTGCTGCTGCTCGTCCTTGTCATCTTCCTCATCCTGCTGATGCCGGTGGCCGTGTTCATCGCCGCCGCCGTGCGGTTCGGCGGTGAGCAGCGCGACCGGCGGCTGGCCGCTCTGCGGCTGGTCGGCTCCGACAGCGGCATGACCCGGCGCATCGCGGCCGGTGAGGCGCTCGGCGGCGCCCTGCTCGGACTGGTCCTCGGCAGCGGCTTCTTCGTGCTGGGCCGGCAGCTGGCCGGGACCTTCGACGTACTGGACATCAGCGTCTTCCCCAGCTCCCTCAACCCCACCCCGCTGCTCGCCGTGCTCGTGGCCGTGGCGGTGCCCGCGGCCGCGGTGCTGGTCACGCTGTTCGCGCTGCGCGGGGTCGTCATCGAGCCGCTCGGCGTGATCCGCACGGCGAAGCCCGCGCGGCGCAGGCTGTGGTGGCGGCTGCTGCTGCCGCTGGCCGGCCTCGCGATGCTCTACCCGATGGTCGGTCAGGGCCGCAACCACGGCGATTTCAACCAGTACCTGGTCTCGGGCGGTGTGCTGCTGCTCCTGGTCGGCGTGACCGCACTGCTGCCGTGGGTGGTGGAGACGGTCGTCGCCCGCCTCGGCTCCGGCGGCATCGCCTGGCAGCTGGCCGTCCGGCGCTTGCAGTTGAGCAGCGGTACCGCGGCCCGGATGGTCAACGGGATCGCCGTGGCGGTGGCCGGCGCGATCGCTCTGCAGATGCTGTTCGCGGGCGTCGAGGGCGACTACACCCGCTCGTCCGGCAAGGACGTGACACGGGCTCAGATGCAGGTGACGCTGCCCGCGGGCGACGCGCTCGGGGACGCGGCGCAGAAGTTCCGGCGGACCCGAGGAGTGGGCCAGGTGACCGCGCTGTCCCAGGTCTCCGTCGGCGACGGCCGCAAGGAGCCCGCGCTGGGCAGCGAACTGATGGTCGGTGACTGCGCGGCCCTGCGGGAGCTGGCCGCACTGCCCTCCTGCCGCGACGGCGACGTCTTCGCCCTGCGCGGCGGTGAGTACGAGGACGGGCAGACGGCCAAGCTCGCCCACCCGGGCCGGACGTTGTTCATCGACCCCTCCTACGGCGACACCCACGGCCGGGAGGTCGCCTGGCACGTCCCGGCGAACCTGAAGCAGGCCGACTCGATCAAGGACCCGAACGGCATCAAGCGCTCCGGTTTCCTGCTCACGCCGAGCGTCCTGCCCCAGCGGGCGGCGCCGGCCATGACCGGACAGATCTTCCTCGGCTTCGACGACGCGGTGCCGGACGCCGTGGAGTACGCCCGCAACACCGCCGCGCGGGTCGATCCCAGGGCCGACGCGATGCTGTGGTCGGCGACCCTGCAGTCCCCGAAGTTCGCCGCCATCCGCACCGGCCTCTTCGTCGGCGCGACCTGTGTGCTGGCCCTGATCGGGGCGAGCCTGCTGGTTTCCCAGCTGGAACAGCTGCGCGAACGCCGCAAACTGCTGTCGTCCCTGGTCGCCTTCGGCACCCGGCGCCGCACCCTCAGTCTGTCGGTCCTGTGGCAGACGGCGATCCCGATCGCCCTCGGCCTCCTGCTGGCCGCGGCGGTGGGCATGACCCTGGGCGCGGTCCTGCTCCGGATGACGGCCACCCCGATCCACGTGGACTGGCCGAGCGTCCTGTCGATGACCGGCGTAGGCGCGGCCATCGTCCTCGCCGTGACTCTGCTCAGCCTCCCTCCCCTGCTGAAGCTGATGCGTCCGGAGGGCCTGCGCACGGAGTAGCCGCCGACGGCGGCAAGGGGCCGGGGTGGGGGGTGTCCGCCCGCAGCGGCCGGCACCGGGCAACGGTGCCGGACCGGGTGACGGGTGGCCGGACCGAGGACGGACACCCCCCACCCCGGCCCCGCCCCACGACGCACCGCGGGCGAGACCGCAACCACCCACCGGACGGCAACGGGCCGCCGCAGGCCCCAAAGGGGCGCGGGGAACGGCGCGACCAGCCACAACGCACCCCGCACAGGCCGCCGCAGGCGACGGCGACCAACCACAACGCACCCGGCGCCGCGGGCGCCAAAGGGGCGCGGGGAACGGCGCGAGAACCACCCGCCGGCCCGCACACACACGACAACCCCCGCCCGCCAGACGCTACTCCCCGCCAGAAACAACCCGCACCGGAAGCGACCGCAGAGCCCCCCGCAACGCCCCCGCCAACTCCCCGTACTCCGCGGAGCGAGCCGCCCCGGCCCGCATCGCCAACGCGATGCGACGCGTGGGGGCCGGAGCCGCGAAGTACCCCGTGAGCAGCTGACTGCTCCGCGCCGTCTCCAGCTTCAACGCCGTCCGCGGCAGCAGCGTGCAGCCCAGCCCCCCGGCGACCAGCTGCACCAGCGTGGACAGCCCGGCCGCCGTGGTCGTCACGGGCGCGTCCTCGCGACCCGCCTCGCGGCAGATGTCGAGCGCCTGGTCCCGCAGACAGTGCCCCTCGTCCAGCAGCAGCAGGTTCAGCTCCTTCAGCGCCTCACGGGGAATCCCCTCGCGTCCGCCGAGTCCGTGGTCCAGGGGCGTGACCAGGACGAAGTCCTCGTCGAACAGCGGGAGTTCGACGACCCCCGGCACCCCGAGCGGCACGGCGAGCAGGAGCAGGTCCAGCCGGCCCGAGTTGAGCCCCTCCACCAGGGAGGCGGTCTGCTCCTCGTGGACCTGGAGGTCCAGCGCGGGGTACCGCTCGTGCACCAGGCGCAGCACCGTCGGCAGCAGATAGGGGGCGACCGTCGGGATCACCCCGAGCCGCAGCACCCCGGTGAACGGCGCCCGCACCGCCTCGGCCTCCTCCAGCAGCGCCCCGACCGCCTCGAGTACGGCCTTGGCGCGCACCGCGAGCCGTTCACCGGCCGGCGACAGCAGTACCTTGCGCGTCGTACGCTCGAGGAGGGTGACACCGAGTGTCTCCTCCAGCGCGGACACCGCACCGGAGAGCGCCGGCTGGCTCATCCCGATCGCCGCCGCGGCATCGCGGAAGTGCAGATGCTCGGCGACCGCCGCGAACGCCCGCAGCTGCGCCAAGCTGGGCTGTTTCCGTTTGCCGCCGGTCCCGCCGGTCACACCCGCGACGCTCACTGATAGCTCCCTCCGATCAACCCGACCGAGTGTAGCTATTTCCGTAATCAATGCACGGTGTGCCAACATCAACAGCGTCCAACCCATGGGAAACACCCTCAAAAGGGGTGTTTCTTCGCTGCAAGGAGAGCGTGTGCTCACTGTCGGTGACAAGTTCCCCGAGTTCGAACTGACCGCCTGCGTCTCGCTGGAGAAGGGCAAGGAGTTCGACACGATCAACCACAAGACCTACGAGGGCAAGTGGAAGGTCGTCTTTGCGTGGCCCAAGGACTTCACCTTCGTGTGCCCGACCGAGATCGCCGCCTTCGGCAAGCTGAACGACGAGTTCGCCGACCGCGACGCGCAGATCCTCGGCTTCTCCGGTGACTCCGAGTTCGTCCACCACGCCTGGCGCAAGGACCACCCGGACCTGACGGACCTGCCGTTCCCGATGATGGCCGACTCCAAGCACGAGCTGATGCGCGACCTCGGCATCGAGGGCGAGGACGGCTTCGCCCAGCGCGCCGTCTTCGTCGTCGACCCCAACAACGAGATCCAGTTCACCATGGTGACCGCGGGCTCCGTCGGCCGGAACCCGAAGGAGGTCCTGCGGGTCCTGGACGCCCTGCAGACCGACGAGCTGTGCCCGTGCAACTGGAGCAAGGGCGACGAGACCCTGGACCCGGTCGCGCTGCTGGCTGGTGAGTGAGGCATGTCCCTCGACTCCCTGAAGTCCCGCGTCCCGGACTACGCCAAGGACCTGAAGCTCAACCTGGGCTCGGTCATCGGCAACTCCGACCTGCCCGCGCAGCAGCTGTGGGGCACGGTGCTGGCGACCGCCATCGCGTCGCGCTCCCCGATCGTGCTGCGTGAGCTGGAGCCGGAGGTGAAGGCGAACCTGACGCCGGAGGCGTACCAGGCCGCCAAGGCCGCCGCCGCCGTCATGGCGATGAACAACGTCTTCTACCGCACCCGCCACCTGCTGTCGGACCACGAGTACGGCAACCTGCGCGCGGGCCTGCGGATGAACGTCATCGGCAACCCCGGTGTCGACAAGACGGACTTCGAGCTGTGGTCCTTCGCGGTCTCCGCGATCAACGGCTGCGGCATGTGCCTGGACTCGCACGAGCAGGTGCTGCGCAAGGCCGGTGTCGAGCGCGAGGTCGTCCAGGAGGCCTTCAAGATCGCCTCGGTCGTGCAGGCCGTCGGTGTCACGCTGGAGGCGGAGGCGGTCCTGGCCGAGTAGGGCCCGGACTGCGGCTGCCGCGAAGGCCCCGTCCACCATCGGGTGGACGGGGCCTTCGCCTGCGCCGCCTCGGACCGGACATGCGTCTGGGGCAGAGCGGCCGCCGCGGGCTGAGCACGCCACCACGGACAGGGCGCGCCGCCGCGGGCTGGGGTTCAGGCCGGCGGTGTCTCGCTCGCGGGCTCCGGCGCGGTGGCGGCCGGCTCCGCGGCAGCCGCCTTCGCCGCCGCCACGTCCGACGCCGTCGCTCCGCGCGGCCGCGGGGTGTGCCGGGTCGCCGCCTCGTGCGAGTACGCCCGCAGATAGCCGGCGACCGTGTTGGTCACCGCCACCAGCGGTACGGCCACCACCGCGCCGCCGATACCGGCGATCATCCCGCCGGCCGCCACCGACAGCACCACCGCGAGCGGATGCACCCGCACGGCCCGCCCGAGGATGAACGGCTGGAGGATGTGCCCCTCGATCTGCTGCACGGCGAGCACGACGACCAGGACCATCACGGCCGTGAACACGCCCTGCGTGACGAGGGCCACCACGACCGCGAGGGCGCCCGAGACGACCGCGCCGACGAGCGGGATGAAGGCGAACAGGAAGATGAACACCGCGAGCGGCACGGCCATCGGCACGTTGAGGAAGTAGATGCCGAGGCCGATGAAGATCGCGTCGATGAGGGCGACGATCACCGTGCCGCGCACGTACGCGGTGAGGGTGCGCCAGGCGCGCGGGCCGGCGCCGGCCACGCCCGGGCGGGCCGCGGCCGGGACCAGCTTCAGGGTCCACTCCCAGATGCGGCGGCCGTCGTAGAGCAGGAACAGCGTGGAGAAGACGGTCAGCAGGATGCCGGTGAGGGCCTCCACGACGACCTGTACGCCCTCAAGTCCCGCCGAGGTGATCTGGTCGGTGTTCGCGCCGAT
Source organism: Streptomyces sp. NPDC028635 (assembly GCF_040637635.1). Lineage (NCBI taxonomy): Bacteria > Bacillati > Actinomycetota > Actinomycetes > Kitasatosporales > Streptomycetaceae > Streptomyces > Streptomyces sp. NPDC028635. The sequence goes on along the minus strand of NZ_JBEZWX010000026.1, from coordinate 89,665 downwards.
CGCCTCGCGCAGGTTCTTGGCGATCTGGTTGATCTGCTTGTCGGTGACGTGGAACGGGCTGTTGAGCAGCCATTTGCGCAGCTCGTCGATGCCGTCCTGGATCTGGCTGGAGAGGTTGTCGATGTTCTCCATGACCTGCCAGCTGACGAACCAGCCGATCAGCCCCATGACGATGAAGCCGAGGATCGCCGTCATCGCCGTGGCGAGGCCGCGCGGCACGCCCATACGGGTCAGCCGCGCCACCGTCGGCTGGAGCAGCGCGGTGATGAGCAGCGCGGTGACGAAGGCGAGGACGACGAGCTGGACGGCGCTGATGACCCGCATCAGCACCCAGAGCGTGCCCGCCAGCACCAGCAGCCGCCAGCCGGCCTCCGCCGCGACACGGACACCCCAGGGGACGGCGTGCGCGGGGTCCGGCCGGGCCGGGACCGCGGGCGCGTAGTCGGGGGGTGGTGGCACGTGCTCGGCCGGTACGACGGGTTCGTGTTCGGCGTCTTCCCGCTCGAACTCGGCGCGGCGCTCGTCGAGCCGCTCACTTATCCCGGTCAGTCCGGCGCCGAGCCGACCGAGCCACCCTGGCACTCGCGACATGATCCGTCCTCTTCCCCCGTCTCTCCTCACCACTCCCCCCTGGAGTCGTCGCGTACGACCGTACAGGGCGAAAGCCCCTCCCCCTAGGACGGGGAGGGGCTGCGCGAGGTTGAGCGAGAGCCGTGGTGGGCCGGGGTGGGCCTAGTACCAGTGGTTGGCCTGCCAGAACGACCACGCGTCGCACGGGCTGCCGTACCGGCTGTTCATGTAGTTCAGGCCCCACTTGATCTGGGTGGCCGGGTTCGTCTGCCAGTCGGCACCGACGGACGACATCTTGGAGCCGGGAAGAGCCTGGAAGAGACCGTAGGCACCGGAGGAGGCGTTGACGGCACGGTAGTTCCAGCTGGACTCGTGGTCCACGATGTTGCTGAAGCACTGGAACTGGCCGCCGCCGACCATCTGACGCGCCATCGCCTGGATCTGCGAGACCGTGTAGGAGCCCTGGACGGCGAAGCTGGAGGCGTCCCGGACGGCGCTGCGGCTGGCGGCCTTCTTGGCCTCCTCGCGCTCCTTGGCTTCCTTCGCCGCCTTCTCGGCGGCTTCCTTCTTCGCGATCGCGGTCTCGGCGGCCGCCTTGCGGGCCGCCTCCTCGGCGGTCTTCTTGGCGCTCGCGTCCGCGGCGATGGCCTGTGCGTCGGCCTGCTGCGCGAGGGACGCAGTCTGCACCTGGGCCTGCTGACCCGCGGGTATGTCCGCGAGGAGCGTGACGTCGGATGCCGTCGCCTCGGCGTCGTTGGGCTGCGCGGTGCTGCCCGAGGCAACGCCGACGACGCTTCCGACAGCGGTGACCGCGGTGGCGGAGGCCACTGCGAATCCCCGGACCGAAATCCGGCTCACACGGTTTCCTTCCAGCATCGCCCGCTTCGGTGACCCTGGCGGACGCAATCGTGCCCCTGAACACTGGCCTCCCCAACTACGGGGTCACGGGAGGCGCGGGCCCGGTGGGCAACTCCCTGTGCGGGAGCGCCGCGTGGTGCTCGGGCGGCATACGACGGCTGCTATGGAGTTGGTGTTCCTGCTGTGGTGCCATACCGCTGGGGGTACAGGTGTGTCGTATGCGGGGCCTGACAGGAGTGAGACTCTGCCGTAACCCGGCGCCGCACCGCAATTCTGGGCTGCGTGTGAAAGCTCACATCCCGTTTGGACCCCGGGATTTCATCGAACGCCCACATACGGCGGCGCCGCCCCGCTAGGCTCTTCGCCTTTGCGGGACGGCGCCAACGTCCGGGGATTCCGGATCAGATGCTGCTGTCCTCCAGCATTTCGGTCACAAGCGCCGCGATCTGGGACCTCTCGGACCGGTTCAGCGTGACGTGCGCGAAGAGCGGATGCCCCTTCAGCTTTTCCACGACTGCGACGACACCGTCGTAGCGCCCGACCCGCAGGTTGTCCCGCTGTGCCACGTCATGGGTCAGTACGACCCGGGAATTCGCCCCGATCCGGGACAACACGGTCAGCAGGACGTTCCGTTCGAGCGACTGGGCCTCGTCGACGATGACGAACGCGTCGTGCAGCGAGCGGCCCCGGATGTGGGTCAGCGGCAGGACCTCCAGCATCCCGCGCGCGGTGACCTCCTCGATGACCTCGCGCGAGGTGACCGCCGAGAGCGTGTCGAAGACCGCCTGCGCCCACGGGCTCATCTTCTCCGCCTCGGAGCCGGGCAGATAGCCCAGTTCCTGGCCGCCGACCGCGTACAGCGGGCGGAAGACCATCACCTTCTGGTGCTGGCGGCGCTCCAGGACCGCCTCCAGGCCGGCGCACAGCGCGAGCGCCGACTTGCCGGTGCCGGCCCGGCCGCCCATCGACACGATGCCGACGTCCGGGTCGAGCAGCAGGTCCAGCGCGATGCGCTGCTCGGCGCTGCGGCCCTTGATGCCGAACGCCTCCCGGTCGCCGCGCACCAGGCGGACGTTGCCCTCCGGCGTGACCCGGCCGAGGGCCTTGCCGCGCTCGGAGTGGATGGTCAGCCCCGTGTGCACGGGCAGGTCGGCCGCCTGCGGGACGTACAGGCGGCCTTCCTCGAAGAGGATGTCCACCTGTTCGGCCGGCAGGGTGAGTTCACTCATCCCGGTCCAGCCGGAGTTCTCCGTGATGGCCAGTTCGGCCCGGTACTCCTCCGCGAGCAGGCCCACCGAGGACGCCTTGATCCGCAGCGGGAGGTCCTTCGAGACGACGGTGACGTCGAAACCCTCGGCCTGGAGGTTGCGGGCGACCGCGAGGATGCGGGAGTCGTTGTCCCCCAGGCGGTAGCCGCTGGGCAGGACGCTGGGGTCCGAGTGGTTGAGCTCGACCCGTACGGTCCCGCCGAGGTCCCCGGTCGGAATGGGGGCATCGAGGCGGCCGTGCCGTACCCGGAGGTCGTCGAGCAGGCGCAGGGCCTGCCGGGCGAAATACCCGAGTTCGGGATGGTGCCGCTTGGCCTCCAGCTCCGTGACCACGACGATGGGGAGCACGACCTCGTGCTCGTCGAAGCGGCTCAAGGCGTTCGGGTCGGCCAGCAGGACGCTGGTGTCGAGAACGTAGGTGCGCCGGTCTGGCTTGGGGCGCTTTGTGCTGGTCACCACGGAAGGACGTACCCCCTCGGATGAGGTCGGGGAGCGACGAAGTGGAGCTGGGCCGGTGGCTCGCCCTCGCATGCGGCGGGCCTAGAACCGGCCCTCCGCGGCTGCTTCCGCGCGGTGGCCGCACGGTCGGGCTGGTGCAAAGGGCCTCCCGGGCGGACGGCCCCGTGCCGTCCGCTGAGATCCGACGCCCGTGGTTCGGGTGTCGACCTGCTTGCCTTATGCCCTCGAAAATGCGCCGCCATGCCACAAGGCAGGGCGGCGCAGCGGTGAACTCCGTGTTACTTCCGCGTGGAACGGGGTAGACGGGGAGTTTCCCCGGGGGGTCGGCGGCGTGTTGCCGTGTCAGCCGCCGTAACGGCGGTGGCGGGCCGCGTAGTCGCGCAGGGCGCGCAGGAAGTCGACCTTGCGGAAGGCCGGCCAGAAGACCTCGCAGAAGTAGTACTCCGAGTGCGCGGTCTGCCACAGCATGAAACCGGACAGCCGCTGCTCGCCGCTGGTGCGGATGACGAGGTCGGGGTCGGGCTGGGCGCTGGTGTACAGATGACGGCCGATCATGTCGACGTCGACCTGCTCGGCGAGGTCGTCCATCGCCACGCCCCGCTCGTGGGCGTCGAACAGCATGGAGCGCACCGCGTCGGCGATCTCCTGGCGGCCGCCGTAGCCGATGGCGACGTTGACCACTATGCCCTCGACGTGCGCGGTGGTCTCCTCGGCCTCCTTCAGGGTGCGCTGCATGCCGGCCGGGAGGATGTCGGGGGTGCCGACGTGGTGCACGCGCCAGCGGCCGTCGGCGGCGAGGGTGCGCACGACGCCCTCGATGATGCCGAGCAGCGGGCGCAGCTCGTCCTCCGGGCGGGTGAGGTTGTCCGTGGACAGCAGCCAGAGCGTGACCACCTCGACGTCGGTCTCGCTGCACCAGCCGAGGAACTCCTCGATCTTGTCCGCCCCGGCCTGGTGGCCCTGCGCGGTGGTGGAGCCCGCGGCCTTCGCCCAGCGCCGGTTGCCGTCCATGATGACGCCGATGTGCTTGGGCACCTGAGCGTGGTCCAGGTGGCCTTCCACCCGCCGCGCGTACAGCTTGACGAGCAGGCCGCGCAGCTTGTCGCGCAGGTTCACGTGATTGTCAGCCCCTCCGGTGCGGATCGGACATGCGCGCCGGGCTCGACCGGGCGCGACACCTGTCCGTATGGCGGTCCCCGATGGCGAAGCCTACCCCCGCCGGCAGGAAGGACCGCCAACGGGTGTCAGGCGTACGGCGGCTGCGGGGGGAGGGCGGGGGTGCGCGGACGGCCGAACCACTGGCTCGCGGAACGCCGGCCGAGCAGCACGATGACGGCGACGGCGCCGCCGAGCGGGACGACGGCGCCGGGCGTGCCGTTCGCCGTGGCGCCGAGGGCGATCAGGATCTGCACAGCGGCCAGCACGATGGAGGCGATCCGCACGCCGTTGCCGGCCTTCGGATAGAGGAACGCCAGCACGAACAGCACGCAGGCGGGAAGGAACGGCGCGAGGACCCGCCCCGCCGCGTAGGCGCTGACGAGGGCACCGGCGAGGACGGTGAAGAGGACACCGAGTCCGCCCATGACGAAGTTCAGCACCTGCGCGCCCCGCACGGCCTGGGGCATGGCATACGGCACGGGCGGGCCGTAGGGAGGCGGGCCGTACGGCATCCCCGGGCCGCCGTAGGGGCCGGGGATGACCGGCGGGCCGTAGGGGCCCGGGACGGCCGGCGGGCCGTAGGGACCGGAGGTGGCCGGCGGGCCGTAAGGGCCGGGCTGGGGCGGGTGGCCGTAGGAGCCGGGGTGGGCGGGGTGGGCGTACGGGCCGGGCGGCCGGCCGGGATGGCCCTGGGGTCCGCCGGCGGGCCCGGGGGAGCCGTGGGGGCCGGGCGGTGTCGGATGGTCGTTCGACATGGGCCGGACTCTAGCCAGACGGGCGAGGAAGGGGAAAAGAAAAACGGGCCGGTCCGTGGGGGGGAGACGGACCGGCCCGAGGGGGGGTTTCCACCATAACCCTTCGTAAGGGCAGGTGTGTGCATCGGCGTGCCACAACTACTCTCCGGATCCGACCGGCGACAGCCCGCTGGCGGAAGAAGGCGTGGTGGGCGCGGTTTCGGGGCGGTGGCGAACATCCCTGCGGCCGTCCCTCCGATGGGCGACCCGGCGCGTCCGCGGCCTTGACGGCGCCGGTACCGCGCAGCCCCCTCCACTGCGCGGTACCGCCCGCGCAGCTTTGCTCACGCGAATCGCCTTGGTCTGAACCTATGCGAGGCAGCCGGGTGAATGCGAGCCGATCGCGATAACGATGTGGAAACCGTGTGAGCAGTGACCTCAGTGACTCGGCTTGCGCGCGTCGAAGAGATGCCGGCTGCTGTGCGCGACGAAGGGCCCCTCGGCCTGGATCCGCTCGTGCAGGGCACGCAACTGCGGCTCGTACGCCTCCACGGTGAAACCCGGGACCATCCAGACCACCTTGCGCAGGAAGTGCACCACGGCCCCGATGTCGTGGAACTCCATCCGCAGCCGCTCGGCGCGCAGGTCCACGATCTCCAGCCCTGCGGCCTCCGCGTCGGCACGCTCGCGCTCCGGGTCCCGGCCGCGGCGCGTCTCCTCCGGCTGCGGGCCGAGGAAGTACTCGACGAGCTCGAAGACGCTGCTCGGACCGACGTGCTGCGCGAAGTACGTGCCGCCGGGCTCCAGGACGCGCGCGATCTCCGCCCAGTGCGGCCGCACCGGATGCCGGCTGACGACGAGGTCGAAGGCCGCGTCGGCGAACGGCAGCGGCGCGTCGTCCGGTGAGGCGACCACCGCGACGCCGCGCGGGCGCAGCAGCGCCGTCGCCTTGGCCACGTTCGGCGGCCAGCCCTCGGTGGCGACGACGAGGGCGGGGGCGGCGGCCGCGCGGCCGAGGGCGAAGTCGAGCACTTCCCCTCCCCCGGTCTGCAGGTCGAGGACGGCGGTGGCCGAGCCGAGTCGCCCGGCCATCGACGTGGCGTACCCCCAGGACGGCCGGGCCTCGGTGGCCCGCCCCTCGAACCAGGAGAAGTCCCAGCCCTCGGTGGGCGCGGCGACCGCCTCGGCGACGAGGTCTTCGAAGGTACGGCCGGGCGGGTGAGCGTTCATGCGGACGATGATCGCAGGGCGTTGTCAGTGGCCGCTGTTAATTTCGGCGGTATGGCGACTGACGAGGCGAGTGACGCGAACGCGGGAATGCCCTATGCGGGCGGCGAGAAGGAGACACTGCGGGCGAGCCTGGACCGGCACCGGGACGCGGTGCTGTGGAAACTGCGGGGACTGGACGAGGAGCGGCTGCGCCGTCCCATGACACCCACCGGCACCAACCTGCTCGGGCTGGTCAAGCACCTGGCCTCGGTGGAGTACGGCTGGTTCGTCGGCACGTTCGGCCGAGAGGTGGAACCACTGTGGTTCGACCCGTACTCGGACGAGGACATGCACGCGTCCGACGACGAGACGGCGGAACAGATCGTCGCCTTCTACGGCCGTGCCCGCACCGCCGCCGACCGCACGATCGCCGAGCTGCCGCTTGACGCTGTGGGACACCCGGCGTGGCACAAGGACCGCGAGGTGTCCCTGCGCTGGGTGCTGGTCCACATGATCGAGGAGACGGCACGGCACGCGGGCCACATGGACATCGTGCGGGAGCTGATCGACGGGGCGACGGGGGACTACCCGGCGGTGTGACGGGTGACCGTCCGGCCGGCGGGGTCTGACAGCGCCCTGCCGGCGGCATGCGTGCGACCGGTGGGCGACGAGGTATCCGGCCGCCGCGAACCGCGAGCGGCGGCGTGGCCGGTCGTCGCCGACCGGTCGCGCGGCGGCGTGTCCGGCCTTCGCCGACCGGTAGGCGGCGGGCGTGGCCGGGCGTCGCCGACCGGTAGGCGGCGGGCGTGGCCGGGCGCCGCCGACCGCTGGGCGGCGGCGTGGCCGGGCGTCGTCAGGCCAGGAGGGGCCGTACCTGGTCGGCGGCGAACCGGACGAACCCCTCCGGGTCGGGCTCGTCCGCCGTCGGCTGCAGTACGACCGTGTCGGCGCCGGCCTCGGCGAACTCCTGCACGGCCTTGGCGACGGCGTCGGCGTCCCCGGCGACCCCGACGCCAGGCACGTCGGCGAGGCCCTCTGCGGCGAGCTCGGCGTGCAGCCGGGCCTGGGCGTCGGGCCCGGTGGCGGCGAGGAGATAGACGACGACGCGGTGCGGGTCACCGAGCCGGCCGGCGGCCTCGCGCCCCTCGTCGAGGATGCGGCGGGCCCGGCGCACGGCGTCGGCCGAGTTGTTCATCGTCAGCAGCGTGCCGTCGGCGGCCTCACCGGACAGTCGCAGGGAACGCGGCCCGGTGACACCGGCGAGCACCGGCACCGGAGCCGCCGGCGGCCAGTCGAGCGCGACGTCGTCGAGGCGCACATAGCGCCCCTCGGTGCTGAGCCGCTCACCCGCCAGCAGGGCGCGCAGGGCGAGCAGGTACTCGCGCAGCAGCGTCAGGGGCGACTCGGCGCGCGCCCCGACCTGCCCCATCCAGTCCTGCACACCGTGCCCGACAGTGAGCATCGAGCGGCCCGGGAACATCCGCTCCAGCGAGGCGGCCTCCATGGCCGTGACGGCGACGTTGCGCAGCGGGACGGGCAGCAGCCCGATCCCGACCCGCACCCGCTCGGTCCAGGCCAGCGCGGCGGCGGCCGTGGACACCCCGCCCTCCAGGAAGCAGTCCTCCCACAACCACAACTCCTCCAGCCCGGCTGCATCGGCCCCCCGGGCAACGGCACGCAACCGCTCGGGCGGAAGCTGAGGACGGAAGACGACGCCGAGTGCAGTCATGGGACGTTCCTATCCTGGGGTGGGCGGGGGGACAACTGCTTTACCGGGGAGAGCGATTGAGTCGCCGGCGGTCAGGCCGCAGCCGCCGCGCCGAGCAGCAGACCTGCCATCGCGCCGGCGATCATGAACGGGCCGAACGGTATGGCGCTCTTGCGGTTCGCCCGTCTCAGCAGGAGGAGCCCGAGCCCGTACACGGCGCCGAGCAGGAAGCCCGCGAACGCGCCCAGGAACAGGACGTCCCAGCCGTACCAGCCGAGCGCCACACCGAGGGGTAGGGCCAGCTTCACGTCCCCGAAGCCCATCCCGTTCGGGTTGATCAGGAACAGCACGAAGTACACGCCGCCCAGCGTCAGGCCGCCCAGCAGCGCGCGCGGCCAGGACCCGGCGCTGCCGGGCAGCAGCGCCACCAACCCGAGCAGCGCCGGCACCCCTGCAGTCAGGGGCAGGGTCAGCCGGTCGGGAAGGCGGTGCACCCGCGCGTCCACCAGCGCCAGAAGCACCAGCGGTGGGGTCAGCAGCAGCCACACGGCCAGCTCCGGCCGGGTGCCTCCGGCCCGGGCGAGCGCGGCGCAGCACAGCCCGGCGAGCACGGCGGCCGGCCAGCCCGGACGCCCCGCCGGGACACAGGTCGCGCAGGACGTGGTGCCCACCCAGCCACGGGGTCCCGGGGCATAGACGTGCCCCTCCTGGCAGCTGAGGCGCCGGGCCTGTTCCGGCTCGACGGAGAACCGGTGGGCGGCGCGCAGGACGAACAGTCCGGCGACGGCTCCCCACAGGAGGCAGGCGGTCGGCAAGGCGTACACGCGGCAGACGCTACGGCACGTGGGACGGGTGGTCATGGGCCCGTGGGCCCAGCGCGGAAGCGTCCGGGCCCAGAGCCCGCCGGTGGTGTGCCGCGTCCTAGAGTGCGGCCATGACGACACGACCGAAGTGGCGGAACGGCACGGGGACTCTCGTCACCCCAGAGGCACCGGAGGTCTCCCTGGAGATCGTGACCACCTATCGGAAACGAGCCCGGGGTCTGCTCGGCCGTGACGGCGTCGACGGGGCCTTCCTCATCACTCCGTGCGCGAGCGTGCACACCTTCCGTATGCGCTTCACCATCGATGTGGCCTACCTGGACCGGGACTTGACGGTTGTGGCCGTCCACACCATGAAGCCGGGCCGTCTGAGCCTGCCACGGCTGCGTGCGCGCTCCGTTCTGGAGGCGGAAGCGGGGGCGATGGCGCGCTGGGGGGTGCGGCCGGGGACGCGGCTGACCGTGCGCGTGTGAAGCGGCTCAACGCGGCTCGCCGGCCACCTCGACGATCTCTCGGTCGCTGATCGCGGCCATGAGCACCAGTGGTGCGTCACCGTCGCTCTGGCCCACGGAGATGCCCACCCACCGGTCCGCGCCGCCGGGCCCCTCCTGAACGGGGCCCCAGACGGTCAGATCGCCGTAGTCGTCCGCGTCGCACAGAGCCTGGTGCAGCGGTGGCAGCGGCTCGCCGGCCTGGTAGCGGAAGAGCGCGCCGTGCATGGCGACCCGGCGGGACGGTCCCCACCGGCGGGTCAGCTCGTCCGCCACCTCCCCGGCCCTGCGATCGGCGCCCCGCACGGCGGCGTTCCAGTCCTCACCGTGTACGCCGGTGAGGTGCCGGCTCTGCCAGAGGGGGGCGAGCACGAACCCCTCACCGGTCTCCTGGGTCCGCTCCCCGGTGAGCGGGTCCTCCTCCACCACGCTCGGGCCCTGCGCCGGCAGGGGCTCCACGAGCAGCGCCAGGATGGCGGCGACCGCCCGGCCGACGTCGAACTCGTCCGCGTACTGACGATTCACCACGCGCTCCGGTCCATCGGCTTGGGCAGCGGCTGGAGCGCTCCCGCCTCACGCAGCCGTACGTTCACCTGGACCACCTTGTGCGTCTCCGAGGCGGGCGGATCGACGGAGAGCAACAGGCCGCCGGCAGGCAGCCCCGTGCGGGTGACGTCGGGAAGGTCGGCGGGCACCAGCGCCGCCCGGCCCGGGGAGAGGTAGCCGAACCGGCCGACGGACGGCTCGCCGACACCGAAGTCCGCCTCGTCCTCCAGGGCGTCGAGGACGTCGTCGTCGGTCACGTCACCGAAGTCGGGCTCCCAGCTCTCCGCCACCAGGGTGAGCAGTTCCGCCTCGGGAATCACGGCACCTTCGGGAGCCTCGACCTCGAGGATCAGATTCTGCAGCACAAACTCGGGCGCTCCTCCGGCCGCGCCCCGGATGTCGGCACGCCAGCCGGATACGCCCCCGACGACGAGGGAAAGCCCGTAGCCCGTGCTCCCGGACCAGCCGTCCTCGGCCTGGACCGACCGCAGCGCCGCGAGGATCGACTCCGCGTCGGCGCGCAGAGCGGTGGCCGGCCCGGACTCGTGGATCTGCTGCCAGGTCCACACCTCGCCCGGCTCGGGTGCGAGGGCCGGCAGCAGGGACGCCAGTCGGTCCAGCGTCCGCTTCCAGCGATCGGCCAATGCCTCGGCCGACTCCTCACGAGGACCCCAGAAACCTCGCACCACGCGGCTCATGCTGTACCTCCGCCCCTTCTCGTACGCCACTTCCGGCAGCTCACTTCGTTTTCGCCACGCTAGTCGAACTGCGCCGGGTTCCTGGGACCCGGGCCCTTCGCGGGGGTGTGGACGACCTTGATGGGCAGGCCCTCCTTGCGGAACGCCGCACGGGCCGCCTTGGCCACCTCCGGGTCCGAGAAGTGCCACTCGACGGCACGACCACCGGACGCCTCCACCTGCCGTCGGGCTTCCGTCACGAACGTCTCCTTACCGGACTTGGTGAGAGACCCGTCCTTCGACAGGAAGCTCTTGTAGCCGTTCTTGGCCTCCAGGAACGTCTGCCGGGCGGAGTCCCAGCCGTCGAACTCCACGTCCGGCACGCCCTCCTTGGGATGCGGGACGACGTACTCCTTGCCGCGCTTCACCCCGGTGACCTGCTCCTGGTAGCGCAGCCAGGACTCGTTCTTCCAGTTGGGCGGAGGGTTGCGGTCCCGGCTGGCCCAGAAGCCGTCCATATGGTCGGCGTCACCCAGCTTGGGGTCCTTCAGGTTCTTGGCCCAGTCCGCCGGGAGGTAGTTGCGCGGGTCGGACGTGTCGTTGCGCCGGGGGTCGGGCCACTTCTTCATTTTCTTCGCGGCATCGATGGCCCGCTGCGGCTCCTCGGCCCGCTTCTTGGCCAAGTACGCGTCGCGCGCCTGCTCTCGGGCCTCCTTGGCCTTGGCCTCCGCGTCCTTGTCGCAGCCCTCGTCGGCGAGGACGACCCGGCCCGGGGCACCGGCCGCGAGGACGAGCGTGCCAGAGCCGGTGAGGCCGGGGCTGTCCGGTGCGCCCCCAGGTGAGAGACGCCTCAGTGCGATGACGCAGCCGGTCTTGCGCGCCTGTTCCTCCGCGGCGTCGGCCGCCTCGTCGGCCTCCTTCGCCGCCCGGCCGGCCTCGGCGGCGTCTCCGGCCTCGGCGGCCTTGCGCGCCCGCTTCGCCGCGTCCCCCGCCTTCTCTGCGGCCTCCGCCACCTTCGCGGCGACCTTGCCGAGCTTGCCGAGTTTGCCGACCTTCCCGACGACCTTCGCCACGTCGTAGCCCGGGATGAAGAGGGACCCGACGTTCCAGACGACATCGGTGACCGCGCGGGTCTTCTGCCCGTTGTTCCAGCGCTCGCGGACCTCGTCGCCGACGAAGATGTCGTCGCCGACCTTGACGACGGTGTTGACCGACGCGCCGCCCCAGTCCCACAGCGCGCCCAGGTAGTCGCCCTTGTCCCACTTGTCGCCGGCGCCCTTGGAGTCCTCCACCCACTGATGGCCGAGCTGCTTGCCGTATTCGGCCATCCCGGACCAGGTGTCGCCGTCGAAGAGCGAGAAGATGCCGGTGACGTCTCCCCAGGCTCCGTCGACGAAGAGGCCCTTGCCCACCTGGGAGACCTTGTCCCAGGCGCATCCGAAGAAGCCGCCGCAGTCTCCGTCGTCCTTGCCGCCGTTGTCCTCGTCGGTCGCGGTGGGCTGGACGTCGTAGGCCTCCTCCGGCTCGGGGTTCGTCTCGGGGTAGGTCGCCTGGGTACTCCCGTCGGGGCCGCCGTCCGTGCCGGCGCTGCCCGTACCTCCGGCCGCACCCGCGGAGCTGTTGCCGTCCGTGCCGCCGGCGCCGTCCGTGCCGCCGGCGCCGTTGGCACCGCCCGCGCCGTTGGCTCCGCCGTTGCCGTCGGTGCCGGCGGTGCCGTTCGTGCCGGCGGAACCGCCTGCCGCGCCGGCGGACCCGGTGCCGTTCGCCCCGCCCGACGCGCCGGCGGTCCCCATGCCGTTCGTCCCACCCGACGCGCCAGCAGACCCCGCACCGTTCGCCCCGCCCGACGCGCTGGCGGACCCCGTGCCGTTCGTCCCGCCGGTGCCGGAGGTGCCCTCCGTGCCGCCGGGCTGGTCACCGTCCGGGTCGCCGCCGGCTTCGTTCTGCGTGCCGTCGGAGCTGCCGCAGTCCCCGTCGCTCACGACGCGGCACACCTGCTGGCTCATCGTGGCCGCGATGTTCTGACCGACGCCGGAGGCGAGGAGCCCCAGAATGATCGCGGCGACGAGGACGATCAGGCCGACATACTCGAGCGTCGACTGACCACGGTCCCGGCGCCGGCGTATCACCTGGGGCGGGGTGAACGGCGGTTTGTCCTCCCGGTCCCGCTCCGCGAGCCGGAACCACGCCCGGCTCTCCTCACGGGTGAGGAACCAGATCACCAGGACCGGCAGGAACAACTGCCCGAAGCCCCGCATCGAGCCGTCGGCGATGTTGCCCGCGCCGCCGAGCAGGAACCACGCCTGGACCGCGATCAGCCCCCACCACAGGGACCTCCCGCCCGTCCATGTCCGACGCGAGAGAAGCCATCCGGTCACGCCCGGCACGGCGCCGTAGACGACGAGCCCGATGAGCGTTCCGTTCACCGCGTCCGCGGCGAGCGCCGAACCGAACAGACCGAGGCCGCCCATGACGGTGGCCGCGAACAGGATGTGGATCAGCAGCCGGGCCGCCCGGAGGGCGCGTGGCAACGGCCGACGTTCCCGGTCCGACGCCCAGCCGGCGTTGCCATACGCAGATATGCCACTCAACGCGAAGTCTCCGTCCCCCGAGCTGTACCGGCAGTTGAGTAGCCGTCAGCCTAGGGGGAGGTCACCGGAGACGTCGTGGGCCCAAGGGCCCATGACGGGCCCAAATAGCAGGGCCGTCAGTCAACACGTCAGCTGTCCATGCCTTCGGCCTCCAGTTCGAAGAGCATGCTCTCTGCGGCTTCCGCGTTGTCCCACGTAGCCGGTCCGTCCGGCTTCGCCGCCAAGCGTTCCAGTGCCGCCTTCGGCTCCGCACCACCCATCGCTCCCAGCAGTTCGATGGCGGAGTCGGCTCCCATGTCCGCAATCACGTAGCGCTCGGCCAAGCTCACCGCCCAGTCCGCGAAGCGACTTGGATCTGTGTCGAGCGTCAGCCAGCGGAACACCGAGTCGGCCACGTCATCCCGCAGGCGGGAGATCAAAGCGAGCATCGCCACGTCGACATGCCTGCCCACGTGCTTCTGGAGCGGGTACGCCCGCGCTGAGTCCCGCCATTCGCTTGCCAACGCGTCCACCTCGGCCCACGTCACGTGGCTCATACGCGGCACGCGCCGGGCAAGGGCCTCGTGGAACTGCTCCCACACCTGCCACAGCAAGCCGGGGGACGGCGGCTGGGGCACGCGCGGCGCCGGGTTCCGGTCGTCCAGCAGCGCGATCAGCACCCTTCGGGCCTGCTCCACGTGCTCATCCGTACGCGGCAGGCCGGAGATCGGCGTCCAGTCGAACGCGTCCCATGGCTGCGGGAGACACCGCAAGGTCGGCGGCAGGACGAAGTCACCATCCGGATAGCGCCAGCGCTCGACCTGCGGGTCCCATGCCTCCTCGTCACCCGGCCCCGTGCCCGACTCACTCATCGCCGCCGCCCTGTCAACGTCTCGTTCCGCCTCGTCGTCAGTCAATGCCCAGATACGCCTTCGCGCTCTTCGGGTCCTTCATCTTCGCCCAGTCCATCGTCCCATTTGCAGTTCGCTCGTTGATGGCACGCTGCATCCTGTCGAGCTGGTCAGCGGACAGGTGCTGCCCCGCCACCTTCGCGTCCACGCCGTTCTTGGCCATTTCACCGGCCGCCGTCCGGGTGTCCTTGGCGGGCTTGCCGTTCCGGGCGGGCTTGAACTCACTGAAGATCGAGGTCCAGCGATCCATCGTCTCGATCTCGACGGTGGCCTTCCGCCCCGGCTCCTTGCTCGCCCACTTCTTGAGCCGCTCCACCTGATTGGCGAAGTCCGCCTTCCGTGTGGCGGAGCCGGCGTTCTTGACCTCCTTCACCTGCACCGTGCCGTTCCTGTCCTTGTAGACGACGTCGGCGTCAGGGATTTCGTCGAGGTTCACCTTTTCCCCGTTACCCAGGTCGGCCTCCTTGCGGTTCATGCTCTGACCGACACCGGCGTCCACCTGTGTCCCCGGGGCCGCCTCGTCAGCGGCACGCCGTACGGCGTTCACCTCGGCGCGTGCTTCAGCGAGCTTGTTGGCGTCGGACGCGTTGACGACCTTCCCTTCCAGAGCTGCCGCCGCATCGCCGTTGACGTTCTTACGACCCGCGAGATCGGCGATCTCGTCCAGTGCGTCAGCCGCCTCCTTCGTGCCGATCTCGGTCTTCGCCGGGTCAGGGTTGTCCTTGGCCCGGGCGACGAGACCGTCGATCTGGTCATCGGGCACCGAGGAGCCCCGCTCTCGCAGGGCAGCCTTGGCCCTCTCGGCGCGAGCTTCGAGCGTCTGCCGCTCGGCCTCGTCCGCCTTCTGGCGGGCGTCCTGCGCCTGCTGCTTGGCGTCCTCGTCGCACTTCCCCTCGGCAAGCACCACGTAGGGTTCCGGCCGGCCGGCGGCGAGGACGGCGGTGCCCGTACCGGGGCCGCCGCCAAGCCGGGAACCACCGCCCTCGTAGGGCGTCTCGCTGCTGGGTGCGGCGATGGTGCAACCCGACTCGCGGGCGCGCTTCTCGGCTTCGTCCGCCGCTTCGTCGGCTTCCTTGGCGGCCTTCTCGGCGCCCTTGACGTCGCCGGCCTTGGCTGCCTTCTTCGCGTCCTCCACCGCTTTCGCGACTCGCTCCGTGACCTTGACCGCCTTGGTGAGCTTGTTGAGCTTGTTCAGGCGGTTGAGCCACTTCACCTCGCCCACACCGGGGATGAACATCGAGCCGATGTTCCACACGGTGTTTCCGAAGCCGTCGCCCCAGTTTCCCTTCTTGAACGAGTCGACATCCACGAAGGAGTCCACGAGGAAGTCAGCGCTGAACTCCGCTGGGCTGGCGACCCATTCCAGTGGCACGCCCAGGTAGTTCCACCCGCCCTTGTCCCACCGGCCGCCGAGTTCATCGGACTTGGCGGACCACCAGTCACCGGTGTACGTGGACAGGCCGTTCCACATCTGCTTGGCCGAGTCGACAGGGTGCCTGATCATGTGGGCGGTGTCCTTCACATCGCCCCACGCGGCCTTGAACGGCGAGGTGAACAGGTCGCCGACCTGGTCGAGGGTGCTCTTGCCTCCGCCGTCCCCGTCCCCTTCGGAACTCTTCGACGTCGCATCCGACGCGTTGGCGGCGGTGCCACCGCTACCCCCGCCGGAGGCACCTCCTGAATCGGAGGACCCGCCGTCGGCCTGGCCGCCGGAACCGGCGGAACCGCCGTTCGAGCCGCCGCCCGAGTCGGTGGCACCACCGCTGACGCCACCGCCCTGCGTGGTCCCATCGCCCTGCGTGGTGCCGGCGCTGTCGCCCTTGCCGCCGTCCGCCTTGACCGGCCCGTCTCCGCCGCCCGGCGCGGCACATCCGCTGCCCGTCACGGAACACACCGCCGAGCGGAAACCATCGGCCAGCTGCCCGCCCACGCCCGTCAGCAGCAGGGCAACGACGATCGCGACCACCAGGGTCACCATGCCGACGTACTCGAGCGTTGACTGACCCTCGTCGCTGTGCCGCCACTTCAGCATCCGCGCCAGGCTGAACCCGGGATTCTCCTCCCGCTCCAGCTCGGGCAGCAGGAACCACTCCCGCACCGGCCGCAGCGACAGCAGTACGATCACGGCGATCGGCACGGTGATCTGTGCCAGACCGCGTGGATCACCGCGACCGATCGACGCTGTCGCCTGCAGGACGAGCAGCGCCTGGACGCCGATCAGCGACCAGCGCACATACCGGCCTCCGGTCCACGCCCGGCGTGCCAGCACCAGCCCCGCCACACCGGGCGCAGCCGCGTACACCAACAACCCCGCGATCTGGCCGGTCACGTGCAGCACCATGAGCACGCCCAGAGCGCCCAGCACGGTGAAACCGAACAGGGCGAAGAGCAGGACACGGGCCGTCACGAGAGCGCGTGGCATCCGCACACGTGAGGCGGGATAGGAGGCGTACGACCCCCCGAAACCGGCAGAGAACGACATGCCGGTGATCATAGGAAGACACATCGCCACCAGGCCTGGGCCTCAGGGCCCAACTCCGGGCCCAATCAGCCACGTTCATACGGAGCCGTGTCGGTCGCGGAGCCGGACGCAACCGTCGCTCACCAACGCGAAGCCCGCCCCACGCCTGACCTGGCGTGGGGCGGGCCACCGTCCGTTGTCCCCGTGTCCCGTCCGCGTCAGTTGCCGCTTTCGCCGCGCGGGAAGGAGATCTCCACACGTCGGTTCTTCTTGCGGCCCTCTTCCGTCGAGTTGTCGGCGATCGGGTACTGCTCGGCGTAACCGCGGATCTCGTACGTGACCGAGGAATCGTTGAGCTCTTCGGTGAGCACCTTCTGGACGGCATCCGCCCGCTGCTTGGACAGCACCATGCCGTGAGCATGGGTGCCGAGGTTGTCCGTGAAGCCGAAGACCCGGACGTGCTTCGCGCCCTGCTTCTTGATCTCCGCGGCGATCTCCGCGATGCGGGACTTCGCCGCGGCGTTGAGCTGCGCGCTGTCCTTGCCGAACAACACCTCGGCCTGGAGCGCGAACTTCACGTCCGCGTTGGTGTCCTCGCGGCGCTCGTCACCGTCGAGATCCTCGACCACGGACTTGATGTCCAGCACCTTGGGTGGCGCGAGCTTCGCTCCGTCGGGCAGCTTCAGGTCGGGATCCGACTCGTCGACCTTGACCGGGGCGGAGGCCGAAGGGGTGGGATACGGGTCGTCGTCCGCAAGGGCGAGCGGGACGCCGTAGACGCCGAGCGCGAGGGTTCCGGCGAGCACAATCGCCGCCGAACGCATACGCGCGCGTGGGGAGCGGGATGCGGTGGCGGTGCTCATCAGGAGATCTCAATCGGGCCGTTGGGGAAGCCTGGGAACTGGAGGTCGACCGTAGTGGTGGACTCCGGCGGGGCGGGGAACTGGGCAAAGAAGGAAAGCGTCTCGCCGGCTCGGATACTGGACGCGTACTTCGTCGTCGTCAGCGGACGGTTCTCGGTGTCCCGGAGCACGAAGTACCGCTTCCTCCCCTTGGAGTCCACGAGCGTCATGGCCGCCAGAGAGGAACCGGTCTTGCGGATGGCGGATTCATCGCCACTCCACTGCACAGGCGTGGTGAAGGACTTGCCGCTGGTGTTCTTGAAGTCACCGCTGATGGTGAGAAAACCGCCGCTGTCCCGCTTGGCCTCATGCACGACCATGGCGATGCCTTCCTCGCCATTGAGCGTCGCGAGGACCTTGCTCGTGTCCGGCAGCGTCTTCCCGCCGTCGTTCTGGCCGCCCTTGTCACTCTCCCCGTTGGCGCTGCTGGAAGCCGTCGTCGAGGGTTTGGCGGCGTCGCCTTCACTGTTGCAGGCGGTCACCGAGACGGCCAGTGCCGCAGCCAGTACGGCTGCCGCACCCGCCCTTCGCAGCTGTCCTACGTGCCGAATCATCATGAATCGCTAGTCCTTCGTGTTCGCTCGCGGTCAGTCGTCGGCAAGCCGGACCCGGAAGAGGTCCGACATATCAGGCAGGAGGTCCAGGTGGGCCGGGTCGATGATCCAGTCCTTGCCGTCGTCACACTGGATCTTCCCGGGTGACGGCTTGTCCTCTTCAGTGCCGGGCTTGTCGTCACCCGACGGCTTGGGCGTGGCCTGCGGCGTCTCCGTCACCTCGTCGGGCTCGAACCTGCAGAGAGGCTCGACCACGGCCGTGGCGCTGACCCTGGCGCGCTTGTTCTCCGTCCCAGGAAGGGCGCTCTTGCCCACCGTCTTCCCGCTCTCGAGGTCGACGGAGAAGCCCCAGCGGCCGTCCGCGAGTCTCCGACAGCGGAAGGAGTCCGTGCGCGCGCCGTTCTTCTCGGCGAAGCGGAGAGCCTCGCCGCACCCATTGGCCGTGCCGGGCGGGTCGCCCCGCAGGAGATCCTTCAAGTAGTCGCCGTCGAGGATGTGGTCGAGGAAAGCGGCCTTGAGGCCGTCCCTGGATTCCATCGCCGCCGCCAGGGCTGCGGAGTCGGCCGCTGTCTGCGCCTCGTTGCGACGGACGTCCGCCTTGCCGAACACGAAGTAGAGCAACGCGAGAAAGAGCAGGCCGACCACCGCTGTGATGTACAGCGGTGCGGCCTGCCCTGCATCCCGACGCAACCGGAACATCAGCTGTCGAGAACCTCGTTCACCTTGTCCTTGAACTTGTTCGCGATCGTCTCGCCCATGTCCGTGTTCAGCAGCGCCACGATGATCGCCACGACGAGGATCGTGACGCCGACGTACTCGATCGCTCCCTGGCCCTTGTCGCGGGCGGCCTTCATCTTCTCGACGCGGGTGTTGGCCCAGCTGCCGATGTAGACCTTGGTCGTGGTGGCGGCCTTGAGCGCGGCGTCCTTCATCATGGTGGGTCCCTCCAGGTTCGGCCGGCCGTGTGGCGGCCGACTCTGAGACGTACGGAGTCCGGGTGCCGCTCGCGCTTCCGGCTTCCTCCTGGCCGGTCTCGCTGGCGACACCGGAAACGTACGCCCGGCAGCCCCGCGCCCACATGGGCCCCAGGACCCATTGGCGGGCCCAACCTGGCTCGTGGGCCCCGTCGTCGGGCCGATGGGACCACGGACCCACGGCGGCGTGCCGGCTCCACGACGCGTGGTCAGGCATGGCCGCGCCCCCCTCGCCGCGCACCGTTCCAGATGGCGATGGCCTCGCCCCGGCTCTGGGCGTTCAGCTTGGCGAAGATGCGGTTGATGTGGTTCTTGACCGTCTTCTGACTGATGAAGCAGGTGGCCGCGATCTCCTGATTCGTCATACCGGACGCGATCAGGTCCATCACCTCCACCTCCCGCTGGCTCAGCTCCGCGAGCACCCCCCCGACTCCCGCTGTCGCCATGGAGCCCGGCGAAGAGACTGCCACATCTGGTTGCTGTTGCGAAGGCAAATCAGCAGATTGCTGTCCGGTCAACTTCGAAGCCGGCATCGCCATCGGGGTGCGTGGGGCCGCGTTATCGGTAGCCGCGTGTGCAGATGCAGAGAACGCCGTGCCCAGTCCGTCCGGGAGCGGGCCCCCGCCGGCCGGGGAGCCGCCGCGGAAGCCCTGGAGCAGCGCGCTGGAGGCGGTGGGCGTGAAGTGAGCTCGGCCCGCCTTGATATCGCGTACCGCGTCGACGAGTTGGTCCGCTGTGAACTCGCCGTGCACCAGGTAGCCGCCCGCGCCCAGGCGAAGGGCCTCGTGCACGATCTCCGCCTCCCTGCTGTACGTCATCATCAGCACGGGAGCGATACCCACGAGGTGCGGCAGTGCGGAGATGCCGTCCACGCCGGGCATGCGGACATCGAGCAGGACGACGTCGGGGCGGTGGCGGACGGCGAACTCGTAGGCCTGCCGACCGTCGGCTGCCTCGGCGACGACCTCCAGATCGTCGCGCCCGGACAGCAGCGCGGTCAGGCCGGCGCGTACCACGGGGTTGTCGTCGGCGACGACCACCCGCAGCGGCGGTGCGGGCGGTGCCTCTGCGAACGCCGGGAAGGCGGGTGTGTCCGGCATGTGCGGCCTCCTCTCGGAAGGGTGAGGGCGGAACGTCAGGTGGGCGGCAGCGAGGCGCTGCCCCTCTCGGTGTGGCGGAACTGCGGCGGGATGGCGGGCAGCCGGTCGCGTGGACGGGCGCCGAGGGCGGCCAGCGGCAGGTCCAGCCGGACCTCGGTGCCCCGGGTCGCCCGGCCCCGTCCGATGCGGATGCGGGCGCCGATGCCCGCCGCTCGCTCGACCATGCCGACGAGACCGAAGTGACCGGCCTTCCTCAGGTCGTCCAGGGTCAGGTCCACGGGCAGGCCTCTTCCGTCGTCGAGGACGCTGACGCGCAGCATGTCCCCGACGACTCCGGCCGAGACATGCACCTGGGTCGGCTCGGCATGCCGGTGGGCGTTCTCCATCGCCTCGGAGGCGATCGTGAGCAGATGGCGGGCGGCCGCGTGCGGCACCGCGGGTGGTGTGCCACCGATGGAGCCGTACGTGGCCCGCAGTCCGGTGCGCCGCTGGAAGTCGGCGGTGCGTGCCTCCAGCTCGGCGATCACGTCCACGCCCCCTTCGAGGTCGGACTCACGGCGCAAGTCGGCCAGGAGCTCACGGGACTCGGCGGCGGCACGGCGGGCAGAGCGGGCGACGAGTCCGGCCTGGCGTTTGACGGCGTCGGCGTCCAGCCGGTCCGCCGAGTGGGCCAGTCCGTCGGCGGCGAGGGCGACACCGTGCAGGGTCTTGGCGACCGAGTCGTGCATCTCGCGGGCGAGCCGGGCCCGTTCCTCCTCCACGGCCTCGCTGACGGCGAGCCGGGCCCTGGTCTCGGTCAGGGCGTGGGTGGCCGCGCCGAAGCGGAGCAGGAGGCGGCGCAGGCTGCTGCCGACCGCACCGGCCAGCACGCACAGACCGACGACGAGCAGCGTGGAGGCGTTCATGTCCACGTCCCGGTCCATCGCGTACGCCAGGCCCACGAGGAGGGACTGGAGCGGCGCGAACACCGTGGCGCCGCGCCAGTCGTAGACCAGCCCGGCGAGCAGCGGAGTGCAGATGGTGACGTAGGCCAGGGTGGAGTTGGGGGAGGCGGCGAAGAGCAGCAGCGAGCCGAACACCATGTCGACGCCCAGCAGTGACGGGTGGCGCAGCAGCACCGGGCCGAACCGCTCCCAGTCGCGTAACAGGGCGTAGGACCCCATGACGGTGACCAGGACGGCGGAGCCGACGAGCCAGCCGGACACTTCGCTGCGTGTCCCGGTCAGCGCGAACGGCGCCGCCAGCGCGGTCATCGCCAGCCGGAAGCCGTACAGCTGACGGCACAGCGCGGACAGCGCGTTGACCTGGATCGGCAGCGCGGGCGTGCTCGTCTCGGGCAGCGGGTCCGTGGCCGCGCCGCCGGCGAGGGAGCGGAGGGTCCTGCCGCGGGGCATCACGTCAGCCTCCGAGCAGGTCGTTGAAGTTGATGTCGGACGCGTAGTAGAAGCCCACGGCGATGAGGATCATCGTGCCCGGCAGCATGAAGCTCGTGACGATCAGCGTCGCCTTGGGGACCGCCTTGGCCGCCCTGCGCCTTGCGTTCTGGGCGTCGGTGCGGCGCATGTCGTTGGCGATCTGCATGAGCGTGTCCACGATGGGAGCGCCGAGTTCCTCGCCCTGCTGGAGGGCGGAGACGAACATCGAGACCTGCTCGGAGGCGTTGCGCTTGCGCAGCTGCTCGAAGGCGTCGCGGCGGCTGACACCCATGTCCATCTGACGCAGGGTGATGCGCAGTTCGTCTGCCCAGGGACCCTCGTACTTCTCGGCCACGCGCTCCAGTGCCTGGCGGAAGCCGAGGCCGGCGGAGACGACGACGGCGAGGACGTCCAGGAAGTCGGGCAGGGTGCGTTCGATGTCGTCCTTGCGGCGGCCGGTGGCGGACCTGATGGTGACGTCCGTCCAGAAGATGCCGTAGACGAGGAACAGGACGGCCAGCACGATCTGGCCGTTCATCAGCATGGCGAGGCTGGTGAGGGCGCCCAGACCGCCGTAGACGGCGAGGCGGGCGGCGTAACGGTCGACCGTCATACCGCCGGGGTTGCCGGCCATGTCGAGTTTGCGCCGCACCTTGTCGACGCGCTTCGGTCCCATCATGCGCAGCACGCGCGGGGCGTACCGCATGCCGAGCCGGTCGATGGCGGAACCGGCGGCGGTGGTGCGGCTGGAGCCGACCTCCAGGGCGACGGCGAGGTCGGCGGGCAGCTTGGCGTCGCTCCGGTAGAGGCGTATGCCGTAAAGGGCGCCGTAGACGGCGGCCGCGATGACGGTGGCCAGCAGCAGGTCCATGGGGGTTCTCCTCCTTTCGTGGGGTCGGCGTCAGACGCGGATGCGCGTCATCCGGTTGATGAGGAAGAACCCGAGGCCGTAGAGACCCGAGGCGACGATGACGGCGATCTTTCCGACGGTGGCGCCGGTCATGTCGTCGAGCGCTCCGTCGCGCATGCCGTTCAGGATCAGCAGGAAGCCGAAGCCGAGCAGGGGGACGGCGATCGCGGTGACCTTCACCTGGGACAGCTGGGTGGCGACCTCGCGGCGGGTTTCCTTGCGTTCCTCCAGCGTCTGGGTGAGGTTGCGCAGCGAGGAGACGATGGTGCCGCCGGCCCGGTTGGACAGGACGAGTGTGGAGACGAGGACCTTCAGCTCGCGTGACGGCAGACGGTCGGCGAGGTCGGCCAGGGCGTCTTCGAGGCTGCGGCCCACGGCGAGCTGGTCGGCGACCTTGCGGAACTCCTCACCGGCCGGGTCGTCGAGCTCGTCGGCGGCCATGGCGATGGCCGTGCGCAGTGCGAGGCCGGCCTGCGTGGCGTTGGCGAGGACTCGGGTGAGTTCCGGCAACTGGCCGATGAACGCCTCGGTGCGCTTGGCGATCTGGTAGTTGAGGAAGGCGTTGCCGCCCCAGAGTCCGAGCAGGCCCGCGAGCAGGCCGAAGAAGGGCGCGAAGACGGTGCCGACGACGAAGTACAGGACGACGACGGCCGCGACGACGTAGACCGCGTACTCGCCGACGGTGAGGTCCAGGCCCGTCGTGCCGAGCTTGCGCTCCACGCGCTTGCCGAGCCGGGTGCGGCGGAACCGCCGGTCGATGCCCTGGAAGCGGCGCCGCCGGCCGGGCAGGTGGATCTCACCGGTCTGCGCCATCCGCTCGTACAGCACGTGCTGCTGTTCCTTGCCGGCGGAGTAGGTGTGCACACCGATGACGGCGAGCACACAGGCGATCAGTGTGACGCCGACGGTCAGCAGTGGGAGGTTGTCCATGGCGAGCGGTGCCTTCTCGGGGGACGCGGGGCGGTGTGGGGACGGTGGGCGGCGGGTCAGCCGGCGGTTCTGCGGAGGGTCAGCTGCTCCTCCGTCTGGGCGACGCCGAAGGCCGCCGGGATCGGCTCGCCGCGCATGTAGAGCCGTTCGGCGACCCTCCGGGGCAGGGGGTGGTAGGTGAAGTGGCCGTGTACGAGACCGTCGGACGACAGGGGCTGGGCGTCGAAGCGGCAGACGGAGACGATGCGGTAGTCCTCCCGGCCGTGGGAGTCGACGAGGGCGATCTCGGTGATCTTGCGGGAGCCGTCGGCGTGCCGGGTGAGCTGCACGATGACGTCCACCGCGCTGTTGATCTGGTCCTTGATCGCGACGAAGGGGATCTCCACCTCGGACATCGACGCCAGGGTCTGCAGGCGCATCAGCGCGTCCTCGGCGGAGTTGGCGTGGACGGTGGCGAGGGAACCGTCGTGGCCGGTGGACATGGCCTGGAGCATGTCGAGGGTCTCACCCCCGCGGACCTCACCGACGATGATGCGGTCGGGGCGCATACGGAGGGAGTTGCGCACCAGGTCGCGGATGGTGATCCGTCCCTTGCCCTCGACGTTCGGGGGGCGGCTCTCCAGGGTGATGACATGGGACTGCTGGAGCTGGAGCTCGGCGGAGTCCTCGATGGTGACGATGCGCTCGCCGTCGGGGATGAGCCCGGACAGCGCGTTGAGCAGCGTGGTCTTACCGGTACCGGTGGCACCGGAGACGATCACGTTGAACTTGGCGCGCACCAGGCCGGCCAGCAGCAGCGTCATCTGTTCGTCCAGTGAGCCGAGACCGATCATCTCCTGGAGGGTGAACGCGCGCGGGAAGCGCCGGATGGTCAGGACGGGCCCGCTCAGGGACAGCGGCGGGATGATGACGTTGACGCGCTCGCCGGACGGCAGCCGGGCGTCGACCATGGGATTGGCCTCGTCCACGCGGCGGTTGACCGTGGACACGATGCGTTCGATGGTCTGCATCAGCTGTTCGTTGGAGGCGAAGCGCAGCGGCAGGAGCTCCAGCCGTCCGCCGCGCTCCACGAAGACCTGGTCGGGACCGTTGACCATGATCTCGCTGATGGAGGCGTCCTCCAGGAGCGGTTCGAGGATGCCGAGGCCGAGGGCCTCGTCCACGACGCGCCGGATCAGCTGGGCGCGTTCGGTCGTGGACAGGACCGGACCCTCACGGCTGATGATGTGGCCGAGCACCCGCTCGAGCCGTATGCGCCGCTCGGATGCCTGCAGCGCGGACATCTCCGCGAGGTCGATCTCCTCGAGCAGCTTGGCGCGGTAGGCGGAGACGAGACGGCTCTCCTCGGTCAGCCCGTTGGAGGGCTGCTCGGAACCGTTGAGACGCGCCCTGAGGCTCATGTCGTCATCTCCCTGTACGGCTGGTGGTTCGGGTGGTGGGGCGGCGGTGGGCGGAGTCAGTGATCGTCGACCGGCATGGTGGCGCTGCGTCTGGCCGTGACTCCGTCCAGCAGGCCGGGGATCAGCGAGGGGACCGGCACCCTGGCGGTGACGGTGACCTCGTCGTCCCGGAAGTCGGGCTCGAAGTCGGCGTCCCCGGCGAGCCAGTCACTCATCGCGTCCCGGCCCGCCTGCTCGTACGACCGGTCGAAGTGGTCGTACGACGCCGCGCGGGCGGCGGCGCGGGAAGCCGTCCCGGCCTGTTGGACGGCGAAGACGGCGAGGCCGAGCTGGACGACGAGAAGGCCGATGAGGAGCAGCACCGGCAGCAGACCGACGTACTCGATGGCGGTCTGGCCGGTGTCCCGGCGCTTCCTGCGGCCGGCGGGGGTGGTGCGGAGGGCGGCGTGGGCAGCGGTGGGCACGGTCAGCTCTCCTTCGCTGCGGCGGCCTTGCTGGTGATCGTCAGGGGGAGGTTCATTCCGCCCGGGAAGAGCACCGGCACGTCGACGTGCGCTTCGACCAGGAACATGTCGCCGTCCGTCCGGCAGTCGATGTGCGCGGTCCAGCCGCCCGGGAGGTCCTCGCGGCCGGCCCGTCGGCAGGCCTGGTCACGGCTCTCCCGGAGGGTGTCGGCGATCGCGCCCGCCCGGGCTGCCTTGTCCGCCGCGTTTCCGGCCAGTACGAAGGCGTAACCGGTCAGAGCGGCCTGCCAAAGCAGGGCGATCGTGACGAGGATGATCGGGGCCATGCTCGTGAACTCGATGGCCACCTGGCCCCGGTCGTCCACGCCCTCACGTCGGCGGTGCCGGCTGCCGTCTGCCGGGGCCGTTCCCCCTGCCCGGCGACGGCGGTCAACCACCCGAACTCTCATCACACACTTCGCCCCCTCCTCCGTGTTCGCGCTCGGTCCCGGCCGTCGGTGGTGTACGTGCTCCTGCGGCCGCTCGTCTGTTCGTGCGCCTCGTTGATGGTCCCGTCGTCTACCCGTGTCCGCCCTGTGGGCCTTGCGTGTCATCGCCGCGACCGCGCCTTCGCAGGCCGATCGATCCTCGGTCCCCGCGGTTCCTGCGATGGCCCTTGCCCGCCATGGCGTCGGCCGACACGAGACCGAGTTCACCGGCGAGACCCCACAGCGCCTGTTTCACGGTGGACTTGGCCTCGAGGTCGTGCAACCGGCCGGCGTCGACGGCACCCTGCAGTTCCTTGAAGGCGGCCGGCACGGTGGTGCCGGCGACACGCGTGCCGGTGATCTTCTGGATGAGCGGTGGCTGGATCTCGGTGGCGCGGCTGTAGCGGTTGACGACGACGATCGTCTCCTCCGCCTTGCGGATCTGAAGCCTGGTCCACATCCGCACGAGTCGCTTGGCGGCCCGTACGCACACCACGTCGGGCGTGGTGAGCAGGAGCGCGGCGTCGGCCATCTCGACGGCGGCGGCGTTGGCGGTGTTCATCTGGGCGCCGCAGTCGATGACGACGACGGCGTGCCGCGACCGCAGGGAGCTGATGACCTGCCGCACGGAGCGGTCGGTGACCTCCTCGCCCCGTTCCCCGTCCTTCGGCGCGAGCAGCAGCGACAGACCGGACTCGTGGCCGAAGACGGCGTCCTGCAGCACCCTGGGCGTGATGTCCTGGATGCCTGCGAGGTCCACGATCGAGCGGCGGAACTGCACATCCAGGTAGGAGCCGATGTCTCCGGTCTGCAGGTCCAGGTCGACGAGGGCGGCGCTCTGCCCGGACGCCTGGGCGGCGAGCGCCAGCTGGACGGCGGCGAGCGTGGTGCCGACACCGCCCTTGGCGCCGGACACGGTGACGACGACGCCACCGGGGCCGGCCATGACCTCGCCGCCTGAGCCGAGATGGCGGCGGACCCCCGCGGCCCACTGGGACGCCGACTGCACGCGATTGGCGAGCTCCTCGTAACTGAGGGGCAGGGTCACCAGTCCCCGGGCTCCGGAGTCCATGGCCGCGGAGAGCAGGCCTGGACCGGCGTCCGCCGTGACGAGCACCACTCCGACGGCCGGGAAGCGCAGGGCGACCTCGCGGATCAGCTCCAGCGCGGGAACCGGACCGATGCTTTCATGGACGAGAACCACTTCGGGCAGCTCGTCCAGTGCCTCACCGGCGAGCCGGGCCAGCATGTCGATCAGCTGGGTGGAATCCGGCACCGGGGCGGCCGGCTCGGCGTCGGGAAGCTGGCTGAGCAGGGTGGTGACAGCCCGGGCCGCGTCGATGTCACCGACGGCGGGCAGGATCCTCGTGGTCATCCGGCCTCACTTGTCCTTGGAGAGCTCATAGGTGCGCTCCCCCGGCTTGAGCGAGGCGTCGCTGCCGGGAGCGATCAGTGCGAGGCGGACGTGCTGCGCGAAGGACTCGGCGTACGCGACGCGCTGGGCGTCGAGCGTGTTGAGTGCGAAGGTGATCGGCACCGCCTCCTTCACGCTCGCCCCCTTGTCGTCGTTGCCGTCCAGTGCGGTGAGCCGGCCCACGTCGATGACCTTGGCGTTGGAAACGATGATCTTGGACTGGGCCGGCGTGGACCGGTCGTCGCCGGCGAACGTGGCGAAGATGTTGACCTTCGAACCGGGCCTGATCTTGCCTGCCACACCCGTGGCCGCGTCGATCATGATCGCGATCTCCTGCTCACCCGGCGCCAGGGCCGGACGCTTGACGATCATGTCGCTCTGCAGCAGCGACCCCTTGCGCAGACTGGTGACCGCGATTTTTCCGTCGATTTCCGACAGATCGGTGACGGCGTTCTCCGACAGCCACCGCTTGGGCATCCGCACCTTCTCGAACTGCGCCGCGGAGAGCTGGGTGTACGGGGCTATGTCCGTCTTCACCTGATAGGCGGAAACCTCAGGCCCCACCTTGGAGTTCGCGTCGCTGATGACGGAGAACACGCCGGCGAAGGCGACGAAGGCGAGGAGGACGGAGAGGAGCAGCAGGATGACGCCGCGGCGCTGACGGGAGTTCATGTACCGGACAACCTCGGAAGGGGACGTGGAAGCGGACACGGGCGGGAGCGCGCACACCCTGTAGGCCACCGAATACGGGGCGCCACGGTGGACATGACACCGCTGAGCGACGTGTGGTTCCCGTACGGGCTCGATAAAGGAGCGCAGCAGCGCGCAGCACTGGTCAACGCGATCGCTGTCACCACGTCAGAATCCCCGTCTCATTCTCCGGCCCGCCCTCCCCGAGCGGGCCGCAGATCGTCAACTGTCAGCTCAGTCGCACAAGCACCATATCCGTGTCCAAGGCCGGGCGACACCCAAAAACTGCTGCTGGTGCAGGGGCTCCTGGCGTCCCCGGCACGCGCTCCGATGAGCGTCAGCCGAGTGCGAGCGCCAGCAGAGCCACCGACGAGAACATCGCCAGCGGTACGCACATCAGGAGCCGGACATACACCGGCCCCCAGGTGTCCGGACCGGCGATGGCCGCCCGCCGGTCGGGGCGGTCCGGGTCGTAGCGGACCCGTACGGTGGCGCCTTCCTCGAACCCGGACATGCCGGGCCGGTCAGTGAATTCGACGGTCCGGCCGTCGGCGGTACGGAAGGCGAAGGTGAACTGCGGATGGCTGTGGCTCATGCGGTCCCGGACGAAGGCACGCCGCACGCACCGGCCTTCGCTCGCCGGCACAGGAGGCCCACGACCAGGAAGAGCAGTTCCACCCCAGGCCTCCGATCGCCTCACAGCTCCAGGGCTACATGGGCCCGTAGACCCAGGCGCGGGCCAAAATCGGCCAGGACGTCGCGGGGACGGGCGCTGACGGGGTCGTCATGGCGGCGATCCGGTCCGTCTCCGGGTCAGGACACCGGGGTGGAGTCCCTGCCGTCGCCGGCCGTCGGGGTCAGCGAGCAGAAGACGCAACGGTCGCCGATGAGTTCCAGCCCGCACCACCGGCACCGGTCCTGACGTACCGAGGACACGAGCTGGTAGAGCACCGGCAGATCGGGCAGGAACGTCGCGAACTCGACCAGCTTCCCGGTCCCCCACCACCGCGCCGACTCGGCGGGCAGTGGTGCCTCCAGCAAACCCTGGACCTGCCAGGCCTCGGCCAGCGTGGAGTTGACCCAGTCCGTCTGGAGCTGGCCCTTGGCGACGAGCAGCCAGGTCCCGAACTCCGGTCCGGTGAGGCTCGCCTGAGGGCCGATCTTCACGAGCTGCGGGGCGGGGTGGGCGACCACGCCGAACTGGCTGCCGGGAACCCAGGACTTCGCGTGCGACTTGAGGCTGACCGGGACCCTGTCCAGCTTCGCCACGGAGCCCAGCACCGCGCCGGCGTGGATGTAATGGGTGAGCAGGCGACCGGCAGAGGCGACCACTCCGGCACTGAGGTCGGTGACCGACAGCTGCCGCAGCTGACGGATCAGCACAGCCAGGCCGAGCGGGGGGAGGTCGGACTTGAACAGGGCGATGCGGTCGCTCTCCATGATGGAGCGCATGGCGTGCAGTCGCTGCTCCGTCGCCAGCGGCGTCGCGGACGAGTAGACGATGATCACATAGCCGTGCTGTTCCAGCAGGACCTGCAGGTCGGCCAAGGCCTGTTCCAGCGGTTGCTCCTCCGGCGCCTTCAGGATGAACGCGTGCGGCGTCTGCTGGTCGTGCGGCGGCAGGACCATGTCGGCACTGGTCACTGCGATCGCGGTCGGCATGTCGAGTTCCCCGTTCCTCAAGCTGCGACGGCCCGTCAGCCGTGGAGCTCTCGCAGCCCTGCACGGCTACCGGAGCACCCTAACCGCGCATCGGAGGACGGAGAAATACCCGTCGGACCCCTTGACGGCCTCATTGGTCTGGACCAACTTATGCCCATGTCCCCACACAACCGATCGGCCCGGCTCTGGTCCGGTGCCGTCACCGCCGCCCTCGCCCTCTGTCTCGCCGGCGCGGGCCAGGCCTCCGCAGCGGACGTCAACAACGTCAGGAACGCCGGCTTCGAGGCCGGGCTCGGCAACTGGAGCTGTTCCGCGAGCAGCGGGGCCACCGTCTCCTCGCCCGTGCACGGGGGTGCGGCCGCGTTGAAGGCCACGCCCGCCGGGCAGGACAACGCCCAGTGCGTCCAGACGGTCGCCGTCAAGCCCAACTCGACGTACAGCCTGAGCGCGTGGGTCCAGGGCGGGTACGCCTACCTGGGCGTCACGGGCACGGGCACGACCGACGTCTCGACCTGGACGCCGGACTCGCCGACGTGGAAGCAGCTGACGACGACGTTCACCACGGGCTCGTCGACGAGCTCGGTGAGGCTCTACCTGCACGGCTGGTACGGCCAGGCGGCCTACTACGCCGACGACGTCCAGGTGTACGGCCCCGACGGCGGCGGTGGCACCGACCCGGCCCCGACCGTGCCCGCCGCCCCCGCGGGCCTGGCCGTCTCCGGTACGACGTCCTCGTCCGTCTCCCTGTCCTGGAACGCGGCCTCGGGCGCGACGGGGTACACCGTGTACCGCGACGGCGCCAAGGCGGCCTCGGTGACGGGCACATCGGCCACGGTCTCCGGACTCGCGGCCGCCACGTCGTACTCCTTCCAGGTCACGGCGTCCAACGCGGCCGGTGAGTCGGCGAAGTCGGCGGCCGTGTCGGCGACGACCGCCGGCACCGGTGGCGGCGGTGGCGGTACGGGGCTGCCGAAGCACGCGGTGACGGGCTACTGGCAGAACTTCAACAACGGCGCGACCGTGCAGAAACTGTCGGACGTGCCCGCCGCGTACGACATCATCGCCGTCGCCTTCGCGGACGCGACGACCACACCGGGCGCCGTGAGCTTCACGCTGGACTCCGCGGGCCTGGGCGGCTACACCGTGGACCAGTTCAAGGCGGACATCCGGGCCAAGCAGGCGGCCGGCAAGAAGGTCATCGTCTCGGTGGGCGGCCAGAACGGCACGGTGTCGATCAGCGACTCGGCGTCCGCGACGAACTTCGCCAACTCCGTCTACGCGCTGATGCAGACGTACGGCTTCGACGGCGTGGACATCGACCTGGAGAACGGGCTGAACCCCACCTACATGACGCAGGCGCTGCGGGCGCTCGCGGCGAAGGCGGGGCCGTCCCTGATCCTCACCATGGCCCCGCAGACGATCGACATGCAGTCGACGTCCGCCGGCTACTTCCAGACGGCACTGAACGTGAAGGACATCCTCACGGTCGTCAACATGCAGTACTACAACAGCGGTTCGATGCTCGGCTGCGACGGCAAGGTCTACAGCCAGGGCACGGTCGACTTCCTCACGGCCCTGGCCTGCATCCAGCTCGAGGGCGGCCTGTCGCCGTCCCAGGTGGGCCTCGGCCTCCCGGCGTCCACGCGGGGGGCGGGCAGCGGCTACGTCTCCCCCACCGTGGTGAACAACGCCCTGGACTGCCTGACGAAGCTGACCAACTGCGGCACCTTCAAGCCGTCGAGGACGTACCCGGACCTGCGGGGTGCGATGACCTGGTCGACCAACTGGGACGCGGCCGCGGGCAACGCGTGGTCGTCCTCCGTCGGCGCGCACGTGCACGCCCTGCCGTAGGGCGGTACGCGCATGAGCCCCGCCCGCGTCGTCGCGGGCGGGGCTCATGCAGTGCCGGTGTCACAGGCTGCGCGCCGTGATGTCCCCGTAGGCGGTGGTCGCCCGGATGTCGAGGGCGGCCTCGGTGCCGTCGGCGTTCTTCAGGGCGTTGCTGATCCGGCCGTAGCCGGTGCCGGCGTCCAGGGTGGCGGAGACTCCGCGGGCGGCGTCGATCGCGATGTCGCCGGACTCGGTGCGCAGGGTGACCGTGCCGCGCTGCGCCTCGGCGACGCGGATGTCGCCCTTCTGGACGGTGATCTCCGCCGGGCCGCTCAGGCGCCCGACGAAGACGTCCCCGGCTGCGACGGTGAGGCGGGCGCTCGCGGCCTCGTCGAGCTTCACCGGGCCCTGGGCGCCCTCGAAGACGACCTCGCCGAGCCGTCCGACGCCCCGGAACTCGGCGGCGGCGGCCTTGGCCTCGACGCGGGAGCCGGCCGGCAGCTGGACCGTCACCTCCACGCTCCCGGACGGGCCGAGGATCCGGTTCTGCGCCGGGGAGGCCGCGATCCGCAGGACGCCGTCGCCGTATGCGACGGCTGTCTCCTCCGCCGCCTTCACGTCGCGGCTCTTCGCGGCGTTCGCGGGGAGTACCTCGACCACCGTGTCGGTCCGGTCGGCGGCGATGAACTGGATGCGTCCGGCGGGGATGTCGAGGACGACCGAGACGGGGGCGGTGGTGTCGAACTTCTGCATCGTGCTCTCCTTCGAATCACTGTTTCCGATGAAGGAAACGCTACGTTGCATTCATGGTCTCGGCAACGCGTTCATCGCGCGGTCATCGTATTTATGTAGGTCAAATAGGCTATTTCGTTGCAACGGTTCTGACAGCAATGCAACGGACCGTCAGATTCCGTTGCAATGAGGTCGCGGTGAACGCTACGCTGGGGCCTTCATCGGAGCACGGAGGAGGGCGCGATGCCGGGAGGCAGACTCACCCAGCGGGAGCGGCAGCAGATCGCACTGGGACTGGCCGACGGCCTCGCCTACGCGGAGATAGCCCGCCGCCTCGAGCGTCCGACCTCGACGGTCACACGCGAGGTCATGCGCAACGGCGGCCCCAGCGCGTACCGCGCCGACCTGGCCCACCGCGCCAGCGAGCAGCGCGCGCACCGGCGCAGGCAGGCGCCGCCCCGCGTGCCGCAGACGCCTCCTCAGGTCCACGGCCGTGACGCCGGGGCCGTGCGCGCGTACGAGGAGATGTTCACGGCCCTCCTCATGTCCCAGGGCCTGCCCCGGATGATGGCCCGGGTGCTGACCCGTCTCTACACCACCGACGCGGGCAGCCTCACCGCCTCCGAGCTGGCCCGGCACCTCCAGGTCAGTCCGGCGTCCGTGTCGAAGGCGATCGCGTTCCTCGAGGGCCAGGGCCTCGTCCGCCGCGAGCGCGAGGAAGGCCGCCGTGAGCGTTACGTCGTCGACGACGACGTCTGGTACCAGTCGATGATGGCCAGCGCCCGCGGCACCGCCCAGCTCGCCGACACCGCGCGGCAGGGTGTCGGCATCCTCGGGCAGGGCACACCGGCGGCCACCCGTCTGGAGAACATCGCGCGTTTCGTCGACTTCGTCTCCGAGGCCATCGCCCGCGCCGCGGAGCAGGCCCGCGAGGTTCTCCACACGAAACCGGAAGAGGGGTGAAACATTTCCGCTCCCCACCGCATCGATGGGGTGGAGGCACCTGCACAGCACACGCCTCACCATGAGTGACACCAGGACCAGGGGGAGCAGATGAGACAGGCCCGCGCTGAGGAGTACGCGGAGTTCGCGGCAGTGCGGGCCGGTCATCTGTACCGCTCGGCGTGTCTGTTCACCGCCGGGGACACGCACCTCGCGGAGGACCTGGTCCAGGAGACGCTCGGGCGGATCTACGTCCGCTGGGGACGCGTCAGCCGCGCCGACAACCCGGCCGCCTACGCCCAGACCGTGCTCACCCGGGCCTTCCTCGCCCATCAGCGGCGGCGCAGCAGCGGGGAACGGGTGACCGCCCTGGTGCCGGAGACGGCGTACACCGCGGGCGACACGCCGTTGCGGCTGACGCTGCTCGACGCGCTCGCGCGGCTGCCCGCCAAGGACCGGGCGGTCGTCGTCCTGCGCTACTGGGAGGACCGGTCCGTCCAGGAGACCGCCGCGGCGCTGGGCGCCAGTTCGGCGTCCGTGCGGACCCGGTGCGTGCGGGCCCTGGCCCGGCTGCGGGAGCTGCTGGGCGAGGACATCGGCGCGTACGCCCGGCCCTGAGCCTCCCTTCCGACCCGGCTTTCGCCCCCCTGCCTCGCACCCGCCTCCCCTCTCTCAGCCCTTACCTCCTACCTCGCGGAAACGGTGGTTCTGCCATGCCCTTCGACCAGCACAGCGATCCGCACAGCGACCCCTTCGAGGACCAGCTCTCCGCCGCCCTGCACCAGACGGGCGGCACCTTCGAGACCGACCGGACCGCCCTCACCGCGGGCGGCGCCCGGCGGGGCCGGCGGCTGCGGCTGCGGCGCCGGGCGGCCGTCGCCGGCGGCGTGGCCGGTGTGGCGCTCGCCGGGGTGGGCGGGGTGCTCCTCGTGCCGTGGGGGCAGGGGTCCCCCGCGGCCCCGGCGCTGTCCGGCGTCGCGACGAAGCCGCAGCCGGCGAAGAGCACGGCGGCCCCGGGCGTCACCAAGCAGCAGGTGATCCGGACCCTCGAACGGCTGCTGCCCAAGGGCCAGTTCAGCCAGGAGACGGGGCGCGGGTCGGAGGAGGGGGCCGCGGTCTACCCCTTCGCCTCGGTCGTCTACGACGACGGCAAGGGCGCCGCCGCCCTCTCCGTCAGCATCAACAAGGTGGAGCCGGGCGGGCTCGACGCGCGGCAGGCCGTCCAGTGCCCGGACAAGGTCGCCATCCCGTACGACTCCTGCGTGACGAACCACCTCGCGGACGGCTCTTTGATCAGGATCTTCCAGGGGTACGAGTATCCCGACAAGCGTGTGGACACCAAGAACTGGACCGCCGACCTGGTCACGCCGACCGGACAGCACGTCTCGGTGATGGAGTGGAACGCGCCCGCCGAGAAGGACGCTGCGGTCAGCCGGGACGAACCTCCGCTGGACCCGGCCGCGTTGACCCGGCTCGCGTCGGCGCGGGACTGGCGGCCCCTCGTCGACGCCCTCCCGCGCGATCCCCGCCGTCCCTCCGCCGACCCGACGGATCCGGGGGCCGAACTGCACGCCCGCACCAAGCTGCTCGCGCTGCTGCCCAAGAAGCTGAAGGTCGTCGGCAAGAGCAGTGAGGACGGCGACTTCGCCTACGCCGTCGTCGACGACGGCAAGGGCAGGAGCCTGGTGCAGGTCAACGTGCAGCCGGACATGAACGACGTGCGCGGTGACCTCTTCGGCTCCGGCGACGAGACGCTGCCCGACGGCACCCGGGTCGCCGTGCACCAGGGGCCCGGGGAGAAGGGCGGCGAGGGCGTCGTCATGTGGACCGTCGACACCCTGCGCAAGGACGGCTTCCGGGTCGTCATCAGCGCGTTCAACTCCGGCTCCCAGCACGACGCCGCCACCCGCGCCACCCCGGCGCTGACCGTCCGGCAGCTGAGGGAGATCGCGCTCAGCCCGAGCTGGCGCGGCTAGCCCGGCGACAGCGGGGGGAGTCGGCCGGGCCGCCGGTCGGCCGGTGACCCGGCCGGGCCGGCTGGCCCCGGTCGGCCGGTGGCCCGGCTGGCCCCGGTCGGCCCGGTGGTCCGGCTGGCCCGGGTCGGCCCCGGCTGGCCCGGTGGCTGGGCGGCCCCGGTCAGCCCGGTGGCCGGTCGGCCCGGCTGGCCCCGGTCGGCCCGGTGGTCCGGCTGGCCCGGGTCGGCCCCGGCTGGCCCCGGTCGGCCCGGTGGTCCGGCTGGCCCGATGGCCCGGCTAGCCCGGTGGCCGGTCGGCCCCGATCG
The DNA here is from genome assembly GCF_040637635.1 of Streptomyces sp. NPDC028635. NCBI lineage: Bacteria > Bacillati > Actinomycetota > Actinomycetes > Kitasatosporales > Streptomycetaceae > Streptomyces > Streptomyces sp. NPDC028635. Next base: position 54,557 of record NZ_JBEZWX010000026.1, on the reverse strand, counting down.
GCCCGGTGGCCGATCGGCCGACCGGCGTACGGATCAGTCGTCGCCGTCCGCCGTCGCCCCGGCCCCGGCTTCCGCCCCGGCTCCGGCTTCCGCTTCCGCTTCCCCTTCCGCGCCCTCTTCGAAGTACGCGTCGAGGACCGCGTCCAGTTCCGCCTCCCATGTCGGGAAGTCGGAGCGGGACTTGGCCTCGATCTCGATCGGGTACCAGCGGCGCTCGGGCGTGTGCACGGTGACCGTGAACCGCTTGCCGAAGCGGGCCGTCTCCGTCTCCACCGCGCCGATCTCGTCCCAGCGGAACTCGCAGGCCTGGTCGTCGAGCGACAGCCGTACGCCCCGGTGGTCGGCGACGATCCGCGCGCGGCGGTCGGCTGCCTCGAAGACGGGCCCCTCGGCGGGGACTTCGGAGCCCGGGGCCTCGGCGTCGTCCGCGGCGGTGTCGCCGGAGGGGTCCGCCGAGAGGTCCCCGGAGGCTTCGGCGGAAGCCTCACCGGACGGCACCGCCTCCTGCGGCTCGGGGGTCTCGTCCACGGCGTCCTGCGCCTTTTCGGCGTTCACGGACACCGGCGACGTGAGGCCGGGGACGAAGGCCGGGTCGAACCCGGCGCCCCTCACGGGCTCGGCCTTCAGGGCCTCGGCCTTCAGGGGCCGGCTGCTGTCACCTATGCGCTGCTCCACAGCGCAGCAGTATGGTCGACGTTCCTGTGTCGCACACAGTCAGCCCCTGCATCGTTATACGAAGACGCTCACGCCGGCGGCCACCGCGAACCCGGCGAGCGACAGCACCGATTCGAGCACCGTCCACGATTTGAGCGTGTCCCGCTCGCTGATGCCGAAGTACTTCGCGACCATCCAGAAGCCGCCGTCGTTGACGTGCGAGGCGAAGATGGAACCGGCCGAGATCGCCATGATGACGAGGGCCACGAACGCCTGGCTGTGGTGGCCGGTGGACAGCAGCGGGGCGACGATGCCCGCCGTGGTCACGATCGCGACCGTCGCCGAGCCCTGGGCGACCCGCAGTACGAGCGAGATCAGGTACGACAGGACGATCACCGGCAGGCCCACGCCGTGGAAGGTGTCCGACAGCGCCTGGGCGACCCCGCTGGCCTTCAGTACGGCGCCGAAGACGCCGCCGGCGCCGACGACGAGCAGGATGTTGCCGACCGGCTTCAGCGAGGCCGTCGAGACCGTCTCCAGTGACTTGCGGGACCAGCCGCGGCGGACGCCGAGCAGGTAGTACGCCAGGAGCAGGGCGATCGTGAGCGCGACGAAGGGGTGTCCGAAGAACTCGATCACCGAGCGGAGGGTGGAGGGGTCCAGGGCGATCGAGGAGAACGTGGCGGCGAGGATCAGCACCAGCGGCGTACCGATGATGCCGAGGACCGTGCCGAGCGGGACGGGGTCCTCGCGCGGCTCGACGCCCTGCCCGAGCTGCTCGACGCCCTGCCCGCGCGACTCGACTCCCTGCCCCCGCTGCTCGCGGCCCCGCCCGCGCTGTTCGGCCAGCACGGCCGCCCTGGCCTCCTCCGCGGCCTCCAGCATGTCCTGCGGCACGGGAACGAAGAGGCGGTGGCCGATCCACGCGGCGTACGCCCACGCGGCGAGGACCGCCGGGACGCCGCAGACGACGCCCATGAGGATGATCCAGCCGAGGTCGACGTGGAGCAGTCCGGCCGCGGCGACCGGGCCGGGGTGCGGCGGCAGGAAGGCGTGGGTCATGGACAGGCCCGCGAGCAGGGGCAGGCAGTACAGCAGGATCGACTTCCCGGACCGTTTCGCGGCGGCGTAGACGATCGGCGCGAGGACGAAGATGCCGACGTCGAAGAAGACCGGGATGCCGAAGATCAGGCCGGTCAGGCCCATCGCGAGCGGGGCGCGGCGTTCGCCGAACAGGCCCAGCAGGCGCGAGGCGAGCACTTCCGCGCCGCCGCTGACCTCGAGGACGGCGCCCAGCATGGTGCCCAGGCCGATGATGATCGCGACATGGCCGAGGATGCCGCCCATGCCGGTCTCGATGGTGGAGACGGCGTCGGAGCGCTGGACGGTGCCGAAGAGTTCGGTGACGGACAGGCCGGCGAGCAGGCCGACGGCTATGGAGACGGCGAGGAGCGCGACGAACGGCTGGAGTCTGACCTTGATGATCAGGAAGAGCAGCAGGGCGATGCCCACGGCGGCGACCGTGAGCAGCCCGGTCGTGCCGCCGATCAGGAGGAGGAGGCCGCCGGTGTGGGGTGGCGTCGCGGCGGGTGCGGAGGCGGCGAGAGGAAGGGACATGCGGGCTGGTCCTCTACGGGGGCGGGGGCGGGGGACGGGGTAAGTGCATGGTGCTTTCGGGCAGGGGGCATCGCGGCGCGGCGCCCGTGGGGGCGCCGTACCGGGTGCGGGTGTGCGGGTGGTGAGGGGGCGTCAGCGCCCCGGCGGTCGGCGGCTCAGCCGAGGACGGCGAGCGCGTCGATCTCGATGAGGAGCCCGGCGGGCAGGCCGACGTACACCGTGGTGCGCGCGGCGGGCGGCTGGGTGAGGCCCTGCTCCTCGAAGTAGGCGTTGTAGATCTCGTTCATCTCGGCGAAGTGGTCCACGTCGGTGAGGTAGACGCGGATCATCATCACGTCGTCCCAGCTCGCGCCGCCCTCTTCGAGGATCGCCTTGACGTTGGCGAGGGTCTGCAGGGTCTGCTCGCGCAGGGTCGGGCCGGCCGGCGTCGGGGCCTTGCCCTCCTCGGCGGGCAGGAAGCCCACCTGACCGGCGACCTGGAGGATGTTGCCCTTCTTCACGCCGTGCGAGAACTTCGCCGGCGGGGTGGTGTGGGTCTTGGGGGTGAGGGCGATCTTGTCGGTCACGTGCGGTCCTTTTCCGTCATTCGGGGTCGCCTACGGGCGTTCTTCCGGAGTACTCGCCGCTGATGGCGTCGGCGGTACGGCGCACCAGCGGGAGCAGGGTGAGGAGTTCGTCGGCGGTGACGACGACGTTCGGCGCGGACACCGACATCGCGGCGACCACCCGGCCGTCGGCGCCGCGGATGGGCGCGGCGACGCAGTTGATGGACTCCTCGTGGCCACCGAGGTCGGTGGCCCAGCCCTGTTCGCGCACCTTGGCCAGTTCCTTGAGGTAGGCGTCGGCGTTCGGTGTCGAACGGGCCGTGTACAGGGGGTAGTCGAGCTTCTCGGCGACCGCGCGGCGCTCGTGCTCGGGCAGGTCGGCGAGGAGCAGTTTCGCGACGGCGGCGACGGTGATGGCGACGGGCTTGCCGATCCGCGAGTACATGCGCACCGGGTAGCGGCTGTCGACCTTGTCGATGTAGAGGACGTCTCCCTCCTCGTACACGGCGAGGTGGACGGTGTGTCCGCAGCTCTCGTTCAGGCGGGCGAGATGGGGGTGCGCGATCTCGCGGATGTCGAGGTTCTCCATCGCCTCCTGGGCGAGGGCGAAGAGGCGGGCGCCGAGCCGGTAGCGCTGGTCGGACTGGCGGTAGACCAGGCCGTGCTCGTGCAGGGTGCGCAGCAGGCGCAGGGCGGTCGACTTGTGGACGCCGAGGCGGTCGGCGACCTGTCCGAGGTCGGCGGGGCCCTCGGCGAGCAGCGGCAGGATGCTCAGGGCGCGGTCGACGGTCTGGCTCATGGGGCGGGTACCTCCTCTTCGGCCTGCTCGGCTTGCGTCCAGCCGGGGCCGAGTCGAAGTGTCCCCCATGTCCCGTCGTCGACGGCGGCGAGCCGGTCGGCGTGTGCGCGGGCGGGGGGCGTGCCGAGGTCGCCGGGGGTGGTGAGGGCGGCGGCGGCCCAGAGGTGGGCGTGGCGCAGGCGGGTGCGGAGGGGCAGGCCGCGCAGGGTGGCGTGCAGGAAGCCGGCGGCGAAGGCGTCGCCGGCGCCGGTGGTGGCCACGACGTCGACCTGCGGCGGGCGGACGAGGGTGGCGGTGCCGTCGGCGTCCTCCATGCCGTCGGTGTTCTTGTCGAAGGCGATCGCGCCCCCCTTGCCCAGCTTGACGATCACGAGGGCCGGTTCCGGCAGCGCGTCCACGATGGCACCGGTGCTGCGCAGCCCCCAGGCGTCCCGTGCCTCGTCGGCGCCCACGAACACGACGTCCGCCCTGCGCGCCAGCTCCAGGAGCACCCGCGCGTCCTCGGGGGTCCGGCACAACCCCGGCCGGTGGTTGACGTCGAACGACACCAGGGGCCGGCCGGCGGCCGGAGCGGTCAGCTCGCGCAGCAGCTCCCGGCAGCCGTCCGACAGCGCCGCCGTGATCCCCGACAGGTGCAGGACCCGGCACGAGCGGACCGCCGCCGGGTCGACCGTGGACACGGACATCGCCGATGCCGCCGACCCCGCCCGGTAGTACGCCACCTCGTGCGCGTCGGTGCCGCGCTCCCCGGCGGTGCGGAAGTAGACGCCGGTGGGGCGGTCCGGGTCCCGCTGGACGGAGGCGATGTCGACGCCGTAGGAGCCGACGGCCTCGACCAGGTGGTCGCCGAAGCCGTCGGCACCGACCCGGCTGATCCACCGCGTGGAGTGTCCGGCGGCGGCCAGCATGCAGGCGACGTTGGACTCCGCGCCGCCGATGGCGCGGTCGAAGGACGGGACGTCGGCGAGGCGGCCGTGCCGGGTGGGCAGGAACGTGACCATGGACTCGCCGAGCGCGGCCACGTCGACGACGTCGGTGCCGACGTCGGGGGCATGGCGGGGTGCGGTCCTGGTCACGATGGTCGTAGCTCCTCCGTCGGGGGGTCCGCCGTCGTTGACCCCGCGTTGGCCGAGATGTTAGACAGCGGTAAGCGACATACGCAATGAGCGTTGCAATAGATGCAACGCACCTGATCAGGGAGATCACATGAGCAGCAGCGACGCTCTCGCTCGCCTGGCCGACGACCGGGTCGACCACCGCTTCAAGGGCCTCCCGCCGGACGCGGACGGCCTGACCGTGGGCGAGCTGGCAGCCCAGCGCCGCAACCTGTTCAGCGGCGGTTTCGCCACGCCCGTGCTCGCGCTGTCGGCCGAGCGCCTGGAGCACAACCTGAAGCTGATGGAGACGTACGCGGCCCGGCACGGCCTGGCGTTCGCGCCGCACGGCAAGACCTCCATGGCGCCGCAGCTGTTCCAGCGGCAGATCGAGCACGGCGCGTGGGGCATCACGCTGGCCGTGCCGCACCAGGTGCGGGTCGCCCACGCCTTCGGTTTCAAGCGGGTGTTCCTCGCCAACGAGCTGGTCGACCCGGCGGCCCTGCGCTGGATCGCGGAGCGGCAGGACGAGGACCCGGACTTCCGCGTGATCTGCTACGTCGACTCCGCGCGTGGCGTCGAGCTGATGGACGCGGCGCTCACCGGCGCCGTCCGCCCCCTGGACGTCGTCGTGGAGCTGGCCGCCGGGGACGGCGCCCGCACCGGCGTGCGCACGGAGGCCGAGTGCGCGGCCGTCGCGGACGCGGTGGCGGCCGTGCGCACGCTGCGGCTGGTCGGGGTCGCCGGGTACGAGGGCGAGGTGCCGCAGGCGAGCCACGAGCGGGTGACGGCGTGGCTGCGGCGGCTGGTGGCGCTCGCCGCAGGCTTCGACAAGGCGGGGCGGTTCGCGGGACTGGACGAGATCGTGGTCAGCGCGGGCGGCAGCGCCTGGTTCGACGCCGTCGCCGAGGTGTTCGCCGAGGTCCCCGGCCTGTCCGCGCCGGTGCTGAAGCTGCTGCGCTCCGGCGCGTACGTCTCGCACGACGACGGCCACTACCGCCGCCTCACCCCGTTCAACCGGGTCCCCGAGGAGGGCGCGCTGGAGCCGGCGTTCCGGCTCTGGACGCAGGTCGTCTCCCGCCCGTCGCCCGAGCAGGCCTTCGTCAACGCGGGCAAGCGGGACGCGGCGTACGACCTGGACCTGCCCGAGGCGCAGGTGGTACGCCGGAACGGTGCGGAACGCCCGGCGACCGGGATCGAGGTGACGGGCCTGTCCGACCAGCACGCCTGGCTGCGTACCGCCCCCGGGGCGGAACTGGCCGTCGGCGACTGGGTGGGCCTGGGTCTGTCGCACCCGTGCACGTCGTTCGACAAGTGGCCGCTGATCCCGGTGGCCGAGGCGGACGGCACGGTCGTCGACTACATCCGCACGTTCTTCTAGGGAGGCCGGCGTGGAAAACCTCGTCATCCGGGACGCGGACGTCGTCGACGGCTCCGGCGCCGCCTCCTACCGCGCCGACGTCGTGATCGACGACGGCCGGATCGTGTCCGTCGTCAAGGAGGCGGCCGCCGCCGGGTGCCAGCGTCCGCAGGCCATGCGCGAGCTGGACGCGGAGGGTCTGGTCCTGGCCCCCGGCTTCATCGACATGCACGCCCACAGCGATCTGGCGCTGCTGCGCGACACCGACCACAGCGCGAAGGCCGCCCAGGGCGTGACGCTGGAGGTCCTCGGGCAGGACGGCCTGTCGTACGCGCCCGTCGACGACCGCACCCTCGGCGAGGTCCGCCGTGCCATCGCCGGCTGGAACGGCCCCGGCGACGACATCGACTTCGACTGGCGCTCGGTCGGCGAGTACCTGGACCGCCTCGACCGCGGGATCGCCGTCAACGCCGCCTATCTGATCCCGCAGGGCACCGTGCGGGCGCTGGTCGTCGGCTGGGAGGACCGCGAGGCGACGCCGAGGGAGCTGGACCGCATGCGGCAGCTGGTCGCCGAGGGGCTGGAGCAGGGCGCGGTCGGACTGTCGTCGGGACTGACGTACACGCCGGGCATGTACGCCAAGGACGCCGAACTGACCGAGCTGTGCCGGGTGGTGGCCCGCTACGGCGGCTACTACTGCCCGCACCACCGCTCCTACGGCGCGGGCGCGCTCGAGGCGTACGCGGAGATGGTGGAGCTGACCCGTCAGGCGGGCTGCGCGCTGCATCTCGCGCACGCCACCATGAACTTCGGCGTGAACGAGGGGCGCGCGCCGCAGCTGCTGGCGCTGCTGGACGACGCGCTGGCCGCGGGCGCGGACATCACGCTGGACACCTATCCCTACACCCCCGGCTCGACCACGCTCGCCGCGCTGCTGCCGAGCTGGGCGAGCGAGGGCGGCCCGGAGGCGGTCCTGAAGCGGCTCGCGGACGACGACACGGCCGAGCGGATCCGCCACCACCTGGAGGTGGAGGGCTCGGACGGCTGTCACGGGGTGCCGGTGGAGTGGGAGACGATCGAGGTCTCCGGGGTGGGTGAGGCGTCGCTCGCCCCGTACGTCGGCCACACGGTCCGCGCGGTGGCCGCCCGGCGCGGCGAGGAGCCGTGGACGGTGGCCCGCCGGCTGCTGACGGCCGACCGGCTCGCCACGACGATCCTGCAGCACGTCGGCCACGAGGAGAACGTGCGGACGATCATGCGGCACCGCGCCCACACCGGCGGCTCGGACGGCATCCTCCAGGGCACCAAGCCGCATCCCCGGGCCTACGGCACCTTCCCGCACTATCTCGGCCACTACGTGCGGGAGTTGGGCGTGCTGTCACTGGAGGAGTGCGTCGCGCATCTCACGGGCCGGCCGGCGGCCCGGCTGCGTCTGCCGGACCGGGGCCTGGTCCGCGAGGGCCACCGGGCCGACCTCGTCCTCTTCGACCCGGCGACGGTGGCGGCGGGCGCGACCTGGGACGAGCCGCGCCGACTGCCGCAGGGCATCCCGTACGTGCTGGTCGACGGCCGGTTCGTGATCGAGGACGGACGCCGTACGGACGTGCTGGCGGGGCGGTCGGTGCGCAGGACCGCGCTCTGAGCGCACCGGCCGCCCCGTGCGGTCACGGCTTGGGCAGGACGCAGCCGCTGCGGCTGAGGTCGAGCTTGTTGCCGATGCCGAAGCAGGCCGGGATCTGGTAGGTCTCCTCGGCGTAGTTGATGCCCTGACGGACGGTGACGTTGCCGCTCTGGTCGACCTCGCACGGGTTGTTCTCCGTGCACCGCTGGCCGTCCTCGTTGCCGGTGTTGTTGACGGCGACGACCTTGCCGGTGGCGGTGTCGATCACGGGCGAGCCGGAGGTGCCGCCGATGGTGTTGCAGGTGGAGGTGTAACGGACCGAGTCCTTCCAGGTCCAGTCCCCCTCCTTCAGCCGGTACACGAACCCGTCGATGTTGCAGGAGTACGTCCGCTTCCAGTAGCCGGAGACGACCTTGATGGCGGTGCCGGCGACCGGGTGGGTGTCCTGGACGGTGAGCGCGTTGATGCCGTAGGTGCTCTTGATCTGCGCGTAGGTGCGCGTCAGCTGATAGATCGTCACGTCCGTGTCGGTCATCGTGGAGTACGCGACCTTGCTCGCGCGCAGCGTTCCGACGCCCCGGCCGGAGGAGTTCAGCAGGGTGAAGGAGCGGGACGAGGGCTGGTCGACGATGACCTCGCCGGGCGCCGGGAAGCCGGTCTCCAGGCAGTGACCGTTGCTCATCACGAGCGCCGGGTCGGTGTCCTGGGAGGCCGGGAAGCGGACGACGGAGCCGGAACAGTTGCTGAGCGCGACGGTACCGGCGAAGTCGACGGCCTTGAGCGTGGGCGCGGGGGCGCTCCGCGCGGGAGCGGCGATCGCGGGCGCCGCGCCGGCTGCGGTGACGGCCAGCGCGAACAGCGCGGCGACGAGAGGCTTCTTCATGTGGGGGTCCCCTCTTACGACGGGGGCGACCGGAGTTCTTCCGGTCGCCCACTCAATTGTCATGCGCATTGTGATCGCCGAGGTGCGGGGGGAACAAGGTGCGGGTTTGAGCCATGAGGGTTTCCCTGCGTGGCACTGCGGGGCTTGGGCGGGGGGCTGCGGAGGGGGGTGCTTTCGGCTGACCACCGGGCGCGGGGGGATGGATCGCTGGTCGCGCAGTTCCCCGCGCCCCTGGGGGAGTTGCGCGCCCGTCGGTGAGTTGCCGTGCGATCCGGCGGGTGGGGCTCGGCTACCTGGGGTGCTTGGGGCCGCCGGGGCCGTGGCCGGGTTTGCCCCAGGGGGTGCCGGAAGGCGACGCCGTGGGGCTCGGGGGCGTCGACGCGGGGGTGGGGGTGGGCGTGGGGGTCGGGGACTGCGGCCGGGTCGGTGAGCCGGACGTGCCCGCGCCGGTCGCCGGCGCCTTCGCGGTCGGCGGGGCGGCCGCCGGGGCGCTCGTGGTTCTGGGCGCCGGAGCGTGGGGCGCCGCGTCCGTCGCCTCGGCCGTCGCCGTCGGGGTGGCCTCACCGGTGCCGCCCGGGTCGCTCGGGTCGCTCGGGTCCCCCGAGGCGCCGGCCGCGCCCGGAGAGCCGTCGGTCACGGTCGGGGCGGGGTCCTGGCGGCTGCCGGTACCGCCGGAGGGCGAGCCGGAGAAGGAGAACGCGGCGAGCAGCGCAGCGGCGGACACGGCGGTGACCGCGCCGACGGCCATCACCGCCCGGCGCCGGCCGCCGCCCCGCTTGCGCTCCGCCCGCCGGGCTGCGGCACGGCCGCCCTCCCGGGCGCCCACGCGACCGGAGGGGTCACCGGCCCCGGGTCGGTCACCGGCCTCGACGGCCCCACCGGCCCAGGCGGCGTTCCGGCCCCCGTCGGCGGCAGCCTCCCATCCGGCCTGCGGAGCGGCGCCGGCCGCGGTCGGCCGGCCGGTGCCATGGTGGCCGTAGGCCCCGGCGCCCGCGTCAGCGCCGGCGACGACCTGCCCTCCCGGCGCGCCGTCGCCGTGGACCCCGCCGTCGTAGACCCCGCCGCCGTCGTAGATCGCACTGTCGTCGTAGATCGCACTGTCGCCGTAGGCACCGGCGTCGTCATGGGTCCCGTCGGCGCCGTAGGCACCGGCCGGGCGGGGTCCGGGCGTGGGGGTGAGCCACGGGACCTGCGGCAGTGGGGCCGTCGCGTCGTACTCGTTCTGCCAGCCGTGGGCGGCGGCCGGGTCCGCGTACTGGTCGTACGCGGGGGTGGGGGCGGCGTTCGGGTGATACACGTTCGGCGGTCCCTGCGGCGCGTCGTGCGCCCCGCTTCCGTACTGACCCTGGCTGGACATGGGCGCGAATTGTAGGGACGCAAGAGGCCTGTGGGACAGTCGTCGGCGATATCCGGTCAAACCACCTCGTCTCACGTGGCGGAAAACACGACCCATGGCGCGTTACGCGGCCGTAAGCTCCTTGACATGCAGGTGATCCAGTCGACCAAGCTCGCCAACGTCTGTTACGAGATCCGGGGCCCGGTTCTCGAGGAGGCCATGCGGCTTGAGGCGGCGGGTCACCGCATCCTCAAGCTGAACACCGGCAACCCGGCCGCCTTCGGCTTCGAGTGCCCGCCCGAGATCCTGGAGGACATCCTCCGCAACGTCTCCACCGCGCACGGGTACGGGGACGCCAAGGGGCTGCTGGCGGCCCGCCGTGCGGTCGTCATGCACAACCAGACCCTCGGCATCGAGACCGACGTCGAGCACGTCTTCATCGGCAACGGCGTCTCCGAGCTGATCGTCATGGCGATGCAGGGGCTGCTCGACGACGGCGACGAGGTACTCGTCCCCGCGCCGGACTACCCGCTGTGGACCGCCGCCGTGTCCCTGTCCGGCGGCACCGCCGTGCACTACCGCTGCGACGAGCAGTCCGACTGGATGCCGGACCTCGCCGACGTCGAGCGCAAGGTCACCGACCGCACCAAGGCGATCGTCATCATCAACCCCAACAACCCCACGGGCGCCGTCTACGACGAGGCCGTGATCAAGGGGCTCACGGACATCGCCCGCCGGCACAACCTGCTGGTCTGCTCCGACGAGATCTACGACAAGATCCTCTACGACGGCGCCACGCACACCCCGACCGCCGCGGTCGCCCCCGACCTGCTGACCCTCACCTTCAACGGCATGTCGAAGGCGTACCGGGTGGCCGGCTACCGCGTCGGCTGGATGTCGATCTCCGGGCCGCGCGCCCACGCCGACTCCTACATCGAGGGCCTGACGATCCTCGCGAACATGCGGCTGTGCGCCAACATGCCGGGCCAGCACGGTGTGGTCGCCGCGCTGAGCGGACGGCAGACGATCAACGACCTGGTACTGCCGGGCGGCCGGCTGAAGGAGCAGGTCGACACGGCGTACGAGCTGCTGACCCAGATCCCGGGCGTGACATGCGTCCGGCCGAAGGGGGCGCTGTACCTCTTCCCGCGCCTCGACCCCAAGGTCTTCAAGATCAAGGACGACCGGCGGATGGTCCTCGACCTGCTGCGCCAGGAAAAGATCATGGTGGTGCAGGGCACCGGCTTCAACTGGCCCGAGCCCGACCACTTCCGGGTGGTGACCCTGCCGTCGGTGACCGACCTGAGGGACGCCGTGGGGCGCATCGGACGCTTCCTCGACGGCTACGGCCAGCACTGACGTCACCCTGGGTGTGCACAGCGTCCGCTTTTGTGAACGACTCAACTTTAGACAGAATCTAAGCTAGGATGGCTTCCCGAAGCACTCGGGAGGCCATCCATGTACGAACCGATCCGCACCACTTCCTCCAGTCGGTCCGTCCACGGCACGATGGCCGGCACGCCCTCGGACTTCCCCCACCGCTCCCGCGAGGAGGAGCTGGAGTTCCAGCTCGCGGGCCATCTCGCCGCGCTGCTCGCCGTCACGGACGAACTGCGCGCGCTGACGCCCTCGACCGACCTGGACGCCGCCGCTGAGCGGCTCGCCGCGCAGGTGGCCCGGCTGCGGGGAAGCGGTGCGCCGGTGCGCGCCGTGTCCGCGGAGGCGGGCGCCGGTGACGCCCGGGCCCTGCACGAGCGGGCGCACACCCTCGCCGGGCGCGCGCTGGTCGTCGCCGCGTCGCGGGCCGACACGGCCGCGGCGATCCTGGCCGCCCAGCAGATGGACTTCCACGCGGCGGCGCTGGAGCCGCGCGAGCTGGCGTCCCACTGAGCCCTCCGCGGCTCCCCCTGATCGGCCCCGGTCCGCGTGCCATTGCAGCGACGCGCGGACCGGGAGCCACATCACTGCGTCGGCTTGCCGCGGGGCGCCTGTTCGCCGCGGGGCCCGATGGCGTCTCGCACGGGCGGGTACGGGGTGGTTGCTCGCGCAGTTCCCCGCGCCCCTTCGGCTTGCGGACGCCGAGGACGTCAAAGGGTGGGGGAAACAGCGAGGGCCTGCCGTCTTCGCCGTCGTCGGGGCGGACGGGGCGGTGACGGCAGGCCCGGGGCCGCGCACGCCGTTGTGCGCTGCCTCGCCGGTGTGCTCCGCGGCCGGCCGTGACGATGCAGATGGTCAGGGCACAGTCGGTTCAGCCGGCCGCGGGGTCTTGGAAGGGGCTCAGCCCAGGCGCTCGACCAGAGCGCGGTGCTGGTCCCACAGCTCCTTCGGGGTGTGGTCGCCGAAGGTGTTCAGGTGCTCGGGGACCAGGGCGGCCTCCTCGCGCCAGACCTCCTTGTCGACGGTGAGCAGGAAGTCCAGGTCCTTGTCGGCCAGGTCCAGGCCGTCGGTGTCCAGGGCGTCCTTCGTCGGCAGGATGCCGATCGGCGTCTCGACGCCCTCGGCCTTGCCGTCCAGGCGCTCCACGATCCACTTCAGGACGCGGGAGTTCTCACCGAAGCCGGGCCAGACGAACTTGCCCTCGTCGTTCTTGCGGAACCAGTTGACGTAGTAGATCTTCGGCAGCTTGGACTGGTCCTTGTCCTTGGCCACGTCGACCCAGTGGGCCATGTAGTCGCCCATGTTGTAGCCGCAGAACGGCAGCATCGCGAAGGGGTCGCGGCGCAGCTCGCCGACCTTGCCCTCGGCGGCGGCGGTCTTCTCGGAGGCCACGTTGGCGCCGAGGAAGACGCCGTGGTTCCAGTCGAAGGACTCCGTCACCAGCGGGACGGCGCTGGCGCGGCGGCCGCCGAAGAGGATCGCGGAGATCGGGACGCCCTTGGGGTCCTCCCACTCGGGCGCGATGATCGGGCACTGCGAGGCCGGCACGGTGAAGCGGGCGTTGGGGTGGGCCGCCGGGGTCTCGGAGGCGGGCGTCCAGTCGTTGCCCTTCCAGTCCGTCAGGTGGGCCGGGAGCTCCTCGGTCATGCCCTCCCACCACACGTCGCCGTCGTCGGTGAGCGCGACGTTGGTAAAGACGGCGTTGCCCCACAGGGTCTTCATCGCGTTGGCGTTGGTGTGCTCACCGGTGCCGGGCGCGACGCCGAAGAAGCCGGCCTCGGGGTTGATCGCGTACAGGCGGCCGTCCTCGCCGAAGCGCATCCAGGCGATGTCGTCGCCGATGGTCTCCACGGTCCAGCCGGAGATCGTGGGCTCCAGCATGGCGAGGTTGGTCTTGCCGCAGGCGCTCGGGAAGGCGGCGGCGACGTACTTGGACTCGCCCTGCGGCGGGGTCAGCTTGAGGATCAGCATGTGCTCGGCGAGCCAGCCCTCGTCGCGGGCCATGACGGACGCGATGCGCAGGGCGTAGCACTTCTTGCCGAGCAGGGCGTTGCCGCCGTAGCCGGAGCCGTAGGACCAGATCTCACGGGACTCGGGGAAGTGCGAGATGTACTTGGTGGAGTTGCACGGCCACGGCACGTCCTCCTGGCCCTCCTCCAGCGGGGCGCCGAGGGTGTGGACGGCCTTGACGAAGAAGCCCTCGGAGCCGAGCTCCTCCAGGACCGGCTGCCCCATGCGCGTCATCGTGCGCATGGAGACGGCGACGTAGGCGGAGTCGGTGATCTCGACGCCGATCGCGGACAGCGGGGAGCCGAGCGGGCCCATGCAGAAGGGGACGACGTACATCGTGCGGCCGCGCATGGAGCCGCGGAACAGGCCCTTCTCACCGCTGAAGATCTCCCGCATCTCGGCGGGGGCCTTCCAGTGGTTGGTGGGGCCGGCGTCCTCCTCCTTCTCGGAGCAGATGAAGGTGCGGTCCTCGACGCGCGCGACGTCGGTCGGGTCGGAGGCCGCGTAGTAGGAGTTCGGGCGCTTGATCGGGTCGAGCTTCTTGAAGGTGCCCTTGGCGACCAGTTCCTCGCAGAGGCGGTCGTACTCGGCCTCGGACCCGTCACACCAGACCACGTTGTCCGGCTGCGTCAGTTCGGCGATCTCGTTCACCCACGAGATCAGTTCCTGATGGTTGGTGGGAACGCTGGAAGCCGAGTTGTCGCGCGCCACGGTTGCTCCTAAGTGAGGGATTTTGTCCTTGTGGCCCCGTGGGGGCTGCGACCCGGACGCTTGAGTGCTGCTCATCCGGTGCCGACCGCACTCATTTGATCGTATCCGACCCGACCGCCCATATGTCCAGGGGACCTCACAGGTGAGCGGCGTGAGGAATGCCACGGTTATCCGGCGGGTTTACGTTCCCTTTGTGTGCGTCTTGGCTTAACCTGAAGGACTTTTTGCCCGCACCGGCCCAGGACCCCGCGCTGACGCCTGACTTACGGGCGCGTGGGTACCATGCGGCCCATGACTCCGTCCGCCTCCGACGCGCCCACGGACGCGCAGGCCGCCGGCCGCGGTCCCGCCCCGCACTCATCCGTGCCCTCGATGGCACACCAGCTCGCGCACTCGCTCGCCCAGCCGCTCAAGCCCAAGCTGCGCGGCTGGCTGCACCTCGGCATGTTCCCGGCCGCCCTGATCTCAGGTCTCGTCCTCACCGCCCTGGCCCACTCCACCCGCGGCCGCATCGCCTGCGGGATCTACGCCCTGACCGCGTGCCTGCTCTTCGGCGTGAGCGCGCTGTACCACCGGGGCAACTGGAGCCCGCGCATGGACGGCGTCCTGCGCCGGCTGGACCACGCCAACATCTTCCTGATCATCGCGGGCACCTACACGCCGCTCACCATGCTTCTGCTGCCCGGCGCCAAGGGCCAGTGGCTGCTGTGGGGCATCTGGGCGGCGGCCGCCGCCGGCATCGTGTTCCGCGTCTTCTGGGTGGGCGCGCCACGCTGGCTCTACACCCCCTGCTACATCGCGATGGGCTGGGCCGCCGTCTTCTTCCTGCCGGACTTCATGCGCGCGGGCGGCATCGCCGTGCTGGTCCTGGTCGTCGTCGGCGGCCTGCTCTACAGCGCCGGCGGCGTCATCTACGGCATCAAGCGGCCCAACCCGTCCCCGCGCTGGTTCGGCTTCCACGAGGTGTTCCACTCCTTCACCCTGGCCGCGTTCATCACGCACTACGTGGGGATCTCGCTGGTGGCGTACCAGCACGCGTGACGTGACCCGACGTCCGGACCACGGCCCGCGGGCGGGTATCCGCCCGCGGGCCGTGTCCGACAATGGCGACCATGACGGCCGCACCCTCCCCCACCCCCGCCGACCGCCCACGACCGGGGCTGCGCGAGCGCAAGAAGATCAAGACCCGCCGGGCGATCCGCGCCGCCGCCTACGGGCTGATCCGCGAGCAGGGATACGAGGCCACGACGGTCGAGCAGATCGCCGAGCGCGCCGAGGTCTCCCCGTCGACCGTCTCCCGCTACTTCCCGGCGAAGGAGGACATCGTCCTCACCGACGAGTACGACGCGGTCCTGCTGGAACAGCTGCGGGCCCGCCCGCTCGACGAGCCGCCGATGGAGTCCCTGCGGTCGGTGATCCACACGGCCGTCGGCACGGGGCTTCGCGAGGAGCCCGAGGTCACCCGCCTGCGGACGGCGCTGATGGCCGAGGTGCCGGCGGTGCGCGCCCGCATGATGGAGAACGCCTCCGCCACCGGCCGGCTGCTGTGCCGGGCCCTCGCCGAACGCACCGGCCTCGCCCCGGACGCCCTGGAGGTGCGGGTCTTCGCGACGTCCCTGATGGGCGGCCTGATGGAGGCGTCCCTGCACTGGGCCGAGAACGGCTTCCACGGCGACCTCACGACCCTCGTCGACCGCGCGTTCGACGTCCTGGAACACGGGCTGCCGGCGCGCGCGAGATGAGGTGCGGGGCGGTCTCCGGCCCGGGGACGGTCCGGGTCCGCCCGCCTCGCCCCGGCCCGCGCCGGCTCGTCGCCCGGCCCGCGCCTTCTCGTCGCCCCGGTCCGCACCGGCTCGTCGCCGGGCCCGGGGCGCGGGTCCGCCGGATGCGCGAGCCGGCCGTCGCCGGTCGCCGGACGCGCGGGCGGCCGTCGCAGGAAAATCCGCGGGAGGCGGCCACGCCCTCCATGCCATCCTGACCAGGTGAACACAGCCGAGATCCACGTCGAGTTCGCCCCCGAGCTGCATCTGTTCGTCCCGCAGGCACGGCGCCGGGGAGCCAGCGCCGCCTCCGTCGACGGCGTCTCGTCGCTCGGCCATGTCGTGGAGTCGCTCGGCGTTCCGCTGACCGAGGTCGGCGCGCTGGCCGTGGACGGCCGTGAGGTGCCGGTGTCGTACGTCCCCTCGCCGGGCGACCGGGTCACGGTCCGCGCCGTCGAACGACCCCAGCGGGTCCCCGGCGCCCCGCTGCGTTTCCTGCTCGACGTGCACCTCGGCACCCTCGCCCGCCGGCTGCGTCTGCTCGGCGTGGACACGGCGTACGAGTCCACCGACATCGGCGACCCGGCGCTGGCCGCGCGTTCCGCCGCCGAGCAGCGGGTGATGCTCAGTCGCGACCGGGGGCTGCTGCGCCGCCGCGAGCTGTGGGCGGGCGCGTTCGTCTACAGCACCCGGCCCGACGACCAGCTCCGCGACGTGCTCGACCGCTTCCGCCCCGAACTGCGGCCCTGGACCCGGTGCACCGCGTGCAACGGCCTGCTGCGCCGGGCCACCAAGGAGGAGGTCGCCGACCAGCTGGAACAGGGCACGCATCGCACGTACGACGTGTTCGCGCAGTGCGGGGAGTGCGGGCGCGCCTACTGGAAGGGCGCGCACCACGAGCAGCTGGAGGCCATCGTGGAGCGTGCCCTGGCGGAGTTCAGCCGCGGCTGAACGCCCTGGCCCGGTTCAGTCGCGGCTGAAGGTCCTGGCCGGGTTCAGCCGCGGCTGCTGTGCGGGGCGCGTCGTCCGGAGCGGCGGCGCGGCAGGTACACCAGGGCCTCGGTGCCGGCGAACCGCAGGACGAACGTCGTGAGCAGCGCGAGCGCGGTCGCGGTCAGCGGGCCCATGCCGAGGTGGCGTACGAACAGCGCGATGAGCGGGATGCGCAGCACCAGGTCGGCGTTGGCGAGCAGCGCGAACCGGCCGAGCCGGTCCCACCAGCGGCGGTGGGCGCGCCGCTCGCGGAACAGCAGGTGCTCGATGAGCAGGAAGTTCCAGGCCACGCCGAACTGGTTGGCGATGATCTCCGCCGGGACGTAGTGCACGCCGAGCGCGGTGAGCGCCCACAGTCCGGCGAGGTTGGGAACGAAGCCGCTCGCCCCGATCAGCCCGAAGCCGATCATGCGGGCCAGCGGTGCGTCGGTGCGCAGCCCGGCGAGGTGGCGCAGGAAGCGCAGGCCCTCGCGGGCCGTCGACTTGGACTCGCCCGCGAAGCGCTCCTCGAAGACGAACGGCACCTCGGCGACCCGCTCGGGGCGGCTGCGGACGGCGAGTTCGAGGAGGATCTTGTAGCCGAGCGGCTTCAGGACGTCGGCGGTGACGGCGCTGCGGCGGATGGCGAAGAAGCCGCTCATGGGGTCGCTGATGCCGCGCAGGCGGCGCGGGAAGAGACCCTTGGTGAGCCACGTCGCGCCCCGTGAGACGGCCACGCGGTAGCCGCCGGCGAGTCCGGCGCGGCTGCCGCCGGCGGTGTAGCGGGAGGCGACGACGAGGGCGGCGCCGGTCCGCTCACCGGTGGCGACCAGCTCCGGCACCAGGTGCGGGGGGTGCTGGCAGTCGCCGTCCATGACGACGATCCAGTCCGCGCCGGCCGCCTTGATCCCTTCCACGACCGCGCCGCCGAGCCCGCCGGCCGGGTCGTCGCGGTGCAGCACGGTCACCGGGAAGGGACAGTCGCGGGCCGCGTCGGCGATCACCTGCGGGGTGTCGTCGGTGGAGTCGTCCACGAAGACGACCTCGCAGGGCAGGCGGGCGGGCACGGACTCGGTGATGCGGTGCAGCAGCTGCCGGATGTTCGCCGACTCGTTGAAGGTCGGTACGACGATGGTGACGGCGCCGGGCTCGGGCAGTTCGGCCGCGCCGAGATCAGGGGCGGGCACGGTGTACTCATGGGTCATCGGACGCCTCCCGGGTCGTCGTGAGGAGGAGCGAGCCGTGGCCGCGCGTACGGCAGCTCGCCCTTGGGCAGGGCGATCTCCCGAATCCCTGAACCCCCGGTACGCGACAGCGGTCACTTCCATCGCGCCCAGCCGCCGAAGCTAACGGCGGCCCCTGACGACCGAGGGCCCTGTCGATGGGCCACAGATGAACACCCCCCGACGCGCCAGTGACGGACACACGCGCGTGCGCAACGGGGCGGGTTCCGCCCCGGCGGGGCGGGCGGCGGGGGTTTCTTCGGCGCGTACGCCGAGGACGGGCGGGCGGCTCGGAACGGCGGGCGGCGAGCGCCCGCGCGTGCGGAACGGGCCGGGCTCCGCCCTCCCAGGGCGGCGGGGCTTCTTCGGCGGGTACGCCGGGGACGGGCGGGCGGCTCGGAACGGCGGGCCCGCCTCGGGCGGGCGGCGAGCGCCGGGCGGCGCGTACGCCCGGGGGCGGGCCGGGGGCCCGGAGCCGCTCGCCGCGGGTGGCGCAGCGCACGCCACGGTCGGACGGGAGCGCGGCGCGCGCCGAGGCCTCCGGACGGGGGGGCGGTGGCTCGGCGCAGCGCACGCCAGCGGCGGACGGAAGCACGGCCGGCTCCGAGGCCGCCGGGCGGACGGCGGTACGGCGGCGGCTCGGCGCCGTGGGGGCACGCACGCGCGGGCGTTGCCGAGCGCCGGGCGGGCGGCGCGGCGGTCCCGGGCGCCCCTCGTGCACGCGTGCCATTGCGTCCGCGCTCCGGGAGCGGGGGCGCCGAGGGCACGCGCGCGTGCTGTTGCCGCCCGCGCCGCGGCAACGCTCGCGGAACCCCGCTCCGGGCCGCCCGCCGCGAGCGTGCGCGTCGTTCAGCCGTTCAGGGTCGCTCGCAGGCGGGCCGGGTCGGTGGTCGGGGCGTCGCAGGTGAAGTTGCGGCAGACGTACGCCGTCGGGGCGCCGTCCCTGAGGGGGCGGTCGGCGAGGAGCGGGAATTCGTCGCTGCCGGGGGTGCCGTAGGCGACGACCGCGCCCGGGGCCGTGCCGAGCAGGGCCGTGCGGTGCAGGGTCCGGGCGTCCGCGTCGTCGGTCGAGGCGCCGACGACCGCCACCTCGCGCGGGCCGTCGAGGCGTGCCTCGGCGACGGCGAGGCCCCAGCCGATGAAGCGGGGCACGCGCGGGCCGAGCGCCTTCACCACGCCGAGGGCCTTCTCGGCGGCGGCCCGGTGCGGCTCGGAGCCGGTGTGAGCGGCGTAGCTCAGCAGGGCACCGGTCGCCGCGGTCCAGCCGGAGGGCGTCGCGTTGTCCGTCGGGTCCTGCGGCCGGCGGATCAGCTGTTCGGCGTCGGAGGCGGTGTCGTACAGGGAGCCGGTCTCCGGGTCGGTGAAGCGGGCCAGCACGTGGTCGAGGAGGATGCCGGCGAAGTCGAGCCAGACGCCCTCGCCGGTGACGGACGCGAGCGCGAGGAAGCCCTCGGCGACATCGGCGTAGTCCTCCAGGACGCCGGTGTGCGCGCCGGCGCGGCCGTCCTTGCTGGTGCGGGCGAGCCGGGCATGGTCGTCCAGGTGCAGCCGGACCAGCAGGTCGGCGGCGCCGAGCGCGGCGTCGACGAGGTCCGGGCGGTCGAAGTAGGCGCCGGTCTCGGCGAGCGCGGCGATCGCGAGGCCGTTCCAGGCGGCGACGACCTTGTCGTCCCGGCCGGGGGCGGGCCGCAGGGCACGGGCGTCGAACAGCCGCCGCTTGATGCCGTCGATCCGCCCGGCGTCGAACACGCCCTCCGTCTGCGGGAGTTGCAGGACGGAGGAGCCCTGTTCGAACGTGCCCTCCTCGGTGACGCCGAAGTACTGCGCGGCGGCTTCGGCGTCCTCCTCGCCGAGCACCTCGCGCAACTGCTGCGGCGTCCACACGTAGTAGGCGCCCTCGACGTGCTTGCCGGTCCCGTCGTCGCTGTCGGCGTCGAGCGCGGAGGCGAAACCGCCCTCGGCGGTGCGCAGTTCGCGGACCATGAAGTCGGCGGTCTCCAGGGCGACCCGGCGGGCCAGCTCGGAGCCCGTGGCGCGCCACAGGTGGGCGTACACCCGGCACAGCAGGGCGTTGTCGTACAGCATCTTCTCGAAGTGCGGCACCGTCCAGTCCCGGTCGACGGAGTAGCGCGCGAAGCCGCCGCCGAGCTGGTCGTAGATCCCCCCGCGGCCCATCCGTTCGCAGGTGTCCTGCGCCATCTGCAGGGCGCCCTCGGAGCCGGTGCGCGCGTGGTGGCGCAGCAGGAACTCGATCACCATGGACGGCGGGAACTTCGGCGCCCCGCCGAACCCGCCGCGCTGCGGGTCGTACTCCCGGGTGAGCCCGAGCAGCGCCTGTGCCAGCTCCTGCTCGCCGGGCGCGTCGACGGCGTCGTAGGAGATCTCCCGCGCGGACAGGTCCCGCACGATCTTCCCGGCGACCTCGGCGACCTCGTCGCGGCGGTCGGTCCACGCCTGGTGCACGCCCTCCAGCACCTGCACGAAGGACGGCATGCCGTGCCGGGGCGCGGGCGGGAAGTAGGTGCCGAAGTAGAACGGCTCGGCGTCGGGGGTGAGGAACACGGTCATCGGCCAGCCGCCCTGCCCGGTGGCCGCCTGCACGGCCTCCATGTAGACGGCGTCCACGTCGGGGCGTTCCTCGCGGTCGACCTTGACGTTGACGAAGTGCGCGTTGAGGTAGTCGGCGGTGGCCTGGTCCTCGAACGACTCGTGCGCCATGACGTGACACCAGTGGCAGCTGCTGTATCCGACGCTCAGCAGCACCGGGACGCCCCGTTTGCGCGCCTCTTCGAAGGCCTCGGCGGACCAGGGCCACCAGTCGACCGGGTTGTCGGCGTGCTGGAGGAGGTACGGGGACGTCTCATGCGCCAGTCGGTTCGGCATGGTGTCCATCCTGCCGCAGTACCCCGGGCGGGGCGCGCATCACGAGGTCCTGCCGTATCGCGCTGACCGGCGCGCGGACAGGGCGTGCACATGTCAATCCACGGCACTCTGCGCGAGCTGCGTCCCGTCCTGCTGCGCACAGACGCCTCCGGCCGGACCTCCGGGCGCGGGGCCCGGACGGCCGACGGCGGCGCCTCGGTCCGCCGTGCGGCCGGGCGCGTCATGGCCGGGCCGGCGCGTGATCGGCACCACCCCTCGCGCTGACGGCCGCCGCGAAGGACACTCATGGGCAAGGGAGTTGCCGTCGGAGGGGGACGAGGCATGCGTGACGCGCACCGCGCGGAGGCCGAGCGGCTGCTGGCCCGGGCCGTGGAGGAGGAGGTACGGCGCTCCGGAGGGCGCACCGACGGCCAGGTGCTGCTCGGGCGGGCGCGGGCCTCACTGGAGGCCATGGCCCGGACGGCGGGCGAGGAGTACGCGGCCTACACCCGCGCCCTGGACGAGGCCGAGGCCGGACGGCTGGGCTTCAGACAGCGCTACGCCCAGCAGGGCGGTACAACTCCCCTGCTGGTGGCGGCCGTTGCCGCAGTCGCCGCGGGGGTCGCCGACCTGGCCCTGGGCACCGACGCCGGCACCGCCCTCGGCGCCGGCGTGACCGCCGGTGTGGTCGGCGCCGCGGCGACCGTGGTCAAGGCGGCCGGCGCGCACCTGCCCGCCGCCCATCACCGCGCCGGCGCCGTCGGCCAGCCCGGCGGGCCCGAGCAGCTGCGCCTGCAG
Organism: Streptomyces sp. NPDC028635; assembly: GCF_040637635.1. NCBI lineage: Bacteria > Bacillati > Actinomycetota > Actinomycetes > Kitasatosporales > Streptomycetaceae > Streptomyces > Streptomyces sp. NPDC028635. The sequence goes on along the minus strand of NZ_JBEZWX010000026.1, from coordinate 32,935 downwards.
TGGCTGACGGCGCTGGAAGTGCGCGGCATCCGCCCCTTCCTGGACCAGCAGCGGGTGCTGGCCGCCTCCACCGGCCCGGTCGGCAAAACGGCCGGCCCGCAGCTGCGCGGCGCCGACAAGAGCGCGGCCGCCCGCGGGCGGACGGCGCTGGAGCAGTCCTTCGGCCACCTCCCGGACGCGGACGGAGCCTTCGCCGGGCGCCGGGCGGAGCTGGCGCGGATCCGGCAGTGGGTGCAGGCGGCCCGGGCCGGCACCCGGACCAGGCCGGTCGTCGTCGTCCTGCACGGCGTGCCCGGCAGCGGCCGCACCACCCTCGCCGTACGCGCCGCGCACGATGTCCGCGACCAGTTCCGCGGGGCGTGCGTGGTCGACCTGCGCGGGGACGGCGCGGGCGAGCCCCCGCTGCCCACCCGGGACGCGCTGCTGCATCTGCTCAACCGGCTCGGCGCGCCCCGCGAGCAACTGCTCTTCCGCGAGCGCTCCTCCCCCGACCAGCAGATCAAGCGGCTCGGCGAGCTCTACCACCGGCATCTGACCGGGGTGCCCGTCACCGTGATCCTGGACGACGCCGGCGACCCCGAGCAGGTGCGCGCCCTCGTCCCCGAGCACTCCGACAGCCTCGTCCTGGTCACCGCACGGCAGCCCCTCCAGCTGCCCGCCGGTCTCGACGCCTGGGTGCACCACCTGCCCGTCGAGGCGCTCGACGCGGCCGGCGCGGAGGAGCTGCTCGGCGCCACGGCCGAGGACAGCTCCGGGCCGTACGACGCCGAGTCCACCGACCGGATCCGGCAGCTGTGCGGCGCGCTGCCGCTGGCGCTGCGCGTCGCCGGCTCCGCGCTCGGCCCGCGCTCACCGCGGCAGCTGGCCGGCGACCTCGGCGCGTACGGCCCGGTCGAACCGGTCGAGCGGGCCCTGTGGCTGCGCTACACCGACCTCGACGAGCAGCCGCGGCGGCTGCTGCGCCGCCTGGCGCTGGCCGGCCGGGCCTCCCTCGGCGCGGCCGCGGCCGCCGCGCTGCTGTCCACCGACCGCACGGAGGCCACCCGGCATCTGACCTCCCTCGCCCGGGCGGGCCTGATCGACCATGTGCGCGGCAGCCGCTACCGGCTCCACGACCTGGTGCGCTCCTTCGCGCAGGCCCGCCTCATGGACGAGGAGGACCCCGCCGAGCGCGCGGCCGCGCAGGAACGGCTGATCCTCAGCTACGCCGACCTCGCCGACTCGGTGCTGCGGCTGGTCGACGGCAACGTCTCCACCCGCTCGGACCGGTTCAGCCCGCACGGCTTCACCTCGCTGGACGAGGCGCTGCGCTGGCTGGACGACGAGTCCAGCTTCATCACCGCCACGCTCCGGCACGCCGAGGGCGTCGACCAGCGGGCGGTGCTGAACCTGCTGGGCGCGCTGTGCGACTACTGCCTGCTGCGCGGCGACCTGTACCGGCTCGGCGAGATCAGCGAGCTGGCGCAGAGCGTCGATGAGGGGCTGCTGATCCGTTCCGTGCAGTGGCGCACCGGCATCGCGGCCCGCCAGCTCGGCGAGCTGGACAAGGCGCGCACCACGCTGACGTCCGTGGTCGACCTGTACCTGGAGGCGCACCACGACGCGGGTGCCGCGCGCGCCCTGTGCTCCCTCGGCATCACCCTGCACCACCAGGGCAACCTCACCGAGGCCGCCGCCAAGCTGCGCGAGGCGCTCCAGATGCAGGAGGCCCCGGACCTGGCGACGGACCGGGCCTGGACGATGCACGCGCTCGCCGCCGTCGAACGCGACCGGGGCCGGCTCGCGGAGGCGCTGGCCCTGCTGGAGGGCTCCCTGGTGCTGCACCGCGAGGGCAGCTCCGTGCACGGCGAGGCGTGGGCCCACTTCCAGCTCGGCCAGCTGGGGCTGCGCATGGGGGACGTACCGCGCGCGGACGGCGACCTGCGCCGGGCGCTGGAGCTGTACGGCCGGACCCGCGACGCGCGCGGCGAGGCGTGGGCGATGACCCAGCTGGCCCGCGCCCGGCTCGTCGACGGGGACGCCGCCGAGGCGGTGGACGCGCTGCGCCGGGCGGCCTCCCGGCACCGGGACAACGAGGACGCCCGCGGCGAGGCGTGGACGCTGTACTACCTGGGCCAGGCGCTGGAGGAGTCCGGCGACCTGGACCGCGCGGTACGCGAGCTGGAACGGGCCCGGACGATGTTCTCCCGGATGCGGGACGTGTACGGCCTGGCGTGCGCCCGGCACCACTCGGCGCGGGTCACGCGGGACCAGCGGGCGGCGCAGACGGGCAGCCTGCGCAACTCCGGGTTCGCCCGGCAGCTGCTGGTGGACGCCCGCGCCGACTTCCAGCGCATCGGCGTCGCCCACGGCGAGGCGTGGACGTGCCTGGAGCTGGCGGTGGTGGACGCGGGCAACGCGCGCACCCCGCAGGCGCTGGCGCTGTGCGACGAGGCCGCCGCCCTGTTCGCCTCCTACGGTGACCGGCGCGGCGAGGACTGGGCGCGCTTCCTGCGCTGCACGCTGCTGCCGTACGCCGCTCCCGGCGGTGTGGAGGTCGGTACGGCGGTCGCGCAGGAGGAGCTGGCCCAGCTGGCCCGCGCCACCCATCCGGGCCGGGACGGGAAACTGGACGACTACCTGGAGGCGTACCAGCTGCTGCTGGAGCGCGGCATCACCCTGGAGGCGGGCTGGCAGGCCTGGCGCCTGGGCATGACTCCGGACCGCCACGCCCGTGAGGTGATGGGCGTGACGGTCCCGACGGAGAACTGACCGAAGCCGGCCGGGGGCGCCTCTCCCGGCCGGGCTGTCGTGCGCGGCCCGGCCGGCCGGGGCTGCCGTACGCAGTCCGGTCGGCCGGGCTGCGACCGGCCCCGCCGGCGGCGCCCGCTCAGCCCTGCTGCGGCTCGATCTTCCCGGAGGGCGTGCCCTTGGTGCCCGAGGAGTCGCTCTCCGGCGCCTCCTGGAAGTCCACCTTGCGCATGTGCTTGCTCATGGACTTCATCAGGGCCCACACCGCCAGCGCCATCGCCGCGAAGACGATGAAGCCGAGGACGCCGGGGGTCACCTTGTCCTTGTCGAAGCTGTCGGCGGCGACGGGCAGCAGGTGCGTCACGGCCAGGCTCATGCTTGCGCTCATGTCAGGCATTGTCGCGGATGCCCGCAAAGAGGTCGTCCTCGGGGAGGGAGGTATCGACGAGCGACTTCGCCAGCTCGTACTCCTCCGTCGGCCAGACCTCCTTCTGCAGCTCCAGCGGCACCCGGAACCATCCACCGTCCGGATCGATCTGCGTACGGTGCGCGATCAGCGCCTTGTCGCGGATCTCGAAGAACTCGGCGCACGGAATGTGCGTGGTCAGCGTGCGCTCGGGCCGGTCCGACTCGTCCCACCGCTTGAGCCACTCGCCGTAGGGGGACTCCAGCCCCCGGTCGAGCAGCGCCTTGTGCAGCGCCTCGGTCCGCTGACGGTTGAAGCCCTGGTTGTAGTACAGCTTCAGCGGCTGGTACGCCGGGCCGTACACGTCCTCCGGGAACTTCTCCGTGTCCGCCGCACCCTCGAACGCCACCATCGAGATCTTGTGGGTCATGATGTGGTCGGGGTGCGGGTAGCCGCCGTTCTCGTCATAGGTGGTGATCACCTGCGGACGGAAGGCGCGGATCTGCTTCACCAGTTCCCCGGCCGCGTGGTCCACGTCCTCCAGGGCGAAGCAGCCCTCCGGCAGCGGCGGCAGCGGGTCGCCCTCCGGCAGTCCGGAGTCGACGAAGCCGAGCCACTCCTGCTTGACCCCGAGGATCTCGCGGGCCTCGTCCATCTCCTTGCGGCGGACCTCGTGGATGTTCTCCTCGATGTACGTGTCGCCCTGGAGCTTGGGGTTGAGGATGGAGCCGCGTTCCCCGCCGGTGCAGGTCACCACCAGCACGTCCACCCCCTCGGACACGTACTTGGCCATGGTGGCCGCGCCCTTGCTCGACTCGTCGTCGGGATGGGCATGGACGGCCATCAGTCGCAGCTGGTCAGTCAAGACTCGATCCTCGGTTGGTCGGCGCCCCCGGGGTCCCCGGTGTCCTCGGGCGCAAGTGAGCTGGTGTCGTCCCGTGGGACGTCGTTCAGGGGCGGTGGTCGGGTGGCAGGCGGGCGGCTTCTATAGTGACCGAATCGGGCGGCGAATAATTCCGGCTCCCCCGCGGGCGTCCGTTTCCGGACGTCCGGCCGCCCCGGTCCGCCCGTCCCGCCGAGGGCCTGCCGAGAGGACGATCATGAGTACGGCGAGCACACAGCTGCCGCAGGAGCGCTACGGCCGCTCCTCGGACGTGCGCAGCGACCGCACCCTGAAGATCGTCGGGGCGGTTCTGGGCGCCGTGCTGCTCGCGGTGATCGGCTGGTTCGGCTACCACTACGTCGCCGGCAGCGGCATCAGCGCCCAGGTGATCACCTTCGACACCTCCGACCACGCGGTCAAGGTGCACCTGGAGGTCCACAAGGACTCCGGCGCCGACGGCTACTGCACCCTGCGCTCCCAGGCGGCGGACGGCACCGAGGTCGGCCGCGCCGACTTCCGCTTCACCGGACCGGACACCCGTATCGACCGGGTCGTCACGCTGCGGACGACCGCTCGCGGGTCGACCGCCGAGCTGCTCGGATGCCACCGGAGCTGACCCCCGCGTCCCAGCGGTCACACCGGACACGCGTGACCCGGCCGATGCGCCTGACACGTCCACTGTCACCCGGAATACCGATGGCCTGACCTGCGTTGACGCAAATTAGATGGCTTATGTCCTCCCCCTGCGGCCGCTGAATTGTTAGGCTCGTGGTTTCGCCCTTCCATGAGGGAACATTCTTCTGGGTAGGGCGATGCTTTGTATCCCAGTACCTACGAGGAGCACCTGTGACCCAGACCAGCGAGAACGTCACCTGGCTGACCCAGGAGGCGTACAACAAGCTCAAGGCTGAGCTTGAGTACCTTACTGGTCCCGCGCGTGCGGAGATCTCGGCGAAGATCGCGGCCGCGCGCGAGGAGGGCGACCTGCGTGAGAACGGCGGGTACCACGCGGCCAAGGAGGAGCAGGGCAAGCAGGAGCTCCGCGTGCGGCAGCTGACCCAGCTCCTCGAGAACGCCAAGGTCGGCGAGGCGCCGGCCTCCGACGGCGTGGTCGCGCCGGGCATGGTCGTGACGATCGCCTTCGACGGCGACGAGGACGACACGCTGACCTTCCTGCTCGCCTCCCGCGAGTACGCCAGCTCCGACATCGAGACCTACTCGCCGCAGTCCCCGCTCGGCTCGGGCGTGATCGGCCACAAGGTGGGCGACGACGCGGAGTACGAGCTGCCCAACGGCAAGAAGGCCTCGGTCCGCATCCTGACGGCCGAGCCGTACAACGGCTGAGCGCCCCCACCGGCTGTACCGCGAAGCCCCCGGCGTCCGCACGACGCCGGGGGCTTCGCCGTGCCGGGGTCAGGCCGTGGCCGAGCGGTACTTGCGGACCGCCAGGGTGCGGAAGACGACGACGATCAGGATCGAGTAGATCAGCGACGCCCACACCGGGTGCTGCATGGGCCAGGCGCCGGAGTGCGATTGGCCGGGGTTGGCGAACAGCACGCGGGCGGCCTGCACCGTGGCACTGAACGGGTTCCACTCCGCGATGTGCCGCAGCCACGGCGTCATGTGACTGGTGTCGACGAACGCGTTCGAGATGAACGTGACCGGGAAGAGCCAGATCAGCCCACCGGAGGTGGCCGCCTCGGGGGTGCGCACGGACAGCCCGATCAGCGCGCCGATCCAGGTGAACGCGTACCCGAGGAGCAGGAGCAGCAGGAACGCGGCGAGGACCTTGGCCGCGTTGGTGTCGCCGTCCGACCCGACGCGCCAGCCGACCAGCAGCGCCACCACGGCGAGCACGACGAGCGTCAGGGCCGTCTGCACCAGGTCGGCGAGCGTGCGCCCGGTGAGCACCGCGCCGCGCGCCATGGGCAGGGAACGGAAGCGGTCGATGAGCCCCTTGTGCATGTCGTCGGCGATGCCGGCGCCGGAGCTGGCGGTGGCGAAGGTGACGGTCTGCGCGAAGATGCCGGCCATCAGGAAGTTCTTGTAGTCGGTGGCGCTGGTGCTGCCGCCGATCTGCATGGAGCCGCCGAAGACGTAGGTGAACAGCACCACGAACATGATCGGCTGGATCAGGCCGTAGATCACCATCTCGGGGATCCGGGACATCCGGATCAGGTTCCGCTTGGCGACGACCAGGGAGTCGCGGATCGACTGGCCGACCGGGTTGCCCGCCGGGGCCACCCGGGCGATGTCGCTGAGGGCACTCACTTCACGGCCTCCTCGTCCGTCTCCTCTTCCTTCTTCTCGGCGACGTGACCCGTCAGCGACAGGAAGACGTCGTCGAGGGTGGGCCGGCGCAGGCCGATGTCGTCGATCTCGATGCCGCGGGTGTCGAGCTCGCGGATCACCTCGGCGAGCAGCTTGGCACCGCCCGTGACGGGCACGGTCAGCTTGCGGGTGTGCTCCTCGACCGAGGTGTCGCCCTTGCCGAAGCCGCGCAGCACCTCGGCCGCGATGCTCATGTGCTCCCGCTCGTGCACCACGACCTCCACGCGCTCGCCGCCGGTGCGCGCCTTGAGCTGGTCGGAGGTGCCGCGGGCGATGACCCGGCCGTGGTCGACGACCGCGATGTCGTGGGCGAGGTGGTCGGCCTCCTCCAGGTACTGGGTGGTCAGCAGCAGCGTGGTGCCGCCGGAGACGAGCTGTTTGATGACCTCCCACAGCAGCTGGCGGTTGCGCGGGTCGAGGCCCGTGGTCGGCTCGTCCATGAACATCACCGGCGGGGAGACGACGAGCGCGGCGGCCAGGTCGAGGCGGCGGCGCATACCGCCGGAGTACGTCTTGGTGGAGCGGTCGGCGGCGTCCGCCAGGTCGAACTGCTCCAGCAGCTCGGCGGCCCGGCCCTTCGCCGCCCGGGCCTTCATCTGGTAGAGCCGGCCGACCATCTGGAGGTTCTCCCGGCCGGTCAGGTATTCGTCGACCGCGGCGAACTGGCCGGACAGCCCGATGGAGCGGCGTACCTCGTTGGGGTGCTTGAGCACGTCGACCCCGGCGACGACGGCGCGGCCGCGGTCGGGGCGCAGCAGGGTGGTCAGGCAGCGGACCGTGGTGGTCTTGCCCGCGCCGTTCGGCCCGAGCAGGCCGAGGACGGTGCCCTCGGGGACGTCGAGGTCGACGCCGTCCAGAGCCTTGACGTCACCGAAGGCCTTGACCAGCCCTTCGGCGTAGATGGCGCCTGGCATATGGGTCTCCACGTCATGGGGGATTCTTCGGAAAGCCTAGATTCGGGCGGTTTGTTCCGCCTGGCAGGTGCGGGTGGATGCGGCCGGCGGCGGCCTGTCCCGCGACACACCATAACGCGATGTATCGCGTCTCTCAATGGATTTCCCCGAACGAGTGACACGGGGAGGTGCGGGGCGCGCTTCCGGCGGACGTCGTCAGCCGATGACCGTGTAGCCCGCCCGGCTCAGGGCCTGACCGACCTCGGCGCAGTGCGCCGGGCCCTTGGTCTCCAGGTGCAGCTCGACCTCCGCCTCCGTGAGCCCGAGCCGGGGATCGGTCCGCACGTGGCTCACGTCGAGGACGTTGGCGTCGACCCCCGACAACACCCCGAGCAGCGCCGCGAGCGCGCCCGGCCGGTCCGTCAGCCGGACCCGGACGGCCAGGTAGCGGCCCTGCGCGGACAGGCCGTGGCGCAGGATGCGCTGCATCAGCAGCGGGTCGACGTTGCCGCCGGAGAGCACCGCCACCACCGGGCCCTCGAAGGCGTGCGGCTCGCTCAGCAGCGCCGCGACCGGGCTGGCCCCGGCCGGCTCCACCACCAGCTTGGCCCGCTCCAGGCACAGCAGCAGCGCGGTGGACAGCGCGTCCTCGCTCACCGTGCGGACCTCGTCGACCAGTTCCTCGACGAGGGCGAACGGCACGTCGCCGGGCCGCCCGACCCGGATGCCGTCGGCCATCGTCGCCGGGTGCTCCACCACGACCGGGCGCCCCGCCGCCAGCGACGGCACGTACGCGGCGGCGCCCTCCGCCTGCACCCCCACGACCCGCACGTCCGGCCGCAGCGACTTCACCGCGACCGCGATCCCGGCCGCCAGCCCGCCGCCGCCGATCCCGACGACGATCGTGCGGACCTCCGGGCACTGCTCCAGGATCTCCAGGCCGACCGTGCCCTGACCGGCGATGACGTCGGGATGGTCGAAGGGGTGGATGAACACCGCTCCGGTCCGCTCCGCGTACTCCTGCGCGGCGGCCAGCGTCTCGTCGACCACGTGGCCGTGCAGGCGCACCTCGGCGCCGTAGTCCTCGGTCGCGCTGATCTTGGGCAGGGGGGCGCCCTTCGGCATGAACACCGTCGAGCGCACCCCCAGCAGCGACGAGGCGAGCGCCACGCCCTGCGCGTGGTTGCCGGCGCTCGCGGCGACCACCCCGGCGGCCCGCTCCTCGGGCAGCAGCCCGGCGATCCGTACATAGGCACCGCGCAGCTTGAACGACCCGGTCCGCTGAAGGTTCTCGCACTTGAGGTGCACCGGCGCGCCCACCAGCTGCGACAGGCGCCGGCTGCCCTCCATCGCGGTCACGCGCGCGACCCCGGTGAGCATCTTCCGGGCCCCGCGGACGTCGTCCAGGGCGACCGGCGGCAGGGTGGTGGCCGTGCGGTGGTTCATCCCCCAAGTCTCGCAGTTCACGCGGGCGCGCCACCGGTGTGACCAACCACCGAGACCCGGATCGCGCAGCGTCGGTACGGCCGGGGGCCGGGCCGCGTACCCTGTCCCCCAACCCAGCAGCCCTTCATGAAGCGAGCCCCCGGCCATGCCCACAACACCAGAAATGTCGATGGACATGACGACCGTCGGTGACACCGGTCTCCTCGACACCCTCCAGCACGAGGTGGCGGTGTTCGCCCGCCGCGCCGAACAGACCCGGCTCGGCGGGGTCGGGCAGGTGCGCAACTCCATGGACCGCGCGGCGTATCTGCTGCTCAACCGGCTCGACAAGGAAGGCCCGATGGGCGTCAAGGCGCTCGCGGCGAGCATGGGGATCGACTCCTCGACGGTCACCCGCCAGGTCGCGCCGCTCGTCGACACCGGCCTCGTCAAGCGGACCTCGCACCCCGAGGACGGCCGTGCGGTCGTCCTCCAGCTCTCCCCGCGCGGGCAGACCCGGCTGGAGGAGGTGCGCTCCTCCCGGCGTCAGCTCATGGCCGAGCTGACCCACGATTGGGCGCCGGAGGAGCGGGAGACGTTCTGCGCGCTCCTGACGCGCTTCAACGGCGCCCTCTCCGCCCGCACGGCGTCCCAGGGACTGCCCCAGACCGAGACCTCGCCGGCGTCCTGACGGCCGGCGCGCACGCGCGCACCGGGTCGTGCGCGGCTCTTGACCGAAAGGCTGCGCCTGGCCTCATATGAGACCGGGTCCCCGCGCCGGTACGGCCCCGGGGCCCGGTTTCTCTTCGGACGCCCTCAGGGGGAGGCGCGGTGCGGGAACGGCATGCGTCGCAGGGTGCCCGGCGGGCCCAGGAGTTCGAGGCGTTCGTGGCGGGGGCGGCCGGGCGGCTGCTGCACGCCGCCACCCTGCTGACCGCCGAGCCCCCCGACGCCAACCCGCGCGCCCGGCGCCTGCTCGCCCTGGCGCTCGCGCACACGTACGCGTGCTGGGACCGGCTGCGCGGCGAGGACCCCTACGACCGGGCCCGCCAGTTCCTGGCCACCAGCTTCGCCCACAGTGCCTGGCACCAGTACGGCGGCCTCCTCGACCGGACCCCGCCCCGGCCGGGGGCCGTGCTGGGCCGTCTCTCCCCGCAGGAGCGGCTGGTCCTGGTGCTGCGCCTGTTCGAGGGTGTCGGTGAGGAGCAGATCGCGGCGCTGCTGGGCTTCCCCGTGGACCGGGTGCGGGCCCTGTCCCACCGCGCCATGACGACCCTGCTGCACCCGCCGCGCGGCCCGGCACCGGCGCCCGTCGCGGCGAAAGCGGCACCGTCATGACCGGGAGGCGCGGGTGAACCGGCCGGAGCGCGAGGCGGAGGTCCGGCGGATCATGGAGCAGACGTCGGTGCGGGTGCCGCCGGAGCTGCACGCCGAGGCGGTGCGTCGCGGCACGCGTCTGCTGCACCGCCGTGCGGCGGCGCGCCGGCTGATGTGGCTGCTGCTGGCCTCGGCCGCCGTGGCGTTCACGGTGTGGGCGCTGACGGTGCAGCCGTGGGCGCAGCCGCCGTCGGACACGACTCCGCCCCTGACGGGCTGGTGAACGGCCCGGCCGGTCCGCCCGACCGGCCGGGCGCTCACGGTTCGGCTCTAGCCGAGCGCCTGCTGCAGGTCCTCCAGCAGGTCGTCGACGTTCTCGATGCCGACGGACAGGCGCACCAGGTCGCCCGGCACCTCGAGCGCGGAGCCGGCCGCCGAGGCGTGGGTCATCCGGCCGGGGTGCTCGATGAGCGACTCGACACCGCCGAGGGACTCGCCGAGCGTGAACACCTTGGCGCGGTTGCAGACCTCGACGGCCGCCTCCTCGCCGCCCTCGACGCGGAAGGAGATCATGCCGCCGAACGCCTTCATCTGCTTGGCGGCGACCTCGTGCCCGGGGTGGTCCTCCAGGCCCGGGTAGAGCACCTTCGTCACGCGCGCGTGCCGGGTGAGCATCTCGGCGACCTTGGTCGCGTTGGAGCTGTGCCGGTCCATGCGCACCGCCAGGGTCTTCGTGCCGCGCAGCACCAGCCAGGAGTCGAACGGCCCGGCGACCGCGCCCATGGCGTTCTGGTGGTAGGCCAGCTCCTCGCCGAGCCCCTGGTCGCTCACGATCAGGGCGCCGCCGACGACGTCCGAGTGCCCGCCCATGTACTTGGTGAGCGAGTGGACGACGACGTCCGCGCCGAGGGACAGCGGCTGCTGCAGGTAGGGCGTGGCGAAGGTGTTGTCGACGACGAGCTTCGCGCCGGCGTCCCGGGCGACCTGGGCGACGGCGGCGATGTCGGTGATGCCGAGCAGCGGGTTGGAGGGCGTCTCCACCCACACGACCTTGGTCTTGGGGGTGATCGCGGCGCGCACCGCGGCCGGGTCGCTGGTGTCGGCGACCGACCACTCGACGCCCCAGCGGGAGACGACCTTGGCGAAGAGGCGGAAGGTGCCGCCGTAGGCGTCGTTGGGGATGACGACGTGGTCGCCGGGGCTGAGCAGCGTACGCAGCAGGCAGTCCTCGGCCGCCAGTCCGGACGCGAACGCGAGGCCGCGGCGGCCGCCCTCCAAGGCGGCGAGGTTCTCCTCGAGGGCGGTGCGCGTCGGGTTGGCGCTGCGGCTGTACTCGTAGCCGCCGCGCAGGCCGCCCACGCCGTCCTGCTTGTAGGTCGAGACCTGGTAGATCGGCGGGACGACCGCGCCGGTGAGGGGATCCGCGGTGTTGCCCGCGTGGATCGCGAGGGTCTCGAAGTGCTGACTGATGTGCCTGTCGCTCATGGGCACCGAGCGTAGTGCGCGCGTCGGCCGAATGGCGCCCCGATGGGGGTCGCGGTGCCCGTCCCGAGGGTTTTCCACAGGTCCGCCGACCGGGTTGGCCAATTGTCGGCGCCGTCTGGTTCGCTGGAGCCATGGAGATTCTCTGGGCCCTGATGGCCGCGGCCATGCTGTCCATCGTGCTGCTGCCGGTGCTGAGGCGCCGGCGGAGCATGATCGAGCAGGTCCCGCCCGGCCACCCGGACGCGGCGGACCCCGCGGACTACGGCTTCGTGCGCGAGGAGGAGCTGGACATCCGCATGCCGGGCGCCGATCAGGACCTGCTGGACGTGCTGGACGTCGTGCAGCACACCCAGGAGTACAAGGCGGCGGCGCAGCTGCTGGCGGGCACGGAGACGCAGAGCGAGCTCCGCTGGCAGCGGGTGCAGGCGTTCGCGGGCGCGGCCGCGCTGGAGCTGCAGCAGCGGCCGGGCGGGGTCGGCGAGGTCCCGGGCGGGCAGTGGCTGCGGGTGTGGCGGGCCGAGGGACCCAAGGACGCGGGCGGCGCGGCGGTGCACGCCGAGTTCCTGGTGCAGCAGGCGTGGCGGACGTCCACGCCGGGCACGGACGACTTCCGGATCATCATGGAGGAGGCGAAGGCGGCGTGCGGGCAGGCGGCGCTGCTGGCACCGGGGGATCCGGTCCCGTACATCGTGGAGCTGTCGGTGGCGCGCGGTCTGGCGTACCCGCGCGAGGAGTTCGAGCAGCTGTGGCTGAAGATCCTGGACCGCGCGCCGAACCACATGGGCGCGCATCTGGCCGCGCTGCACTACTGGTGCGAGAAGTGGCACGGCTCGCGTGAGCTGGCGTACCGGTTCGCGGAGGCGGCGGCCGCGCGGGCCCCGCAGGGCTCGCTGCTGGCGGCGATGCCGCTGTTCGCGGTGTTCGAGCACCTGCCGGAGGTGAACCTGGTTCGCGGCTTCTATCAGAGCGAGGTCGTCACCAAGGCGATCCACGGCGCGCTGCACGCGGTGCACGCGGCCCGTCACGACGATCCGATGCTGGCGCACGTGCGTCACCTGCTGGTGTTCTTCCTGGTGCGGGCCGAGCGCTGGGCGGAGGCCATGAACCAGCTGGTGCACGTCGACGGCCATGTCGGCGCCCTGCCGTGGACGCTGTCGCCCGACCCGGCAGCCGCGTTCGCGGTCTACCGGGCGCTGGCGGTAGCGGGTTACGAGGCGAACGGCGGCAGCCCGGCGACGCTGCCCCACTGAGCGGGGGCGTCGCCGCGCGGACCGGGCCGAGCGGGGGCGTCGCCGCGCGGACCGGGGCCGAGCGGGGGCCGTCGCTGCGGGAGCTGCGGTCAGCCCTCGGCGCGGGTGGGCAGCCGCCATCCCGGGCGCGGGAAGTGGCAGGTGTAGCCGTCCGGGTAGCGCTGGAGGTAGTCCTGGTGCTCCGGCTCGGCCTCCCAGAAGGGGCCGGCCGGCTCGACCTCGGTGACGACCTTGCCCGGCCACAGGCCGGAGGCGTCCACGTCCGCGATCGTGTCCTCGGCGATCCGCTTCTGCTCGTCGTCCACGTAGTAGATCGCCGAGCGGTAGCTGAGGCCGATGTCGTTGCCCTGGCGGTTCTTGGTGCTCGGGTCGTGGATCTGGAAGAAGAACTCCAGCAGGGCGCGGTAGTCGGTCTTCTCCGGGTCGAAGAGGATCTCGATGGCCTCCGCGTGCGTGCCGTGGTTGCGGTACGTCGCGTTCGGCACGTCACCCCCGGTGTATCCGACGCGGGTCCCCGTCACGCCCGGGAGCCGGCGGATCAGTTCCTGCATGCCCCAGAAACATCCGCCCGCCAGTACGGCCCTCTGCGTCTGCGCAGCCATTGCGACCCTCCAAAACTTGTCTGCTTGCCCTCCCCCTCAACACAGGACGCCCCCGGCCGATTCCATGACGCACGCGCCGGACGCCGAGTACGGCGAGCAGGGCATCCGGTTCACGGCGGTGCAGCCCGGCTCCCTCTCCTCCGGGCAGTTCATTCACGGCACCGAGATCCGCGTCGAAGGCGGCACCCCCTGCCGACGGGCGACCGCGACGAGGAGCCCCGGGGCGGACAGCGCCCCGGGGCCCCTCGTGTGAACGACGTCAGATCGTCGCCGTGTCGATCACGAACCGGTACCGCACATCGCTGCTCAGCACCCGCTCGTACGCCTCGTTGATCTGGTCCGCGCGGATCAGCTCGATCTCGGCGCCGAAGCCGTGCTCCGCGCAGAAGTCCAGCATCTCCTGGGTCTCCGCGATACCGCCGATCATGGAACCGGCGAGTGTCTTGCGGCCGCCGATCACCGAGAAGAGGTTGAGCGAGATCGGCTCCTCCGGCGCGCCCACGTTCACCAGGGCGCCGCCGGTCCTCAGCAGCGACAGGTAGGCGTTGAAGTCCAGCGGCGCCGACACCGTCGACACGATCAGGTCGAACGTGCCCGCCAGTTCCTCGAAGGTCTTCGGGTCGCTGGTGGCGTAGTAGTGGTCGGCGCCCAGCCGCAGCCCGTCGTCCTTCTTGCGCAGGGACTGCGACAGCACCGTCACCTCGGCGCCCAGCGCGTGCGCGATCTTCACGCCCATGTGGCCGAGGCCGCCCATGCCGAGGATCGCGACGTTCTTGCCGGGGCCGGCGCCCCAGTGCTTGAGCGGGGAGTACAGGGTGATGCCGGCGCACAGCAGCGGCGCGGCGACGTCGAGGGACAGGCCGTCGGGGATACGGACGACGAAGTCCTCGTCGACGACGATCTTCTGCGCGTAGCCGCCGTAAGTGGGCTCGCCGTCCTTGCCGACCGCGTTGTACGTGCCGACCATGCCGCCGCCGGTGCAGTACTGCTCCTGGCCGGCCTTGCAGTTCTCGCACTCGCGGCAGGAGTCGACCATGCAGCCGACGCCCACACGGTCGCCGACCTTGTACTTCGTCACACCGGAGCCGACCTCCGCGACGACGCCGGCGATCTCGTGGCCGGGGACCATCGGGAAGATGGCCTCGCCCCAGCCCTCGCGGGCCTGGTGGATGTCGGAGTGGCAGATACCGGCGTACTTGATGTCGATCAGGACGTCGTGCTCACGGACCGCGCGGCGCTCGATGGTGGTGCGCTCCAGCGGCGCCTTGGGGGCGGGTGCGGCATACGCGGCAACAGGGGTGGTCATGCCGTGGTTCTCCTTGCCAGGAATTGCCAGAAACGTCCGCGCCCGGCCTGCCTTGTGGCCGGGCACGCCTTCCAGGCTGCCCCGGTCGCGGTCATCCACCCAGGCCACGGCTTTGCGTACGCACGCCGTGCCTACCACTGGCGGGGTCAGGCTCCGGTGCGTACGACCCGGAATACTGGACGACATGGACGTACACCCCGAACCCGCCCGCGAACCGGCCGCCCCACCGGCTGCCGAGGCCCTCGGTGAGACGGACAGCGGCGCCGGCGCCCCGCTCGACCGCCGCGCCGAGCTGAGCGAGTTCCTGCGCACCCGCCGGGCCCGGCTGAAGCCGTCCGACGTGGGCCTGGCGGACTACGGCCGGCACCGCAGGGTGCCGGGGCTGCGCCGCGAGGAGCTGGCGCAGCTGGCCGGGGTGTCCGTGGCGTACTACACGCGCCTGGAGCAGGGCAACGGGCGGAACGTGTCGGCGGAGGTGCTGGACTCCATCGCCCGCGCGCTGCGGCTCACGGACGCCGAGCACGCGCACCTGACGCATCTGGCCAAGCCGAAGCGGCACAAGAAGAAGCCCGCGGCGCGCCCGCAGCAGGTGCGGCCGGCGCTGCGGCAGCTGCTGGAGGTGATGGACGGCGTCCCGGCGTACGTCGTGGGGCGGCGCGCCGAGATCCTGGCGTGGAACCGGATGGCCGCCGCGCTGTTCGGGGACTGGGGGGAGCTGCCCGCGGCGGAGCGGAACTGGGCGCGGCTGACGTTCCTGCGGCCGCAGTACCGGGAGCTGTTCGTGGACTGGGAGCAGAAGGCGATCGACATCGTGTGCGCGCTGCGCATGGACGCCGGCTGCTACCCGGACGACCCGCGGCTGTCCGCGCTGGTCGGCGAGTTGTCCGTGAAGAGCGAGGACTTCCGCCGGCTGTGGGCGACGCACGACGTGAAGGACAAGACCCACGGCGTGAAGCGTCTGCACCACCCGCTGGTGGGCGATCTGGCCCTGCAGTTCGAGTCGTTCCGGCTGACCGACGGCAGCGAGCAGTCCCTGATCACCTACCACGCCGAGCCGGGCTCGTCGTCGGCGGAATCCCTGCGCCTCCTGGCCAGCTGGGGCACCGACGCCACCCTCGCCGGCACGGAGTCGACAACCCAGCGGGGCTGACACCGGCCGGCCCGGCCGACACGCCCGCTGTCCTCAAGTCCCCCTCGCCGCGTCTCAGTCCACCACACCCAGGTCCTGCCGCATGGCCCGCCGCATCGCCGTCAGCCGGGGCTCGGCCTCCTTCAGGTCGAGCAGGGCCTGTTCCGGGCTCTCCCCGTCCCGCGCCACGCCCCGGTCGAGCCGCTTGACCACCGCGTCGCTGCCGGCGAGGACCGTGTTCACGGCCCGCGAGGCCTCCAGGATCCGCTCGGGCACCAGCATCTGCGCCTCGGCGTACCGGTCGCGGTAGTCACGGCGGGCCTCTTCGAGACGCGCGCGCTCCTGCTCGTCGTAGACACCGTCACGCAGGCGGTGCAGGGCGTCCTTGAGCAGGGTGTGGAACTGCCGGGAGGCCCTGTTCATCGCCGTGTACGCCGCCCTGCGCTCCTCGAAGCCGCGGCGCCGCTCCTCGGCGGCGCTCTCCGCGGCCCGCTGCCGGGCGGAGACCCGCTGGCCGAGCACGGGGGCGAGGAGGGTCCCGAGGACCCCGACGACTGCGGTGATCATGGCGGTCACGGCGGCGGTCATACCGCGACCCCAGCGGCCCGGCGCGGCCCGGAACACGGCACCGCCCGCCGCGGCAACTCCCCGCGGCGGGCGGTGCGTTCGTGACCGTGGGTCAGCGCCCGTGGCTCACTTGCCGTAGTACGCGTTGTAGAGCGTGATCGTCGCTGTGTCGCCCTTCTTGTCGCTGACGGCCGCGCGCAGTGAGACGGACCTGCCGGCCGCCGGGTTCTTCAGGGTGACCTTGCCCTTCGTCACCTGGATCCGCTTCCAGGTCTTGCCGCCGTCGTAGGACGCCCACACCGTCAGGGACTTCAGATTGCGGCCGGCGGCCGCGCCCTCCACGACGACGGGGAAGGTGGCCGTGCGTCCCGCGGCGACCTTGCTGTCCAGCGTGGTCGCGGCGTTGAAGCGGACCGTGGAGACGGGCAGCCTGGCCTGCCGGCCGGATGCCGGCTTGGCGGAGCGGAAGGTCCAGCTCGCGTCGATCCGCGTGGACACGCCCGCGACCTTCGCGCTGCGGCTGACCGACGTCGACAGCCGGTACGCCGCGTCGCCGGCCGGGACCGTGAACACGCCGTCACCGGTGAGGGGGTCCTGGTTGGAGCCGGCCTTCCTGCCGTTGCGGTACAGCGTCGTGGTCGCCTTGGTGAGGAGCGACGACCCGGCGTGCGCGCCGCCGTCCGCGAACAGCGGCAGCACGCCGTAGAGCGTGTTGCCGTCACGGAAGACGCCGTAGTCGGCGTCGACGTGCGGGGCGAAGACCGCGGTGTTGAAGGTTCTCGTGTACGTCTTGCCCGCGCCGAAGGTCTGCGGGGCGCCGAGGCTGTAGGCGGCGTCCACGACCGGGAGGCCGTCGGCGTCCTTGCCGGCGTACTGCTCGAAGTCGAACGTCCACTGGATCTTGTCGGCCGTCGACAGGTACAGCGTCCGGGTGCCCGGCAGCTTCTGCGGCACCGACACGCCGACGGCGACGTCGTCGGCCAGGAAACCGAGCGCGGTCAGGCCGCCGGACTTGCCGGGGGCGGAGGCACCGAGGCCGGCCCGCACCGAGGTGAGTTCACGGGCCGAGAAGTGGCGGACCTTGTCGCCCTGGACCCGCTTGACCTTGGCGCTGGTGGCCACGTCGTACTCGGCCGTGGCGCCCTTGGTCCACTGCCCGTTCCAGGTCTGGCTGAGGCCGGTGACGTCCGGGCCGAGTGCGGCCATCCGCACGGCTGCGAAGGAGGTCTGGCTGAACCCGGCGAGCACGCCCGCGGCGTCGTAGGAGTAGTCGATCGTCGCGGACAGCGGCTTGGCGGCGCGGTCCGGGACGGTGATGTCCGCCTTCTTCGCGGTACGGGCGTCGAGGGTCAGCGTCAGGTTCCGCGTGACGTCCAGCTTGGGCTGGACCAGCCAGTCGATGCCGCCCTTGAACTCCTTGAAGTCCTTCGCGAGCCATGCGTCCAGCAGGTAGGTGCCCTTGGGCACGCGCACCGTGGTGGTGCCGGAGGCGGCGACGGGGGCCTGGTAGTGCCGGCCCGCGGCGAGGCCGGTGTAGCCGAACAGGTCGGTGAGGTAGCCGTCGGTCGCCTTGCCGTCCCGGCCGATGTGCCGGACCGTGACGTCGTACGACTCGATCTCGCGCTGTACGGCCGCGGCGGTCCGCACGTTCTGCCCGCCGCCGCTCGCGGTCACGTAGGCCGAGTAGGCGCCGTCGAGGGTGCCGCCCAGCCGGGTGTCGACGGTGAGGGCCACGGACGCCTTGCTGCCCGCGGGGATGGTGACACTGCTCGCGCCGAGCGTGAAGAAACCGGCCGGGGCGGCCTTGCCCTTGGGGTCGGTGGCGGACGCGGACAGCTTCAGCGTGACGGCGCTCTTGCCGAGGTTGCGGTAGGTCACCTGCTTGGTGACCGGCTTGTCGTCGGTGTGCGGCCAGGCCTGCGTGCCGAAGCTCACCGACACCGGGTCGGCGACGACCGCCTGCTTGATGGCCCGGTCCACGGCGATACGGCCGCTGCCCTGCTGGAACGGCGTGTACGCGCCGCCCTTCGCGGAGCCGGTGAGCGCGCCCTTGAGTTCGGCGTACCCCCAGTCGGGGTGCTCCTGCTTCAGCAGCGCGGCGGCGCCCGCGACGTGCGGCGTCGCCATCGACGTACCGGAGATGGTCAGGTAGCCGGCCGGGTTCTCGCCGACCTCCTGGTCGATGACGCTGCCCTTGGCCGCGGCGGCGGTGATGTCGACGCCCGGCGCGGTCACGTCCGGCTTGATGGCGCCGTCGCCGACGCGCGGACCGGTGGAGGAGAAGTCGGCCAGCTTGTCCTTGCCGTCGACGGCGCCGACGGTGAGCGCGGCGTCCGCGCTGCCCGGCGAACCGATCGACTCCGGGCCCTCGTTGCCCGCGGCGATCGCGAACAGGATGCCCTTGTCGGCGGAGAGCTTGTTGACCTCGGCCTCGAGCGGGTCGATGTCGGGCGTGTCGTAGCCGCCGAGGCTGAGGTTGACGACGTCGGCGCCCTGCTGGGCCGCCCACTCCATGCCGGCGAGGATGCCGGAGTCGTCGCCGGAGCCGCTGTCGTCGAGGACCTTGCCGTTGAGGATGCGCGCGCCGGGCGCGACACCCTTGTACTTGCCGCCCGACTTGGCGCCGGTGCCGGCCGCGATGGACGCGACGTGCGTGCCGTGCCCGAAGTGGTCGGTGGCGTCCTTGGCGGTGGAGAAGTTCTTCGCGGCGACGACCTGGCTCTTCAGATCGGGGTGGGAGGCGTCCACGCCCGTGTCCAGCACGGCGATCTTGACGCCCTTGCCGGTGTAGCCGGCGGCCCACGCGGCCGGTGCGCCGATCTGCGGCACCGACGTGTCGAGGCTGGCCCGGCGGACGCCGTCGAGCCAGACGTGTGCGATGCCGGAGGCGGTACGGCCGCCGTCGGTGACCGCGTCCCACAGTTCGGGGGTGTCGGCCTGCGGGGTCTGCACGGCGTCGGCGTTGAGGGCCGTCAGGGTGCGGCGCAGGGTGCCGGCCTCGCGTACCTCCGCGCGGGCGGTGGCGGCGGCGCCCCGGTAGCCGACGATGACCTTCAGGCCGTTCTTCTGGGCCTTGAGGGTCGCCGACCGGGTCAGCTCGGTGACGTCGAACAGGCGTTGGTCGACCACGCCGGTGGCGACCAGGCGGGCCGCGTCGGCGGGCAGCACGACGGTGTGCCCGCGGACGGTGCGGATCTGGACGGGTATGTTCTCGCGGCCCTTCGCCCGCTCCAGGCCGACGACGCGCCCCTTGGCGTCGACGGCGACCCGGTCACCGGTGATGAGGGTGACGCGGTGCTGGGCCGGGAGCGAGGGCTGGACCCGGGCGGCGCCGGTCGCGCGCTGCCCGGTCGGGGCGGCCGCCGCCGGGCTGGTCATACCCGCGGCGAGCGCCACCGCGGCCGCGGCGGCGACAGCGGCCGCGCCCGCGTTCTTCACTTGTCTGCGCAAAACTCCCCCTTGCTGGGTACCGGGTGATTTCCCCTGTCACCCGGCCGGGGGCAGTCCCGTACGTCTGCACGTCAACCCCCCGGAGTGCGCAGTATGCCGAGGGGTGATCAGTGCCTCAATACGGCGCTGGGTCACGAGTCGGCGTTTTCCGTCACCGTGATCCGCCCCTTGCGAAGGGTCGCGAGCCGGGGTGCTTTCCTTGCCAGCGCGGAGTCGTGAGTGACCATCACGAACGTCAGCCCGTGCTCCTTCCACATGCGTTCCAGCACTTCCATCACCTCGTCGCGCATGCCCTCGTCGAGGTTGCCGGTCGGCTCGTCCGCGAGCAGCACCCTGGGCCGCTTGACCAGCGCCCGGGCGATCGCGACGCGCTGCTGCTGACCTCCGGACATCTCGCCCGGCAGATGCCCGAGCCGCTCCCCGAGCCCCACGGAGGCGAGCGCCTCGGCGGCCCGCTCACGCCGTTCCCCCGCCTTCACCCCGAGAGGTACGAGGGCGGTCTCGACGTTCTCCTGCGCGGTCAGCGTGGGGATGAGGTTGAAGGACTGGAAGACGAAACCGATGGTCTCGCTGCGCACCCGGGTGAGCCTGGCCTCCGGCAACTTGGCCAGATCGACACCGTCGAGGACGACGTCGCCGGAGGTCGGCCGGTCCAGCCCGCCGAGCATCTGCAGCAGCGTCGACTTGCCGCCGCCGGTCGGGCCCTGGATGACGAGCCGGTCACCGTCGTGGATGGTGAGGTCGACGCCGTCGAGGGCGTGGACGGTGTCCTTGCCGCGGGTGTAGCGCTTGGTGACGCCGTTGAGTTCGTACATGGGGTGTCCCTGGGTCGGGTGGGCGATGGGGCCGAGGGTTCGCTCGGCGGGTGGCGTCCGGACCGGCGGTACGGGGCCCGGACCGGCGAGGCGGCGTCCGGACCGGCGGTACGGGGCCCGGACCGGCGGTACGGGCTCCGGGCCGGCGAGGCCGCTACTCGACGCGGCGCAGCGCGTCCGCCGGCCGCAGGCGTGCGGCCCGCCAGCCGCCGAACGCCCCGGCGATCAGCCCGCCGGCCACGGCGAGGCCGACGGCGAGCGCGACGGTCGTGAGGGAGACGGGCGCGGTGAGCGCGACGTCGAGCGTCCGCTCGGCGAGGCGGCGCCCGGGCCCGCCGAAGCCACCGCCGTTGCCGTTCCCGCTGCCGCTCCCGCCGCCCAACTGGGCCTGCAGCGTGGGGCTGACGGCGGAGACGGCGTACGCCCCCGCGAGGCCCAGCGCGATGCCGAGCGCCCCGCCGAGCAGCCCGTTGACGACGGCCTCCCCGACGACCTGCCCGGTGACGCGCCCCGACGTCCACCCGAGCGCCTTGAGCGTGCCGAACTCCCGCACCCGCCGCGACACGGCGGAGGAGGTGAGCAGCCCGGCGACGAGGAAGGCGGCGACGAGCACCACGAGGGACAGCCATCTGCCGACCCCGGCGGCGAGGGAGGAGGCGGTGGACAGCGACCCGGAGACGGTGTCGGCGAGGTCGGCGGAGGTGGTGACGGTGGTCCCGGAGACGTTCTTCTGGATCGCCGCCTTGACGCTGTCGATCCGCTGCGAGTCGGCGGCCCTGACGTAGATGGTGGTGACCTTGTCCGCGGCGCCGGCGAGGGTCTGCGCCCGCTTCAGCGGAACGTACACATCGGCGGCGGCGTCCCCGCTGTCGGCGGTGGCGACGCCGATGACGGAGAACGTGACGCTCTTGACGGTCAGGCTCGAGCCGACGGCGAGCTTCTTCTCCTTGGCGTACCCGGAGTCGACGACGGCGACGGCGGCATCGGTCTCCGAGGTGCGGAAGGTCCGCCCGCTGCTGATCTTGGAGGAGGTCAGCGGCCCGAGGGCGGCCTTGGTGACGTCGGTGCCGTAGACGGAGTAGGAGTTGACGTCGAAGTCGGCACCGCCGCCCGTGACCTCCCCGCCGCTTCGCCCGTACCCACGCGACCCTGCGCCCTGACCGCCCTCCTGCTGGAACTGCCCCCGGCTGAACTGCCCGCTGACCTTGAGCACTTGGAGGCTCAGCCCGCCCACGGCATCGGCGACCCCGCTCTGCTGTCCCACCTTGGTCACGGTCGAGGACGCCAGCGTCTGGAACCCCTGGACCATCACCCGGTCACTGCTCTGCTCGGTGCCGTCCCCGCTGTCCCTCGCCCCGAACCGGAACCGCGGCCGCTGCGCCCCGTCGGCGGCCGGTGCGGCGGCCTTGGTGACGGTCATGTCGGTCCCCAGCCCGTACAGCGACTGCAACACCGTGTCCTGCGCCTTCCCCATGCCGGCGGACACGGAGTTGACGACGATGACCAGCGCGATCCCGAGCGCAAGTCCGGAGGCGACGACGAGCGCCGCCTTTCTGCGGCGCCGCAACTCGCGCCTGAGATAGGTGAAGAACATGCGGGGGAAGCTAGGCGGGGCGCGTGATGGCGCCATAAGCGCGCCATAAGAGAAGGATGAGAACGCGGGGCCGGGTCAGTGCAGCCGGCGTTCGAAGCGCCGGCCCGGCCGCCCGCCGACGGTCGTCTCCCCCAGGGGCGTGAAGCCCGTCGCGGTCAGGACGGCCATGGACGCCGCGTTGTCCAGGGTGGTCCGGGCCGTCAGGGTGGACAGGTCGTACGTGTCGGACGCCAGTCGGCACATCTGCCGTACCGCCGCCTTCGCCACCCCCCGCCCCGTGAAGCGTTCGCCTACCCGGTAGCCGAGTTCGGCCGTGCCGGCGGCCGCGTCCATCAGGTTGATGCGGCCGACGAGGGTGCCCTCGGCGTCGAGGATCACGTGGAAGTGGCAGATGCCCGCCTCCTGTTCGGCCAGGAGGGCCGCGTGGCGGGCCGGGAAGTCCGTGAAGTACGCGTCGCCGCGGTCGGGGACCGTGCGGGCGAAGTACGCGCGGTTCTCGCGCTCGAAGGACAGCAGCGCGTCCGCGTGGCCGGGGCGCAGGCGTTCCAGTCGGATCATGGGCGGGAGCGTACGGAACGACGAGGGCGGCCGCCCGGGATTTCCCGGGCGGCCGCCCTCGGCTCGTTCGAAGGGGGCGTCAGATCGCCGAGCCGGCCTTCCACTCGGACCAGCTCATGTTCCAGCCGTTGAGGCCGTTGTCCGGGGCGACCGTCTTGTCGCCGGTGTTCTGGACGACGACCACGTCACCGACGAGGGAGTGGGTGTAGAACCAGGCGGCCGGGGTCGACGGGTCGTTCGCGCCCTTCGTGTCGGACAGGCCCACACAGCCGTGGCTGGTGTTGACCGAGCCGAAGATGGACTTCGCGCCCCAGTAGTTGCCGTGGATGAAGGTGCCGGAGTTCGACAGGCGCATGGCGTGCGGCACGTCCTTGATGTCGTACTCGCCCTTGCCGTCGTCGTCGGTGAAGCCGACCGTCGCGCCGTTCATCCGGGTCTCCTTGAACTTCTCGGAGATCACCATCTGGCCCTGGTACGTCTTGTGGTCGGGCGCGCCGGCGGAGATCGGGATGGTCTTGACGACCTTGCCGTCCTGCGTGACCTTCATCTGCTTGGTCTTCGCGTCGACGTACGAGACCTGGTTGCGGCCGATGTGGAAGGAGACCGTCTTCTGCTGCACGCCCATGACACCGGACGCGCCCTCGACGCCGTCCAGGGCGAGCTTGAGGGTGACGGTGGAGCCGCTCTGCCAGTACTGCTCGGGGCGGCAGTCCATGCGGTTGGCGTTGAACCAGTGGCAGGCGACGTCCTGGCCGCTGCTGGAGGTGACCTTGATGCCCTTCTGGACGGCCGCCTTGTTGGTGATCGCCTTGTTGAAGTTGATCGACACCGGCATGCCGACGCCGACCGTGGCGCCGTCCTCCGGCGTGAAGTTGGCTATGAAGCTGTTGGCCGGGGAGACGGTGGTGAAGGAGGCGTTCTCGTGCGCGACCCGGCCGTCCTTGTCGGTGGCCTCCGCCGCGACCTTGTAGGTGGTCGACCGCTGGAGCTGGACGCTCGGCTTCCAGCTGGTCTTGTCCGCGGACAGCCGGCCCTCGACCTGCTTGCCGTCGGCCGACGTCATCGTCACGGTGGTGAGAGTGCCCTTGCTCACCGTGACGGCCGCGGAGTTGTTGATGGAGGCGTTGTCCGAGCCGTCCTTCGGTGTGATCGTGATCTGCGCCTCGGACGACTTCTGGGCTGCCGCCTCGTCGACCTTGGCCGAGGTGTCGTTGCCGCCGCCACCGGCGGACGCCTTGTCGCCGCCGGAGCAGCCGGTGAGCACCAGCACCCCGCCGAGCAGTGCGGACGCGGCCATCAGGCCCTTGCGCCGCTTACCCTCCGTCATCACACGCTTCTCCATCGTTGCCGAATCCCGAAAACCCCGAGTGTCCCCGTAAGAACGTTCAACGCTACGACCGCTTCGTCCCGTTCCGCATTCCCCCGCGGTGTGGGACACACCACGTCCGCCGGGCAGGCCGGTACGGGGTCGGTCCATGCGCCCCCTGGGACGACGAAACCCCGGACGGCGGTTGCCGCCCGGGGTCATGACACCCCCCTGCGCGGCCTCAGCCGGTGCGCTCGTCCTCGTCCTCGTCCTCGTCGCCATCATCCTCGTCCAGGTCCCAGTCCGGCGAGTCCGGGTCGTAGTCGATCCGTTCACTGGACCAGGACGCCTGCTGCAGCTCCACCCCGGGCACCTCGCTGACCAGGCCGAACGGATCGACGAGATAGGCGAGTGCCTCGGCGGTGTCTTCCGTCACAGCCCCCTCGGCCTGCGTGCGCTCCGCTTCCGGCATCTCCCGGTCCTCGGCCAGACGCCGCAGCGCCGCGGCGGTCACCGCCTGCTCGTCGTCGACCTCCAGCACGAGTTCCACGCGAAGCCGCACAAAACGTGATGTCTCTTCAGTGGTCATGCCGGGAGCGTAAGGCTCCCCGCTCCCACAACTTTCCCGCGACCCGCGCCTTTCATTAGCATCGCCCCCAAGCATTGGCCCGCGCGGCCAATTCGCCGGCCAATTCGCCAGCGCCACAAGGGGATCGATAGTCCGTGTCATCCGCCCGCCGCTCGTTGCTGACCGCCACCGCCGCGGCGACCCTTCTGGGCGCCCTGTGGTTCGTCCCGTCCGCCAACGCGTCGTCCGAGACTCCGGCGAGAGCACAGGACACGACCACGACACAGGTGCAGACGGCGGCCGACACGACGGACACCTCCGGCGTGGACGCCTCGGGTGTCTCCGGCACCGGCATCGGCACCCAACTCGCCGACACCGGCAGCTTCGACACCACTCCGTACGTCATCGGCGGCAGCGTCTTCCTGTCCCTGGGCGCCGGCTTCGTCGTGTACTCGGTACGCCGGGAACGCCTCGGCTTCTGAGCCGCGGTCGGCGTCGCCGCCCCGCCGCCCACGCGGCGCCCGCCCCTCCCGGAACGCGTCGGGGCCCCGCCCCCCCCGGGGGGGGCGGGGGCCCCGGGGGGGGGGGGTCGC
>NZ_JBEZWX010000026.1:0-7717 GCF_040637635.1 Streptomyces sp. NPDC028635 | reverse complement strand
CCGGGCGCCGCCCCCCCGCCCGGTACCGGGTGGGGCCCCCGCCGCTCGGTGGGGGGGCGGGGCCCCTGTGGGGTTCGAGACGCGCTAGTGCAGCGGACCGGTGACGGACTCCACCGCGGCGACCAGCCGCCCGTCGCGCACGAACGCGTCCGCCGCGGCCAGGTCGGGCGCCAGGAACCGGTCCGGGCCCGGCCCCTCGACCCCGGCGGCCCGTACGGCCTCGATGACGGCCTGCGAGGCGGGCGCCGGCGTCAGCCCCTCCCGCAGCTGGATCGCCCGCGTCGCCGCGTACAGCTCGACGGCGATCACCCGGGCGAGGTTGCCGACGGCGGTGCGCAGCTTGCGTGCGGCCGACCACCCCATGGACACGTGGTCCTCCTGCATGGCGGAGGACGGGATGGAGTCGGCGGAGGCCGGCACGGCGAGCCGCTTCATCTCGCTGACCAGGGCGGCCTGCGTGTACTGCGCGATCATCAGCCCGGAGTCCACACCCGCGTCGTCGGCGAGGAACGGCGGCAGGCCATGGCTGCGGTTCTTGTCCAGCAGCCGGTCGGTGCGCCGCTCGGCGATGGAGGCGAGGTCGGCGACGGCGATGGCGAGGAAGTCCAGTACGTAGGCGACCGGGGCGCCGTGGAAGTTGCCGTTGGACTCGACCCGGCCGTCGGGCAGGACGACGGGGTTGTCGACGGCGGAGGCCAGCTCCCGCTCGGCGACCAGGCGCGCGTGCGCGAGGGTGTCCCGGCCGGCGCCCGCGACCTGCGGCGCGCAGCGCACCGAGTAGGCGTCCTGCACGCGGGGCGCGTCGTCCATGTGGTGCCCGGTCAGGCCGGACCCCTTGAGGACGGCGAGCATGTTGGCGGCGCTGGCGCCCTGCCCCGGGTGCGGCCGGATGGCGTGCAGCTCGGGCGCGAGCACTTTCTCGGTGCCGAGCAGGGCCTCCAGCGACAGGGCCGCGGTGACGTCGGCGGACTTGTACAGCCGGTCCAGGTCCGCGAGCGCCATCACCAGCATGCCGAGCATGCCGTCGGTGCCGTTGAGGAGCGCCAGGCCCTCCTTCTCGCGCAGCTCGACGGGCTCGATGCCGTGCGCCGCGAGCAGCTCGCCGGCGGGCCGCACGACCCCGTCCGGGCCCTCGGCGTCGCCCTCGCCCATCAGGGTCAGGGCGCAGTGGGACAGCGGGGCGAGGTCGCCGGAGCAGCCGAGGGAGCCGTACTCGTGGACGACGGGGGTGATCCCGGCGTTGAGGATGTCCGCCATGGTCTGCGCGACCTCGGGCCGGACACCGGTGTGGCCGGAGCAGACGGTCTTCAGCCGCAGGAACATCAGGGCGCGGACGACCTCGCGCTCGACGCGCGGGCCCATGCCGGCGGCGTGCGAGCGGACGATGTTGCGCTGGAGCTGGGTGCGCAGGTCGTGGCTGATGTGGCGGGTGGCGAGGGCGCCGAATCCGGTGGAGACGCCGTAGACGGGGTCGGGCTTGGCCGCGAGCGCGTCCACGATCCCGCGGGCCGCGGCGAGGGCGGCCACCGCCTCCTCGGAGAGCTCGATGCGGGCGCCGTCACGGGCCACCGCGAGAACGTCGGACGCGGTCACCCCGGACGTCCCCACCACCACAGTGTGCATACTCATATTCAGGAGCGTACGCATTGAAGACGAAGATGTCACCAGTGGGTCCGGGGTCCGCCCCTTACCGGCTGGGCCGCGCGCCGTCCGCGGGCACCGGGCGGTCTCCTCTCCGCGGACACCGGGCGGCTTCCTACAGGCGGCCCCTGAAGGCGCGGCGTTCCGGGGCCGCGTCCGTCGTGGGCTGGTCCGCCAGGCGGATCACCGGGTCGTCCGGGCCCTCCTGACCGGCCACCACCGGGCGGGTGGAGCGTTCGGCCTTCGCACGGTACTGGGCGGCGTCCGCCAGACGGAACAGCCGGCGGGCCGAGAGCAGCGGGCCGATCGGCTCCTCGGTGGAGGCGACCCCGCAGGCCACGCCCTCCCCCAGCTCCAGCTCGGCGGCCCTTCGGCACAGCTCGTCGGCGACCTTCACCACGTCCTGCACGGGCGGGCCGACGACCAGCAAGCAGAACTCGTCCCCGCCGAGCCGGGCGGCCAGCGCCCCCGGCAGCATGGCCCCGCACAGCGAGAGCACCGAGCCGAATCGTTCCAGCAGACGGTCGCCCACAGCGTGGCCGAGGGTGTCGTTGACGTGCTTCAGCCCGTTCACGTCGCACACCACCAGGCTGACCACCGCACCCTCCCTGCGGTGCCGCTCGATCGCCTCGTCCAGGCGGGCGTCCACGGCACGGCGGTTGGCGAGCCCGGTCAGCGCGTCGGTGAAGGCCAGCCGTCGCGCCTCCTGCAACCGCTCCGTCTGTGCCAGCCCCGCGGCGGCCACGGAGGCCAGCACGGTCGCGAAATCCGCGTCGCCCCGGTCGAAGAGGGGGGAACCGGCCCGGCGCGCGACGTACAGCTCGCCCCAGGCGCGGCCGTGCATGACGATCGGCGCGACCACGCAGCATCCGCGGCCCCGGCGGCGCAGGGCGGCGACCCGCTGGTGGCAGTAGCCGGCGTGGCCCGCGGTCGGCCCCTCGGCGGTCTCCACCCACGCGTTGGGCTCGCCGCCCGACGCCCAGCGCTCGTGCAGGAACTCGGCGATCTCCGGGAACTGGTGGACGGGGTACGTCTCGTCCACCGGGAACTCCTCTTCCTCCGGAGCCCGGTCCCCCACGTTCACCAGGACCCGCAGCCGGCCGAGGTCCCGCTCCCACACCGACAGCGCGGCGAAACTCCCGGCGAGCGCGCGGCAGCCGCCGAGCGCTGCGGCACGCCACGACTCCCGCGGGCTGTGTGCCGCGGCCATCCCCTGGGCCAGGGCCACCACAGCGGCCAGGCGCCTGTCCTCACCCATTGCTCCAGGCTAGGGAGGTTTTGGCCGGATCGGTGCGTTAATGGGGCGAACAGGTGTGGGTGGGGGTGGGTGGGTTTGGGGTGCGGGTGGGTCTCCGCGACCACGGCTGGGGGGGCTGCGCCCCCACCCCCACGGGGGGTTGTTTTTCGGGTGCGGGTGGTGGGGGGCTGGTCGCGCAGTTCCCCGCGCCCCTTTACGGCGTTGCGGTTCCGCGTGCTCGGATGCGCCCCTTTACGGCGTTGCGGTTCCGCGTGCTCGGATGCGCCCCTGAGGGGTCAGCCCCTTGTATGTGCCTCGCTCACTCACCCGGCCACTGGGGCTTGCGCTTTTCGTTGAAGGCCGCCACGCCCTCCGCCCGGTCTCCGGAGAAGGCCACGGAGCGCCAGGCGGCGTCCTCGACCTCCAGGCCGGCCCGCAGGTCCAGGCCGTGCCCGAGGCGCAGGGCCCGCTTCGCCGCGCGCAGGCCCACCGGGGAGTTCCCGGCGATGCGGGCGGCCAGCGCCAGCGCCTCCGCGCGGTCCTGCCCGGCGTCGACCAGCTGGTCGACGAGCCCGAGCTCGGCGGCCTCCGGGGCCTCCAGCCGGCGCGCCGTGAAGATCAGCTCGGCGGCCCTCGCCGCGCCCACCCGCCGCGGCAGCAGCTGGGTGCCACCGCCGCCCGGGATGACGCCCACCGACACCTCCGGCAGTCCCACCACGGCCGTGCGGTCGGCCACGATCAGGTCACAGGACAGCGCCAGCTCGAAGCCCCCGCCGAGCGCGAACCCGTGCACGGCCGCGATCGTCGGCACCGGCAGTTCCAGCACGCCGGTGTACGCACCGCGCGCCACCGGCCGCTGCCGCACCAGATCGGCGTCGGAGAAGGAGTTGCGCTCCTTCAGGTCGGCACCCACGCAGAACGCCCGCTCGTGCGTCGACGTCAGCACCACCACGCGTACGTCCCGGTCGGCACCCAGCGCCTCGCACGCGGCGGCGATCGAGCGGGCCATCTCGGTGGAGACCGCGTTCATGGCCTTGGGCCGGTCGAGGGCCAGCTCCGCGACATGCCGGGCACCCTCGGCCCCGTGCCGCCGCACCAGCACGAACTCCCCGAACCGCTCCTCGCTCATGACACCCTCCCGGTTAACGCGGGTTAACAGACGACAACGGCCCGATCATCGCAGGCCGGAGCCGTCCGGGAAAGGGCCGGACCCGGGTCGTACGAGCCGCCGTGCACCCGTTCGAGTGACATCCCGCCCAAATCCGGGTCCTCCGTCCGGGGGAGCGCATACGGTGCGACCGCCACGGCGCATCGGGGGCGCAAGCGCAGAAGGGGGACGTCGCGATGACAAGGACGCCGACGGAGACGACGGACCGGCAACCGCACGACGCCGCCCGCGGCCGGCACCGCCGGCCCCGCCACCGGCGCGTGCTGCTCGCCGCCGGCGGTCTCGCCCTGGCCGCCGGTGTGCTCAGTCTCGTACGACTGGCCCCCGAGTCCGGCGTCCCCGGCCTCGGCACCGCGGAGGCAGGTCCCCGCACCGATCACGAGCCCGGCCGCCGCACCGTCGCCGAGCGGTCGGCCGACGCCGCCGCCACGGTCTCCGCCGCGCCCCGCCCCGGCCCGTCCGCCGCGGACGTCATGGGCGGGAAGAGCACCGGACCGGTCGCGACGGTCCCGGCCCCGGCAGCCGCCGGGCGCGGCCCGTCGGCCGTCGTCACGCCGTCGGCCTCCGTCCCGCTCTCGCGGCCGCCGGCCACCGCGGCGACCGGCTCCGGGCGGACGTCCGCGCCTCCCGCCGCCCCGCCCGCGTCCACGGCGGCACCGGCCCCGCCTCCCCGGGCGCCCGCACCGAGCCCGTCGCACTCCAGCACGCCGCCGACTCCGCCGCCGGCCGGACAGCCCGGCGATCCGGGCCAAGGGCTGTGTCTGCCGATCATCGCCGTGTGCCTGGGGCCGGGGCTCCTCGGCTGAGCCGCTACGCGCCGCCCGTCACGCGCTGCCGTCGTCGCGCCGGCCGAGCAGCCAGGGCGCGACCACACCGAGTCCACGCACCGGACGCTGGTACATCGGCTGCAGTGCGAAGCGGTACGCCGGCGGCTCCTCGCCCTCCTTCTCGGCGGCCGCCGCCTGCTCGGCCGCCTCCGCCTCCGAGGCGGGCGCCTCCCCGGTGCGGATCAGCTCCTCCGCGAAGGCGCTGTCGACGAGGACGGCGTCCGGGGGCGCTATCGAGGTCAGCCGGGACGCCAGGTTGACGGTCGTACCGAAGACATCGCCCATACGAGTGGTCACCGTGCCGAACGCCATGCCGACCCGCAGCTCCGGCATCGTCTCGTCGTTCGCCATGGTCTCGATCAGCCGCTGCCCGATCTCGGCCGCCGTGCCCGCGTCGTCCGCCGCGAACAGCACCTCGTCGCCGAGCGTCTTGATCAGCCGTCCGCCGCGCGCGGCGACCAGGTCGGCGGCCGTCGTCTCGAACGCCTCGACCAGCTCGCCGAGCTCCTCCTCCTCCATACGGCGGGTCAGCCGGGTGAACCCGACCAGGTCCGCGAAGCCCACCGCGAGGCGCCGGTCCACCATCTCCTCGTCGTCCGCCGCCTGGACGACCCGGCCGGTCGCGGCGGCGAGCTGGCGGCGCCAGACGTAGACGAGGAACTCCTCCAGCTCCGGAAGCAGCAGCTCGACCAGGGGATAGGTGACCTCGGTGCGGGTCATGCCGGGCTCGGGCGGCTCGGTCAGGCCCTCCAGGAAGGAGTCGATCTGCCATTCCGCCAACCGGGCGGTGGTCTGGCCCGTCGAGCGAGCGACCTGCACCGCCATCGCCTCGCTGAGCAGGCCCGCCTCCACCAGACCGGCGAGCCGGCGCAGGGCGAGGACGTCGGCTTCGGTGAGGGCCTTGGCCTGGCCGATGTCGGCGAAGCCCATGGCACGCCAGAAGCGGGACGCCAGCTCCATGGAGACACCGGCACTGCGGGCCGCCTGAAACGGGGTGTAGCGCCGCTCGGCGCCGAGGATCAGCTGTTCCAGGCGCAGCGCGAGGGGGTCCTCGCCGGAGTCGGAGGCGTCGGGTCCGGAACCCGAGTCGTCGACGGTCACGCCTGCTGCCCTTCCGATCTGCCGAGGTCAGGTATCGACCGGCCTCCAACTTTACGGCAGGTGTGCGCGAGCTCACTCCGTTCTGTGGGCGGGGGGTGGGGTGTGCGGCGTCGCGACGGTGCCGTTCGTCGGTGTGGCCGGCCGCAGGGGGCTCTGTCCCCGGACCACCCCCTTGATGGTGGGGGGTGCTTCTCGCTTCTACGGTGCTGGTCGTGTGTGGCCGGCCGCGCCCACACGGCCGAGCCGCCTGTCGAACGCAGCCCCGCGCCCCTTCCGGGGGCGCTCGCGGTCACGCCTGTCCCGACTCACCCCAACCCACGCTCACGCCGGGCGCAAGTGGATGATGTCGCCCGCTCCCACCGGTTCCTGCACGCCGTCCTTCGTCGCCAGGACCAGGCGGCCGTCGCCGTCGACCGCCACCGCCTCGCCGACCAGGGACCGGTCCCCGGGCAGCTCCGCGCGGACCGTGCGGCCCAGCGTCGCGCAGCCCGCCGCGTACGTTTCCTGCAGGCCGCACGCCGCCGGGTCGCCGCCCGCCTCGCGCCACCGGCCGTACCAGTCCTCCAGCGCCCGCAGCACGCCGCGCAGCAGCGGGTCGCGGTCCGTGCTCACCGCTCCGGCCAGCGCCAGCGACCCGGCCTGCGGCACCGGCAGTTCCGTCGCCTTCAGCGTCACGTTGATGCCTACGCCGACGACCACACCGCCGTCCCCGGCCCGCTCGGCGAGGATGCCGCCGGCCTTGCGTTCCTCGCCGCCGACGGTGACGAGGAGGTCGTTCGGCCACTTCAGGGCCGTGTCGACGCCTGCCGCCCGGGACAGGCCGGTGGCCACGGCGACCCCGGTCAGCAGCGGGAGCCAGCCCCAGCGGGCCACCGGGACGTCCGTCGGCCGCAGCAGGACCGAGAAGAACAGGCCCGAGCGCGGCGGAGCCGTCCACTGCCGGTCCAGGCGCCCGCGGGCGGCCGTCTGCTCCTCGGCGACGAGGACCGCGCCCTCGGCCGCCGTCCCCGCCTCCGCGCGGGCGACCAGGTCGGAGTTGGTGGAGCCGGTGCGCTGCACCACCTCCAGGTCCGACCACAGGCTTCCCTCGCGCACCAGCGCGCGCCGCAGCGCCGTGGCGCTGAGGGGCGGACGGTCGAGGTCGGACCAGCGGCTGTCGTCTGAGGCATCTCGCGGCGTCATGCAAGCCACCCTAGGTGTGGGAAACGCCGCACTGCCGTCGGCGGGGGGGCAGCACTACGCTACGGATGAGTAACCGTCCCCCCTTTTGAGCAGGCAGGGAGCCGCGATCCCGATGTCCGAGCCGGAAGAGATCGACCTTCACACGACCGCGGGCAAGCTCGCGGATCTGCAGCGCCGTATCGAGGAAGCGACGCACGCCGGCTCGGAACGCGCCGTCGAGAAACAGCACGCCAAGGGCAAGCTGACGGCCCGTGAACGCATCGACCTGCTCCTGGACGAGGACTCCTTCGTCGAGCTGGACGAGTTCGCCCGCCACCGCTCCACGAACTTCGGCCTGGAACACAACCGCCCCTACGGCGACGGCGTCGTCACCGGCTACGGCACCGTCGACGGCCGCCCCGTCGCCGTCTTCTCCCAGGACTTCACCGTCTTCGGCGGCGCCCTCGGCGAAATCTACGGCCAGAAAATCTGCAAGGTCATGGACTTCGCCCTCAAGACCGGCTGCCCCGTCATCGGCATCAACGACTCCGGCGGCGCCCGCATCCAGGAAGGCGTCGCCTC
>NZ_JBEZWX010000025.1:40192-108292 GCF_040637635.1 Streptomyces sp. NPDC028635 | reverse complement strand
CGGGGCCGGGGTGGGGGGTGTCCGTCCTCGGTCCGGCCGGCCGTCACTCGGTACGGCGCCCTGTGCCGGTGCCGGACGCTGCGGGCGGACACCCCCCACCCCGGCCCCTTCCCGCCGTACGCGGGTGCATCGACGTCGTGGCGCGGGTCGCGTACGTCCGTGCGGGCGTCATCCCGCGTACACCCCGGCCTTCGCCGCCTCGTACGCCGCTCGGGCCGCTCGGTCCGCGGCGGCGGGGGTGGGGGCCGTGCCGGTGGTCAGCAGTTCGTAGTAGAGGGGGGCCGAGACCGCTCGGACGACCGTCGCCGCATCCGTGCCGGGCGGCAACTCCCCGCGTTCCACGCCCTGTTCCACGCACGGTGCCCACTCGGCCACGCGGACCTCGTAGAAGCGTCTGAGCGCCTCCGCCGTGCGTGCGTCGCACGCCGCTGCCGCGATCACCGCGCGGAACAGCGGACCCTGCCGGGGGTCGGCCAGGGTGCGCTGCACCAGGGACGCGTTGGCCCGCAGGTCACCGAGGACCGTGCCGGTCACCTCGCGGGGCAGCGACTGCTCGGCCATGTCCGCGAGCAGGTCGGCGACGAGGCCGGTCACGGAGCCCCAGCGCCGGTAGACGGTCGTCTTGCCGACCTCCGCGCGGCGTGCGACGTCCGCGAGGTCGAGCCGGTCGAAGCCGTGCTCCACCAGCACGTCCCCGGCCGCGCGCAGTACGGCCGTACGGACACGGGCGGTACGGCCGCCGGGACGTACGGTGCCGGGTTCGGCGGACATATCGGCCTCCTTGGTGCACGGACGGGTTACCCCGTCAGCGTAACGAAACAGCAGAACCGTTTAACCCTCACCGAGCGTGACATCCGCGTGTCGCCGCACGTCATCGGCCTGGTACCGTCCCGGCCAACGGCCGAATTTTCCTCCTGGTCCGTCTCTTCTGGTCCGCCAAATACGTTTCATCGCTGAGAGGTTGGAGCATGCCGGACGACGTCGCAGCAGCCCGGGCCGCCGCCGAGGAGGAGTCGGCCTTCTCGCACCCGCCCGTCGCCCCCGACACCACCGCCGCCTACGGCGACCATCCCGACCAGGTGATCGACTTCTACGCCCCGCGCGTCCAGGTGGGGCCGACCGCACAGGCCCCCCTGGTCGCCGTCCTGCACGGCGGTGCCTGGCGGGCGCCGTACGACCGGCGGCACATCAGCCCGTTCGCCGGCTTCCTGGCGCGCCGCGGGTTCGCCGTGGCCAGCGTGGAGTACCGGCGGGGGAGCGCCACGGAGGGGGACGCGGTCGCGGGCCGCTGGCCGGAGACGTTCGACGACGTCGCCGCCGCGCTGGACGCGCTGCCGGGCCTGGTGCGCGAGGCGCTGCCGCAGGCCGACGCGCGCCGCACGGTCGTCACCGGCCACTCCGCCGGCGGCCATCTCGCGCTGTGGGCGGCCGCCCGGCATGTGCTGCCCGCGGACGCGCCCTGGCGCACCGGCGGCCCGGCGCCCTTGCGGGGTGTGGTCGCTCTCGCCCCGATCGCGGACTTCACGGTCGCGGAGAAGCTGGACGTGTGCGGAGGAGCGGCCCGTCAACTGCTGGGCGGCGAGGACGCGTTCGCCGCGCGCCGGCCTTACGCGGACCCGGCTCTGCTGCTGCCCACCGGCATCGCGACCACGCTCGTCCAGGGCCGCGCCGACCTCGACGTGCCGCAGGCGGTGGCCGAGTCGTACGCGGACGCGGCGGCCAAGGCCGGGGAGGTGGTGGGCCTGACGCTGCTGGAGGACGTGGGCCACTTCCCGCTGATCGACCCGGCGGCCGACGCGTGCGCGGTGGTCGCGGAGGAGATCGCCCAGCTGGCGTGGTGAGGCGGCGGGACCGGGCGTCGTACCCGTCATACCTGAGAGCTACGCCGCAGATGAGCTCCACGGCGTGACGCGGACGACGCTTCACCCTCCGTAACTTCCTTGCCAGGCGGGTCCGATGGGCGGGCCGCGCGGTGGGGAGGCGACGATGGTCACGGGGGAGCTCGGTACGGATGAAGGCGGGCCGCGGCGGCGCGGGCGCGTCCTGCGGGCGCTGACGGCCGCGCTGATCACGGCCGCGGTCGTCGTACCCCTGTCCGGCGCGGCCCGCCCGCGCATCCCGGCTCCCGCGCCCGCGCGTCTCGCCGAGATCACCGCGGCCACCCTGCCGCAGGCGTACGCCGCGAACCGCGCCAACGCCCTGGAGGCGGCCCGGATGGCCGCGGCGCACGGCGACACGGGCCGCGCGCGGACGGAACGCGCCCTGGCGAACCCCTCGCGGCAGCTGCTCGCCTTCGACGGGCGGGGAACGGGCCGCGTCACGGAGGTCTTCGGCGACCTGGCCCGAGCGGACCGGACAGCCGTCCTCGTACCGGGGTCGGACACGTCCCTCGACACCTACGCCCGCTTCCGCGCGACGGCGACCGCGCTGGCCGCCCGCCTCGCACAGGAGGCTCCGCCGGGCACCCGGACAGCCGTCGTCGCCTGGCTCGGCTACGAGACCCCGGGCACGGTCAGCGCGACGGTCCTCACGACCGGCAGAGCCGAGCAAGCCGCCGCGGGACTGGGGGAGTTCATACGCGACCTGCATGCCGTCACGGGCCGCACGGCCCACGTCGCCCTGCTGTGCCACTCCTACGGGTCGGTGGTCTGCGGGCGCGCCGCCGACAGGCTGACCGTCGACGACATCGCCCTGATCGGCAGCCCCGGCACGGGCGCCGCCGACGTCAGAGCCCTGCACACGACCGCCCGGGTGTGGGCGGCGCGCGGCGGCGACGACTGGGTGGCGGAGGTACCGCATGTGCGCGCGCACGTCTTCGGTACGACCGTCGGGTTCGGCACCGACCCGGTGGACCCGGCGTTCGGCGCCCGGGTCTTCGCGGCCGGTGACGGTGGGCACAGCGACTACTTCCGGCCGGGCTCGGTGTCCCTGGCGAACCTCGCCCGGATCGTGCTCGGCGAGCGGGCGGAGGTGTCCCGTGCGTGAGCGAACACGCCTTCGCCGGGTCGCCGCCCGGATCGATGCCGCGACCCCCACCGACCGGGACCGGGCCGTGGACGCGCTGCGGGCCGTCGCCATCCTCGGCGTGGTGCTCGGGCACTGGCTGGTGACCGCGCTCGTCGCCGACGGCGGCACTCTGCACACCGCGAGCCCGCTGGCCTCCATGCCGTGGCTGGCGCCGGTCTCCTGGGTGTTCCAGACCCTGGCCGTGTTCTTCCTGGTCGGCGGGCACTCCGCCACCCGTGGTCTGGCGGTGGCACGGCAGCGGGGCGTTCCCTACCGGCGGTGGCTGGCGGCCCGGCTCGGGCGGCTGTTCCGGCCGGTGGCGGCCCTGTTGGCGCTCTGGGCGGTGGCGGCGGCCGCGCTGGTGGTCACCGGCGCCGAGGCGGCGACCGTGCACACGCTGGTCAAGCTGGCGCTGTCGCCCTTGTGGTTCCTTCTGGTGTTCGCGGGGCTGACGGCGGCGACCCCGCTGCTGACCCGGCTCAACCCGCTGTGGCCGCTCGCCGTCGTCCTCCACGTGGACCTGGTGCGCTTCGGACTCGGCGGCCCGGCCTGGCTCGGCTGGGTCAACGTGGCGGCCGGCTGGATGGTGCCCTACACGCTGGGTGCCGCGTGGACGAGGGGTGAGCTGGAGCGGCGGCGGGCCGGGTGGCTGCTGTCGGCCGGGGGCGCGGTGGTGACCGCGGCGCTGGTGGCGTGGGCGGGCTATCCGGCGTCCATGGTCGGGGTGCCGGGTGCGACGGTGTCCAACCTCGACCCGCCGACCCTGGCCGCCGTCACGTTCGGGCTGGCCCAGTGCGGAGTGGCCCTGCTGGTGCGTGACCGGCTGCGCCGGGCCCTGCGCCGGCCGGTGGCGTGGGCGGCGGTGGCGCTGGCGAACCTGTCCGCGATGACGATCTTCCTGTGGCACCAGACGGCTCTGATGGCGACCACGGCCGCCGCGCTGCTCGTGGGACGGCTCCCCGGGCTGCACACGGCGCCCGACGGCCTCGGCTGGGTGGCGGTGCGGCTGGTGTGGCTGCCGCTGTTCGCGGTGGTGCTGGGGGCGTGCTGGGCCACCTTCCGGTGGCACGAGCAGGGCGGTTCGCGGGGCCGGTCCAGGGTGGTGCGGACGCACCGGCCCGCGGACCGGCGGACCTCGGGGGAGGCGCGCCATGTCTAGGCTGGGCGGCGTGACGGAAACGGGGGTGGGCCAAGCGGTGCTGCGCTGGCTCCGGGTGCTGCGCGACGACCTGTGGACGCTGCGTGCGGACCCTCTGCCACCGTTCGTGTGGCTGCGCTGGTTCCCGCACGGACTGCTGTGCCTGGTCGCGTTCGGCGTGTCCTTCGGCGCGGTGGCGCAGCTGGCGAACGACGGCGGGGCGGGAGGGCAGTTGGCCCTGCTGATCGGGCTCGCGCAGGGCGGCGCGGTGGTGTTCGCGCTGTGGCGGCCCGTGCCGGCGTGGTGGCTGTCCATGGCGGGCACGGTGGTGGGTGCCGTGGAGGTGCGGCGCCAGTTGCTGGCCGGCGGCGCGCACGACTTCACCTGGCCCTGGTCGTCGGCCGGGATCATCGGGCACATGGCCGTCCTGCTGCTGCTCGCCCTGCGGGTGCGCACCCGGGTGTCGGTCGAGGCGCTGGTCGTGACCGTGCTGTTCACCTATGTCGTGCAGGGGCTGTGGGGCGCGGCCCGCTACACCCCCACCGGACTGCTCGCGGTCGTCCTGTCCTCGGTGGTCGTGGTACTCGGCATCGCCCTGCGCGGCCGCCGCGAGGCCCGCGCGCAGCTGGTGCAGCAGACCACGCTGACCGCCGAGGAGCGGGCCCGGCGCGCCCTGCTGGAGGAACGCAACCGGATCGCGCGCGAGTTGCACGACGTGGTGGCCCATCACATGTCGGTGATCTCCATCCAGGCGCAGGTCGCGCCGCACCTGGTCGAGGACCCGCCGCAGGAGCTGAGGGACAACCTCGCCGGGATCCGGGGGAACGCGCTGGAGGCGCTGACCGAGCTGCGCCGGGTGCTGGGTGTGCTGCGCTCGGAGCTGCCCGAGGACCTCGGCGCGCTCGGACAGGGCCGCGACACCGCCGGGCCGGGCGCCGCGCCCGACGCCCCGCAGCCCACGCTGGCCCGGCTCGGCAGCCTCATCGACAACATCCGTGGCGCCGGCCTGGAGATCCGCACGGAGATACGGGGCGACGCGGTGCCGTATCCGCCGGGGGTGGAGCTGTCCGCGTTCCGCATAGTGCAGGAGGCGCTCAGCAACGTTCTGCGGCACGCGCCGGGTGCCGTGGTGCGCGTCGACGTCGTCCACTTCCCCGACGGTCTCTACATCGGGGTGATCAACTCCCGTCCGACGCGGCCCGCCACTGAATCCTCGGGCAGCGGGCACGGGCTGCTCGGCATGCGGGAGCGCGCCACGATGCTCGGCGGCCATGTGATGGCGCACCCGACCCTGCAGGGAGGCTTCGCGGTCTCCGCGTTCCTGCCCCGCGACGGCATTCCGTTCGCCGAACGGCCGGTGCCGCCTCCCAAATATGACGTGGAACTCATCTTCCCGACAGGAGACGACCTCGTATGACGAGCGGTCCCACCCGCGTCCTGATCGCCGACGACCAGCAGATGGTCCGCCAGGGCTTCACCGTGCTGCTCAACACCCAGCCCGACATCGAGGTGATCGGGCAGGCCGTCGACGGTCGGGACGCGGTGGCGAGGGTGGCGGAACTGGCCCCCGAGGTCGTCCTGATGGACATCCGCATGCCCGAGATGGACGGCATCGAGGCCACTCGCCGCATCAAGGCCGCCGCCCCCGAGGTCAAGGTGCTGGTGCTGACCACCTTCGACCTGGACGAGTACGTGTACGAGGCGCTGCGTTCCGGCGCGGCCGGGTTCCTGCTGAAGGACGCCTCCGCGGACCAGCTGGCCGAGGCGGTGCGGGTGGTGGCGGCCGGGGACGCACTGCTCGCGCCGGGCATCACCAAACGGCTGATCAC
Organism: Streptomyces sp. NPDC028635; assembly: GCF_040637635.1. Taxonomy (NCBI): domain Bacteria; kingdom Bacillati; phylum Actinomycetota; class Actinomycetes; order Kitasatosporales; family Streptomycetaceae; genus Streptomyces; species Streptomyces sp. NPDC028635. Next base: position 102,319 of record NZ_JBEZWX010000025.1, on the reverse strand, counting down.
CGAGTTCACCCGCCTCGACGGCACGCCCCGCGCCCCGCTGAAGGAGCGGATCGCCGATCTCACCGAGCGGGAGACGGAGGTGCTCGCGCTGATCGCGCAGGGCCTGTCCAACGCGGAGATCGCCCAGCGCCTCGTCGTCGCGGAGCAGACCGTGAAGACCCACGTGGGCCGCATCCTGGTGAAACTGGGTCTGCGCGACCGTACGCAGGCGGCGGTGTTCGCCTACGAGTCGGGCCTGGTGCGGCCCTCCGGCTACTGAGGGGGGCCGGCCGGGCCGGTACCCGTAGTACTTGAGACGGACCCGGCAGGACCCCTCTCACTGGTGACGACCGTGACACCCGGCCCGGCCTACGGTGTGGAGCGTGACCGAGACGACCCCCACGCACAGCACACCGCCGCAGGGCGCGGACGGCGGGTACGCCGCGTACAAACCGCGCAGCCCCGAGGCCCGGGCGGCCGTGCAGGCGCTGCACGGCCTGCGGCAGGACCTGCTGCACGACGCCTTCGCCTACCGCCCGCTGCCCCGCAGGTCCGCGGAGGGACGGTTCCTGCGCGGTCTTCCGCCCGGGCTGCGGCAGTACGCGGTCTGGACGCCGCACGCGGTCGTGGGTGCGCTGGCGCTGGTGGTGTGGATGGCCGGTGCCGGGCCCGCACTGGACTGGCCGCCGTATCTGCTGCTGAGCTTCCTGCCGGCGGCCGTGGTGCTGCTGACGCTGCTCAGGCCGGTCGCCGCGTTCTGGCTGTCGCTGCTCTCGGCACCCGTCCTGTGCGTGCTGGACCCGCTGTGGGATCTGTGGCCGTTCCAGCCGGGCACTTTCCTCGCGCACCTGTGCGTGATGACGATCGTGGCCCTCCGCACCCGCCCGCGCACCGCCGCCTGGATGTGGCTGCTGACGCTGGTGTACGGCGGCATGGCCGAGCTGCTCGCGCGTCCCCTCGAAGGCACGGACACCATGCCGATGCTGTTCCTGTCGGCCGTGCTGCTGCTCGTCGTCACGGTCTGGCACATCCGCCGCGACGCCGAGCAGGAGGTCAGCGCCCAGCAGACGGTCACCGCGCACGAGAGATCACGGCGCACCCTGCTGGAGGAGCGCACCACCATCGCGCGGGAGCTGCACGACGTGGTCGCCCATCACATGTCGGTCGTCGCCATCCAGGCGGAGGCCGCGCCCTACCGGGTGGAGAACCCGCCGCAGGAGCTGGAGAGGGCCTTCGCCACGATCCGGGAGAACGCGGTGGCCGCCCTGACCGAGCTGCGCCGGGTGCTGGGCGTCGTACGGGCGGAGGACTACGAGGCCCCGGAGGCGCCGCAGCCCACGCTGGCCGACCTGGACGCGCTGCTGGCCAACGTCCGCCAGGCCGGTCTGGAGGTGGACAAGGCGGTGACGGGCGCGGTGCGGGAGCTGCCGCAGGGGGTGGAGCTGTCGGCGTACCGGATCGTGCAGGAGGCGCTGAGCAACACCCTGCGGCACGCGCCGGGCGCGAGCGCCCGGGTGGAGATCGGGTACGTCATCGGCGGGCTGGGCCTGCGCATAGTCAACGGCCCGCCGTCCGCCCCCGCAGCGGTCGAGCGGTCGCCCGGCGCCGGGCACGGCATCACCGGCATGCGGGAGCGCGTGACCATGCTGAACGGGGAGATGACGGTGGGCCCGATGGCCGGCGGCGGTTACGAGGTGGCGGTGTTCCTGCCGGTCACCGCGGCGGCGGGGGGCACGCCATGACGATCCGGGTACTGATCGCCGACGACCAGATGATGGTCCGGGAGGGCTTCTCGGTCCTGCTGAACGCGATGCCGGACATCGAGGTGGTCGGCGAGGCGGTCAACGGCCGCGAGGCGGTGCGGCGGGTCCGCGAACTCGCCCCGGACGTGGTGCTGATGGACATCCGGATGCCCGAGCTGAACGGCATCGAGGCGACCCGGGAGATCGTCGCGGCGGACGCGTCGGCGAAGGTGCTGGTGCTGACGACGTTCGATCTGGACGAGTACGTGTACCAGGCGTTGCGTGCGGGCGCCTCCGGCTTCCTGCTGAAGGACGCCTCCGCCCGTCAGCTCGCCGACGGGGTGCGGGTGGTGGCGGCCGGTGAGGCGCTGCTCGCGCCGTCGGTGACCAGACGGCTGATCACCGAGTTCTCCCGGCTCTCCGACACCCCGCGGCTCGCGTCGGCGGCGCAGGCGTACGGGGAGCTGACCGAACGGGAGACGGAGGTGCTGGTACTGATCGCCCAGGGGCTGTCGAACGCGGAGATCGCCGAGCGGCTCGTGGTCGCCGAGTCGACGATCAAGACGCACGTGAGCCGCATTCTGGTGAAGCTGGGTCTGCGCGACCGCACCCAGGCGGCGGTGTTCGCGTACGAGACCCGTCTGGTGACGCCGAGCTGACGGCCCGCGGCGGCACCGGTGGGCCGGCGGCGGTGCGGCCGGCCCACCGGGAGGCGACGGTCAGAGGCGAGGGTCAGGGAGCGTCCCCGTCCTTGTCGCCCTTCTTGCCGAGGCGGTCCGTGAGCGGTTCCAGCAGCAGGCCCACGGTGGCGACGGCGACGGCCGGCAGCAGGGAGTGGGCGCGAACCCCCGGCGTCCACTCCAGCAGCATCACTCCGACGAGGAACGCCGACAGCCAGCCGAAGACGGCGTCGAAGACGCGGGCCACGGACGGTGACGGGTGCAGCGAGGCGCGCAGGAGAGCGCGCGCCGGCACCGTGACGGCCATGGCGACGGCCGCGCAGGGGCCCATCAGCAGCAGCGCCCACAGGACGGGCAGGACCCCGTCGAACGCCACCGCGTCGGGGAAGACCACGGCCGTGACGAGCAGGACCAGCAGGAACACCAGCCCGACCAGTCCGGCCACGAACAGTACGAGTCCCCCCACGACCAGGCGGGCGAGCCGCTTCTCACCAGGTGTCGACGGTTCGTCATCCATCCGGCTGCCCCCGCCTACGCGGCGATGATGATGATCGCCTTGGCGAGGTCACTGGCGATGTCGTGCGGCAGGCCGGCCTTCATCAGGGCCAGGGTCAGCGCGTGTTCGCCCCAGTTCTCCACGGCGTCGATCGCGTCGGCGATCTTGTTGCCGTTCCTGGAGGCGTACTTGGCGGCCTTCGGCGAGACCCGCTTGAGCACCTTGCCCAGCCACACGCCACCGTGCCGGAAGCCGGCCACGACCAGCTTGCGGACGATGGTGCTCCACCCGAATCCCGGCATCGGCTTGGTGGGTCCCTTGCCCTCCAGCCGGTCGGCGTAGGCCTCGAACTGGGCGATCTCGGCGGTGTCGGAGCCCCCGTCGGCCTTCATCCGCTGAATGAGATCCCGCACCTCGGCCGCGGTGAACGTCGGCTCGCCGGTGTCGATGACGGTGGTGCGGGCCATGCCCTGCGCCTCCGTGGCCTCGGCCAGCGGAGCCGCACCCCCCAGAGCCATCGCTGCGGTGGCCACGATCGCGGCGGCGCGTATGGCAGTCGACGATGTCACGTCGGTGTTCCCCTCTTGTGCAGTTGTGCAACGTGGTGCCTGTTGGTCAGACAGACACGGCGCGGTCCGCGCCCCTCTCCTCGGCCGCTGGTCGGGCGACCGGAGCGGGGCAACCGCGACAGAGGTGATCTTGTAGAACAGAGCCGCCGAAGACAACGGCTTTGAGCAAGAACTGAGCAAGAACCGGACGAGCGGGCGGCCCCGGAGACCACGGCCCGACCCCTGGCCGGACGACGGGCTGCCGCGTTAGCGTCCGTGCATGTCAGCGGTCACCGATCTCGCCTTCGACCCCTGGGACCCGCGCTTCGTCGAGGACCCCTACCCGGCCTACGCCGAACTGCGCGAACGCGGCCGGGTGCTCCACTACGAGCCGACGAACCAGTGGTTGGTCCCGCACCACGCGGACGTCTCCGCGCTGCTGCGGGAGCGCCGGCTGGGCCGGACGTATCTGCACCGGTTCTCCCACGAGGAGTTCGGGCGCACCCCGCCCCCGCCGGAGCACGAGCCGTTCCACACGCTCAACGACCACGGCATGCTCGACCTCGAACCGCCGGACCACACCCGGATCCGGCGGCTGGTGTCCAAGGCGTTCACCCCGCGCACGGTGGAGCGGCTGAGGCCGTACGTGCACGCGCTGGCGGGCGACCTCGTCCAGCGGCTCGTCGACGCGGGCGGCGGGGACCTGCTCACGGATGTGGCCGAGCCGCTGCCCGTCGCCGTGATCGCCGAGATGCTGGGCATCCCCGAGGGCGACCGGCATCTGCTGCGGCCCTGGTCGGCGGACATCTGCGGGATGTACGAGCTGAACCCGTCCGAGGAGACGGCGGCCAGGGCCGTGCGGGCGTCGGTGGAGTTCTCCGATTACCTGCGTGAGCTGATCGCCGCCCGCCGCGAGGAACCCGGCGACGACCTGATCTCCGGCCTGATCGCCGCCCACGACGAGGGCGACCGGCTCACCGAGCAAGAGATGATCTCCACCGCCGTCCTGCTCCTCAACGCCGGCCACGAGGCCACCGTCAACGCCACCGTCAACGGCTGGTACGCCCTCTTCCGGCACCCGGACCAGCTGGCCGCCCTGCGCGCCGACCCCTCCCTGGTCCCCACCGCGATCGAGGAGCTGATGCGCTACGACACCCCGCTCCAGCTCTTCGAACGCTGGGTGCTGGACGACATCGAGATCGACGGCACGACGATCCCGAGGGGCGCGGAGATCGCCATGCTCTTCGGTTCCGCCAACCACGACCCGGCGGTCTTCACCGACCCCGGCCGCCTGGACCTCACCCGGCGCGACAACCCGCACATCTCCTTCAGCGCCGGCATCCACTACTGCATCGGCGCGCCCTTGGCCCGTATCGAACTGGCCGCCTCGATGAGTGCCCTGCTCGCCAAGGCACCGGCCCTCACCCTCGCCGCCGAGCCGAAGCGCAAGCCGAACTTCGTGATCCGGGGGTGGGAGGGCCTACGGGTGAACGCCGGCTGACCCAGTGTCCGCGGGTGAACGCCGGCCGATCAGATCTCCGCGGGTGAACGGCCGCCCCCGCGTTCGCGCGTGGCGGCCGCCCGCCCCCGCGTCACGCCGTCAGGTCCCGCCTGCGCACTCCCGTCAGCCCGGCCGCGACCAGGACCGCCGCGAGCCCCAGCAGCACTGCCACCGGCTCCCACGCCATCTCCCCGCCCGGCAGCTTCGGCAGGTGGCCGAAGGGGGAGAGGTCCAGGACCGCCTCCGGCGCGTCCAGCGCCGGTCCCACCCAGCCCAGCAGCAGGACGGCGCCCGCGACGCCCCACGCCGCCGGTGCCAGGCGCGGCGCCCAGCCGTACAGCAGGACCGCCGTCCCGCCGATCACCCACACCGCCGGCACCTGCACCAGACAGGCCCCCAGGATCGCTCCCGCCTCCTTGCCGTACCCGGCGGCGAAGCCGAGGCCGGTCAGGAGCATCAGCAGCGCCGCACCGCCGAAGGCGATCACCAGATGGCCGGCGGCCCAGCGCAGGCGGCCGACCGCGCCCGCCAGGACCGGTTCCGCGCGCCCCGAGGTCTCCTCGCCGTGCAGCCGGAGCACCGAGGCGACGACGTACAGGGCGGCGATCAGGCCCATCACGCCGGTCATCGACGCGAGGAAGGTGTCCGTGAGGCCGGCGTGGCCGCCCATCCGCTCGAAGATCTCCCGGGCTCGCGCGTTGTCCCCGACCAGGTCGGCCGCGCCCTCGGTCATCCCGCCGTAGACCACCCCGGCGACGAAGAAGCCCACCGACCAGCCCAGCACGCCGCCGCGCTGCAGACGCCAGGCCAGCGCGCCCGCCGTGCCCAGCCGGCCCGCCGCCGGTCCGGGCCGGGCCGGCAGGAAGCTCAGGCCGACGTCCCGGCGCGCGGCGAGGACGTACGCCACGGCCGCCTGCGCGAGCACGGCCGCCGTGAACAGCGCCGGCACCCACCAGCGTTCACCGGCGAAGGCGCGCAGGTTCTCCAGCCAGCCCAGCGGCGACAGCCAGGTCAGCGCGGACGAGCCGTCGTCCCGCGCCGCGTCGCCCGCCGCGCGCAGCACGAACGCCGCGCCCAGCGCGGCCGCCGTCAGGCCGCGCGCCAGGCGGGCGCTCTCGGTCAGCTGGGCGACGATCGCGGCGAGCGTGGCGAAGACCAGACCCGTGCCCGCGACGCCGAGCGCGAACGCCACGGCTCCCGCCGCGCCCTGCGCGGCCAGCCCCGCCGCCAGCAGCAGCGCCAGTACGGCGTTCGCGACCACCGCCGTGAGCAGGGCCGCCGTGAGCGACGCGCGCCGCCCCACCGCGCCGGAGGCGAGGAGTTCGTGCCGCCCGCTCTCCTCCTCGTCGCGGGTGTGGCGTACGACGACCAGCAGGCCGGTGACCGCCGCGAGCGCACCGGCGTAGACGCCGACGCGCCAGGCGGTGAGCGCGCCCAGGGAGTCGCCGAAGACGGGGCCGACCATGGCGCGCAGGGAGGAGTTGGCGGACATCTGGCGGAGCAGGTCGGCGCGGTCGGCGTCGGTGGGGTACAGGCCCCGCAGCGCGTTCGGCATCGACAGGACCATCAGGGCGTTGACCGCGATCCACACCGGGAGCGTCATCCGGTCGCGGCGCAGGGCGAAGCGGGTGAGGGTGCCGGTGCCGGCCAGGGCGGTCATCGGGCCACCTCGTCCCCGGTGCCCTGGTAGTGGCGCAGGAACAGCTCCTCCAGGGTCGGCGGCGTCGACGTCAGGGACCGCACGCCGGTCCCGGCGAGGGAGCGCAGCACGGCGTCCAGGTGGTCGGTGTCGACCTGGAGACGGACCCGGCGGCCCTGGACGTCGAGGCCGTGCACGCCGGGCAGGCGGGCGAGCCCGTTCGGCGGGCCCGCGAGTTCGGCGGTGACGCTGGTGCGGGTCAGATGGCGCAGGTCGGCGAGGGAGCCGGTCTCCACGGTCCGGCCCTTGCGGATGATGCTGACCCGGTCGCACAGCTCCTCGACCTCGCTGAGGATGTGGGAGGACAGCAGGACGGTCCGGCCCCGCTGCCGCTCCTCGGCGACGCAGCGCTGGAACACCTCCTCCATCAGCGGGTCGAGCCCGGAGGTCGGCTCGTCCAGGATCAGCAGGTCCACGTCCGAGGCGAACGCGGCGACCAGCGCGACCTTCTGCCGGTTGCCCTTGGAGTACGTGCGGCCCTTGCGGGTCGGGTCCAGCTCGAAGCGGTCGATCAGCTCGGCGCGGCGCCGCGCGTCGAGGCCGCCGCGCAGCCGGCCGTACAGGTCGATGACCTCGCCCCCGGTGAGGTTGCGCCACAGGGTGACGTCACCGGGTACGTACGCGATGCGGCGGTGCACCTCGACGGCGTCCCGCCAGGGGTCGCGGCCGAGGACCTGCGCGGCGCCGGAGTCGGCGCGCAGCAGGCCGAGCAGGACCCGGATGGTGGTGGACTTGCCGGCGCCGTTGGGACCGAGGAAGCCGTGCACCTCGCCGGCCTCGACCTCCAGGTCGAGTCCGTCGAGGGCGTGGGTGCGGCCGAAGGACTTGTGCAGTCCGGACACCGAGATGGCCTTCGTCATGGTTCCGAACGTACGCTTCTTTCAGAAATTTGTGAAGTTAAAGAAAGATGGAAAGGGACGTTAGGCTGGGTGCATGGTCGACGACACGGTGGAGCGGCAGGACGGACGGGACCCCGAGGCGGTCTCCCGCTTCGTCGAGCACTTCGCGGCGCAGCTCGTGGAGGCGGGCATGCCGCGCATGCCGGCCCGGGTGTTCGCCGCGCTGCTCGCCTCCGACACCGGGACGCTGACCTCGGCCGAGCTGGGCGCGCAGCTGCGGATCAGCCCGGCCGCCGTCTCGGGCGCGGTGCGCTATCTGTCCCAGGTGCACATGGTCTCGAGGGAGCGCGAGCCGGGTTCGCGGCGCGAGCGGTACCGGGTGCACAGCGATCAGTGGTACGAGGCGCTCACCAATCGCGAGGCGATCATCAAGCGCTGGGAGGACGCCCTGCGTGAGGGCGTGGCCGGCCTCGGCGCGGACACCCCGGCCGGCGCCCGCCTCGCCGAGACGCTGGCCTTCTTCGAGTTCATCGAGCAGGACGTCGCCGGGATGATGGAACGCTGGCGGGAACACCGAGAGGCACGGCGCAGGGGCTGAACGGCACCGCACGTCCCGCGCGGGAGCCCGGCTCACCCCGTGGCCGGCACCGTCAGTGACCACGCCCCCTCGGCCACCGTCCACGTCCGCCGGCGGACCGGGCCGGACACCGCCGCGTCCGCGCGGTAGCGGAAGTCCGCGCCCGTGACCGTGACCAGGCGGCCCGCCGCCCGCAGCGGGGTGGCCGCCGCGCCCACGGACACCGGCCGCACCTCCACCTCCGCGACCCCCGCGGCCCCCGGCATCACCGACACGCCCGACACCGGCTGCCCGGTGCCGACCAGCAGCTCCCCGTCGACCTCCACCCGCAGCCGGGCCGGACCGCCGGCGTCCACCGTCACCCGGGCCGGGCGGGCGGGCACCAGCGCGTGCACGAGGGAACGGCAGGTGCGCAGCCACGGCCGTGCCGCCTCCGCGTCCTCCGTGACCGGCGGAGCCTCCCGCAGCGGCGGGATCCGCAGCCCGCCCAGCACCACCCCGTCGCTGTCGTCGACCAGCAGGTCCAGGCGCCGCTCGGCCCCGTCCAGGACGGCCCGCGCCGCCGCCACCGCGCCCGTCGGCACGCCGAGCGAGCGCACCACGGACAGCCGGCCCCCGACCGGCACCACCGACAGCGCACATCCGGCCAGCTCCCGCCGCCGGTGCAGCAGCGTCACCGCCCGGGCCAGGGCACGGTCGTCACCGACCACGACCGGCCTGCGCGACCCCCGACGCAGCAGCATCCGGGCGAACTCCTCCGGCCCCTCCGGTAGGCACACCTTCGTCGCCGCACCCGCGCTGAGCACGTCTTTCGCGATCCGGACGGACTCTGGGTCCGTCCGCCGGGCGACCGGATCGATGATCACCAACAGCTGGTCGGACATCGCGAAGGTCGCCACCTCGGTCCTGCCTCGCTTCCTCGGGTAGCATCTTTGTGCAAGAGCCCCTTGCGCTATTGCGCCAGGGGCTTCGTCTATTCCGGGGCATCCGGTCCGACGGTAGCGGCCAACGACGGCCGTGGTGCACGCGGCGGAACCCTTCCGCGTACGCCCCTGACCTTGGACATGCCCCGCCCGGAAGGGGTGTACGCGCGTGCCCGCACTTGTGCTGCTCGGTGCTCAGTGGGGTGACGAGGGCAAGGGAAAGGCCACCGACCTGCTCGGTGGATCGGTGGATTATGTAGTGCGCTACCAGGGCGGCAACAACGCCGGCCACACGGTCGTCGTCGGCGACCAGAAGTACGCACTGCACCTCCTCCCTTCCGGAATCCTCTCTCCCGGCTGTACGCCCGTCATCGGAAACGGTGTCGTCGTCGACCCGTCGGTCCTGCTCTCCGAGCTGAGCGGTCTGAACGAGCGCGGCGTCGACACGTCGAAGCTCCTGATCAGCGGCAACGCGCACATCATCACGCCGTACAACGTCACCGTCGACAAGGTGACCGAGCGCTTCCTCGGAAAGCGCAAGATCGGCACGACCGGGCGCGGCATCGGACCGACCTACGCGGACAAGATCAACCGCGTGGGCATCCGGGTGCAGGACCTCTACGACGAGTCGATCCTGCACCAGAAGGTCGAGGCGGCCCTCGACGTCAAGAACCAGATCCTCACCAAGCTCTACAACCGGCGCGCCATCACCGCCGACCAGGTGGTCGAGGAGCTGCTGGGCTACGCCGAGAAGATCAAGCCGTACGTCGCCGACACCGTGCTGATCCTGAACCAGGCCCTGGAGGACGACAAGGTCGTGCTCTTCGAGGGCGGCCAGGGCACGCTGCTGGACATCGACCACGGCACGTACCCCTTCGTCACGTCCAGCAACCCGACCGCCGGTGGCGCCTGCACCGGTGCCGGCGTGGGCCCGACGAAGATCAGCCGGGTCATCGGCATCCTCAAGGCGTACACGACCCGTGTCGGCGCCGGTCCCTTCCCGACCGAGCTGTTCGACGAGGACGGCGACGCGCTGCGCCGCATCGGTGGCGAGCGGGGTGTCACCACCGGCCGTGACCGCCGCTGCGGCTGGTTCGACGCGGTGATCGCCCGTTACGCGACCCGGGTCAACGGCCTGACCGACTTCTTCCTCACCAAGCTCGACGTCCTCACCGGCTGGGAGCAGATCCCGGTCTGCGTGGCGTACGAGATCGACGGCAAGCGCGTCGAGGAGCTGCCGTACTCGCAGACCGACTTCCACCACGCGAAGCCGGTCTACGAGATGCTCCCGGGCTGGAGCGAGGACATCAGCAAGGCGAAGTCCTTCTCCGACCTGCCGAAGAACGCGCAGGCGTATGTGAAGGCGCTCGAGGAGATGTCCGGCGCGCCGATCTCCGCGATCGGTGTGGGGCCGGGCCGGGACGAGACGATCGAGATCAACTCGTTCCTGTAGGTCCTCCCGCAGCACACACGGGCGCCCCCGGCAAGCGGGGGCGCCCGTTGTGCGTTCGAATGGAGACATGCAGCGGCGTGAGGTACCGTGCCGCGGCCCGTACGGTGGCGAGGTCGCCGGCACCGACTGCGGCGAGCGGGCCCGCTTCGAGGTGACCCGCCCCGGCCGCCCCGCCCTGCGGGTGTGCCCGGTCCACCTGGGACCGTCCCTCCTCCTGGCCACCGGGGTGCTGTGGCCGCCGGAGATCCACCTCATCGCCTGACGCACGCCTGCGGCGGGCGGGCGGACCGGACTTGCCGGACATAAGGTGAGTCCGTAGGGGCATCCATCGACCACGAAGAAGGTGAGAGCGATGCGCCTGCTCGTCAAAGCCACCATGGACACGGAACGCGGCAACGAGGCCATTCGCAGCGGCAAGATGCCGGACCTCGTGAAGACCGCCCTGGACCGCATCAAGCCGGAAGCGGTCTACTTCGGCCCCCTGGACGGGCACCGGTCGATGCTGATGGTCGTCGACATGGCCGACAGCTCGAAGATCCCGCCCGCCCTCGATCCCCTGTTCAGCGACCTGAACGCCTATGTCGAGGTCACGCCGGTCATGAACCTCGACGAGCTGCAGCAGGGTCTGTCCCAGCTCCAGTGACCGGGCCGCCCGTCAGCTGAACACGATCATCGAGCCCTGCGCCAGGCTCCGCGTCGCCGCCGCGTGCAGTCCCAGCCACACGTGACGCTCGCGGGCGAAGGGGCTCGGATCGTACGGCGCCGGTGCGGCCGGCTGTTCCAACTCCGTCGGCTCCAGCGGCGGTTGCGGCGGTGCCGGCGGATTGGCCGGGTCGATGCCGAGCGCCGGGGCGACCTGTTCCAGCTCCCGCAGCAGCCCCTGTGAGGAGCCCAACGGGCCACCGCCCGCGAGGAGTTCGTCGTTGGCCAGCGGGTGCGGGAAGTCCAGCGGCACGTAGGCGCCGGCATGGTCGTAGTGCCAGACCAGATGCGACTGCTGGGCCGTCGTCTCGAACATCTCCAGCAACTGCTCGTAGTCCCCGCCGAGTTCGTCCACCGGCGTCACCGGCAGCCCGCACAGCTGGAGCAGGTGCGCGCGCCGCAGGAAGTGCAGGGCGTCGTAGTCGAACCCGGCGACCGGGCCGACGTCGCCGGACAAGCCCGGCATGTACTGGTACACCGGCACCGGCGGCAGGCCGGCTTCGGCGAGTGCCGCGTTGTACTGGGCGAGTTCCTCGGCGAACGGGTTGTCGGGCGCGTGGCACAACACGTCGACGAGCGGTACCAGCCACAGGTCACAGGCCAAAAGGAGCTCCTCACACAGCAACAGCGCACGCCTTGGTCAGGGCAGCGTATTCGCTGTCACCCGCCCCCGTAAGGCGCGGGTACGTCCCGGTCAGCGGACGTTTTCCCCTGTGCCGCGCCCCTCACCCCTGCGGGCCGCGAGCTGTTCGACCAGCGCGAGCGAGTGCGCGTTGTACGACGTGACGATCGACCGGGCGGTGGCGGTGTCGCGCCCCGACAGGGCATCGACCAACTCGGTATGGCGGGCCCACAGATGGCCGCGCAGATCGGTGAGCAGCCGCAGATGCTGCACCGCGCACACCCAGGACTGCACGCGCAGCCGGTGCAGGAAGTCGGCGAGATAGGGGTTGCCGAACAGACTGCTCAGCTCCCGCCAGAACCTGAGGTCGTAGCCGATCAGCACGGTCAGATCACCGGCCCGCGCCGCCCGCTGCGCCTCCTCGGCGCGCCGCCGCACCCCGGCGGCGGCCGCCGCCACCTGCGGTTCGTGCAGGTCGCGGTAGCCCTTGTGGCCTTCGTCGAGGGCCGTGAACATCCCCTCCACGACCAGGCTGCGGGCCTCGATGATGCCCCGGTAGTCCGCGACGGAGTACTCGTGCACCCGGAAGCCGCGGTGCTGGTCGGCCTCCAGCAGCCCCTGCGCGGCGAGGTCGACGAGCGCCTCGCGCACGGGTGTCGCGGAGACGCCGTACTGCTCGGCGATCTCCTTGACGGTGAACTCCTGCCCCGGCTTGAGCCGGCCGGCCAGCACCTCGTCGCGCAGTGCGTCGGCGATCTGCTGCCGCAGGGTGCTGCGGGTCACGGCGCCGGTGCCGGTACTGCCGGGCATGGTCGTGGGGGCTCCTTCCGGAACGCGCGGGGGTGGCGGGCTCGCAGGCTGTCTACGAGCACGCCACCTTACGCGTTCGGCCGGGCGGGGGACCCGCGCGGGAGCTACACCGTGTACTCGTCCGCCACCGACAGCGCCGCGTCCAGCCCCGCGAGGCCCTCCTTCAGCTCGGCCTCGGTGACATTGCACGGCGGGACGACGTGGGTGCGGTTCATGTTCACGAACGGCCACACGCCGTGCGCCTTGGCCGTCGCCGCGAAGGCCGCCATCGGCGCGTTCGCCTCACCGGCCGCGTTGTACGGCACGAGCGGCTCGCGCGTGCGCCGGTCCTTCACCAGCTCCAGCGCCCAGAACATGCCGGTGCCGCGCACCTCCCCGACGCTCGGGTGCCGCTCGGCGAGGTCGGCGAGGGCGGGGGCGAGCACCGTCTCACCGAGCCGCTTGGCGTGCTCGACCACGCCCTCCTCTGCCATCACGTTGATCGTCGCCACGGCCGCGGCGCAGGCCAGCGGGTGCCCGGAGTAGGTGAGCCCGCCCGGGTAGGGCCGCTTGCCGAAGGTCTCGGCGATCTTCCCGGAGATCGCGACGCCGCCGAGCGGCACGTAACCGGAGTTCACGCCCTTGGCGAAGGTCATCAGGTCCGGTACGACGCCGAACAGATCGGCCGCGAACCACTCACCGGTGCGGCCGAACCCGGCCATCACCTCGTCCAGGACGAAGACGATCCCGTACTTGTCGCAGATCTCGCGCACCCCGGCGAGATAGCCGGGCGGCGGGACCATGATCCCGGCGGTGCCGGGCACGGTCTCCAGGACGATCGCGGCGATCGTCGCGGGGCCCTCGAAGGCGATGGTCGTCTCGAGGTGCTCCAGCGCCCGCGCGCACTCCTGCTCCTCGGTCTCGGCGTAGAAGCGGGAGCGGTACAGGAAGGGCGCCCAGAAGTGGACGACGCCGTTCGTGCCGGTGTCGCTGGCCCAGCGGCGCGGGTCACCGGTGACGTTGATCGCCTGCTGGGTGCCGCCGTGGTACGAGCGGTACGCCGAGAGCACCTTCGCACGGCCGGTGTGCAGCCGGGCCATGCGGATCGCGTGCTCGACGGCGTCGGCGCCGCCGTTGGTGAAGAAGATCTTGTCCAGGTCCCCGGGGGTGCGCTCGGCGATCAGCCGGGCCGCCTCCGAGCGCGCCTCGAGCGCGAAGGCCGGCGCGAACGTCGTCATCGTCGCGGCCTGCTCCTGGATCGCGGCGACGACCTTCGGGTGCTGGTAGCCGATGTTCGTGTAGACGAGCCCGCTGGTGAAGTCGAGGTAGCGCTTGCCGTCGTAGTCCCAGAAGTACGACCCCTCCGCGCCGGCGACGGCGAGCGGGTCGATCAGGTCCTGCGCGGACCAGGAGTGGAACACGTGCGCGCGGTCCGCGGCCTTCACCGCGGCGCCGGTCTGGGGGTCGGGCAGATGAGGGGTCATGACGGCGAGCGTAAATGTCCGCGATGCGGAAGCGGTATCGGCGTCCTGTCTGTGGACAGGGGGTTTCCACGACAGGTTGTCGAACGGGGGCCGGTGTCTCCGCACCCCCCTGAGGACATTGACAGGAGACTGTCGTAATGACAGCCTGCTGTCATAAGGTCTTTCGCGCTGGAGGCAGCCATGAGCAGCACCGACCGCAAGCCCGTGCACCTCGCCGTCTACGACACCCTCGCCGACTGGGAGACCGGCCACGCCACCGCGCACCTCGCGCTCGCCGGCTTCCCCGTCCGGACCGTCGGCCCCACCCGCGAGCCCGTCACCAGCATCGGCGGCCTGCGCATCCAGCCCGACGTCGCCCTGCACGAGGTGCGCCCCGAGGACAGCTCCCTGCTGATCCTGGCCGGCGCGAACGACTGGAACGCCGACGGCGATCCCCTCGCCCCCTTCGCCCGCACCGCCCGCGCCTTCCTGGACGCCGGCGTCCCCGTGGCCGCGATCTGCGGGGCGACCCGCGGGCTCGCCCGCGAGGGCCTCTTCGACGACCGCGCCCACACCAGCGGGGCGGCGGAGTACCTGGCGGCCACCGGGTACGCCGGCGGCGACCGGTACGTCGAGGCGGACGCCGTCACCGACGGCCTGCTGATCAGCGCCGGCCCCACCGAGCCGGTCGCCTTCGCCCGGGAGATCTTCCGGCTGCTCGGCGCCTACGCCGAGCACGTGACCGACGCCTGGTACCGCCTCTTCCACGACTCCGACGCGAAGGCGTACGCCCAGCTGCAGCAGGCCGGGGCGCAGTGAGCCGGGCCCGTCAGGACCTGCTCAGCCGCAGCGCGCTCGGCGTCTTCCGGCTCAACGGGCAGTTCCTCGCCGTCGCCGAGGAGATGGCCCGGCCGGCCGGGCTGACCGCCGCCTGGTGGCAGGTGCTCGGGGCGGTGCTGCCGGAGCCCCTGCCGGTCGCCGGGATCGCCCGCGCCATGGGCATCACCCGGCAGAGCGTGCAGCGGATCGCCGACCTGCTCGTGGAGCGGGGGCTGGCCGAGTACCTGCCCAACCCGGCGCACCGCCGCGCCAAACTCCTCGCCCCCACCGAGGAGGGGCGCGAGGCCGTCGCCCGTATCGGCCCCCGGCACGCGGCCTTCGCCGACCGGCTGGCCGATGCCTTCGGCGAGGCCGAGCTGGCATCCGCCGTCGCCCTGCTGGAGCGGCTGTCCGTGGTCCTGGACGAGCTCGGGCCGGCTGTTACGGAACCGTAGACACCGGCCCGTCCACCCCGCGCCGGCCCCGCAACTATCGTGGGTCCGTTGCACAGGGGGAGGGGCACGGCATGGAGAAGCTCGGGCCGGGGGATCCGCACCGTATCGGCGTCTACCGGCTGCTGGCGCGGCTCGGGGCCGGCGGGATGGGGCAGGTGTACCTGGCCCGTTCCGACCGGGGGCGCACGGTCGCCGTGAAACTGGTCCGCGAGGAGCTGGCCGCGCAGGAGGAGTTCCGCGCCCGGTTCCGGCAGGAGGTGCAGGCCGCCCGGCAGGTCGGCGGCCACTGGACGGCACCCGTGCTCGACGCCGACACCGAGGCGGCCGTGCCGTGGGTCGCCACCGGGTACGTCGCCGGGCCGAGCCTCGAGCGGGTCGTCGGCCACGATCACGGGGCGCTGCCGGAGCGCTCGGTGCGCATCCTCGCGGCGGGTCTCGCGCACGCCCTGAAGGACATCCACGCGGCGGGCATCGTCCACCGCGACCTGAAGCCGTCCAACGTGCTGGTGACGATCGACGGCCCCCGCGTCATCGACTTCGGCATCGCCCGGGCGCTGGAGACCCCGGCCCGGGAGGGGCTCACCCGCACCGGTTCGCTGGTCGGCTCGCCCGGCTTCATGGCACCCGAGCAGGTGCGCGGCGACCGCATCACACCGGCCTGCGACGTCTTCTGCCTGGGCTCGGTGCTGGCCTACGCGGCCACCGGCACCCTCCCCTTCGGCTCCGCCACCAGTGGGGCGCACGCGCTGATGTACCGCATCGCCCAGGAGGAACCCGACCTGGAGGGCGTGCCGGAGGGCATCGCCGACCTGGTCCGCGAGTGCCTGCGCAAGGACCCCGCCGCCCGCCCCACCCTGGACCGCGTCCTGGCACACACCGGCGCGGAGGACACCGTCACCGACGGCCGCTCCCGCGACCCCTGGCTCCCCGGCTCCCTGGTCGCCCAACTCGGCCGCCACGCGGTGCGGTTGCTGGACACGGAGAACCCGGAGAGCGCGGGGCCGGGCACGACGGGTGCGGTCGCCGCCGGCGCGGTGGACGCGCCGGGTGCCCGGGGTGACGCGGGGGCGGACGACGGCGCCGCCCCCGGCGTCCCGGCGGCCCCCGGCTCCGCCGCGGCCGGCCCGCCCCGCCAGGGCGCCCCCCAGGCCACGGCCCAGGACGCCCCGCGCGGCACCCCGGGCGCCGGTAGCCCCGGTCCGGGTGGAGCCGCGACCCCGGGTTCGGGTGAGCCCGGCGGCGCCCACGGTGCCGGGGCCTCCGGTTCCGGTGGGGCGGTGACACCCGGTTCCGGTGGCGCCGGGGCCCTCGGTCCCGGTGACGCCGTGGGTGCCGGGCGGGCCGGATCCGGCGGCGCCGGTGCCGCGACCTCCGGTCCTGGTGGGGCGGCGACGGCCGGTTCCGGTGGCGTCGGCGCCGCGGCCTCCGGCCCTGGTGGGGCCGTGACCCCCGGCCCCGGTGGGACCGCGGCCCCGGGTCCCGGCGGCCCCGCGGGCGCCCGGCCCACCGTGCCCGGTGACGCCCCGGCGGCCGTTCCGCCCGCCCCGGCCGGCGCCCCGCCCGCCCCGGCCGGCGGCCCCGGCGCCGCGCCCGAGCACGCCTCCGCCGCCGCAGCGCCCGGCGCACCCGGCGCACCCGGTGTGCCCGGTCCCCGGGACGGGGTGGCCGGGCCGCCTCCGCCGGGGCAGCCGGGGTATCTGCCGACGATGGCCGCCGGAGCGGGCGGCGCCGCAGCGCGCGGTGCCGGTGCCGGTGCCGGTGCCGCGACGGGCACGCCCGCCCCCGCGCAGACACCCCCGCACGGCCACCCCCAGGCGGCCCACCCGACACCCGCCCCGCACGCCCCGCACACCCCGTCCGATCCGCACCAGCCCGGTCACCCGCCCGCGGCGTACGGCGTCCCCCCGCAGCCCGGCGTGCAGCACGCGCAGGCGTCGGCAGCGCAGGGCCCGTACGGCGGGAGCCCCGGTTACCCGCAGAACACGGTGGCCCCCGCCCCGTACGGCCACCCGCATCCCCAGCCGTCGCCTGCGCCCGGCGCCTACGGCTACCCGGGGCAGCCCGGTGGCTGGGGCGGGCCGGGGTACGCGGCACCCGGCGGCGGGCCCGGGGCCACACCGCCGTACGGGCCCCCGCCCTTCGGGGCGCAGGAGCCACCGCGCCGCAGCGGCCGTTCCACCGTGCTGCTCGTCGTGATCGCGGTGATCGTCGCGCTGGCCGCAGGCGGCTCGGTGTACGCGTTCATGAGCGGCGGCGGCTCGGCCCAGGAGCCGAAGCCGTCCCCGACCACGACGGGCCCGCAGCCCTCCCCGCAGCCGACCACCGACACCCCGTCAGCCGACCCGTCCCCGTCGGCGCAGGGCGGCACCGTCCCGCAGGGATACCTCGGGACCTGGGCCACGACGATCGACAACGGGACCGGCCTCAACACGCGTGTGCTGACCATCCGGCAGGGCGAGGTGGGCGACACGGTCCTCACCCTCGTCGCCGAGGGCCCGGCCGGCAGCGGCACCTACCACTGTGAGTTCACGGCGTCCCTCAGCGCGGCACCCGGCCCGAACGGTCCGTTGCAGATCGGCCCGTCCACCGTGGTCACCGGCCCGGCGACCTCCTGCTCCCCGGGCGCGGCCAGCGAGGTCACCCTGCTCCCGGACGGCACCCTGGAGCGGGTCAACACCAGCAACGGAGAGAAACTGACCTACACCCGCCAGAGCTGACCCGCCCGCCCGGGGCGACTTCGCAACCGACGTGACCGCAACCCCCGAGGGCCGCGGGGCTGTGCGGGCCGACGTGACGGCGACTCCCCAGAGGCGCGGGCCGCGTCTGACGGCGACTGCGCCGCGCGGACGCGACCAGCCCCCACCCACCCGCAGCCGCAGAACGACCGGCAACCGCCCGCTCCCCGAACAGCCTCAGCGAGGCTCCGGCGGCCGCTGCCGCGGCATGTTCGGCCGGGTCCCGCCACCCGGCGGCATCGGGAACCGCCCGTGCACGACCGTGCCGTCCTGCCGCGCACCGGGAGAGGCCACCGTCGACTGGATGCCGAGCGGCGCCGACCCGGTGCGGAACTCCACCATCCAGTCGGCCGTCTCGGTGCGCACCAGCTCCGTGATGTCCTCCGAGAAGCGCCGCAGCACCCCCAGGCACCGGTCCGCGGCCTCGCTCGCCGTGCCCTCCGCCGGGCCCAGCACCTCACGCACGCTCTCCGAGGCCCAGTCGAACTGGAGCACCTGGAGCCGGCGCTGCACGGCCTGTGCCGTCGCCACGTCCCTTATCCAGCCCGACGTCACCCCGAAGAACCGGTCCACGCCCACGCACGCCACGGCCAGCATCAGCGCCAGATACCCCCAGGGCGCGACCCCGCCGATCACGCCGGTGAGGTCCAGCAGCGGCAGCGCGGCCCCGGCGACGGCACCCATCGCCGCGCCGCTGCGCAGCAGCCGCGCCCCGCGCCGCTTCCACACCCGGTCGGCGAGATACCAGGCCGACGTCTCCAGCGCGCCGCGCTCCACCCACCGGTACAGCTCGTCCAGCCGCTGCGCCGGTTCCCCCCAGTCGCCGAGCGGGAACGCCCGCCCGGTCAGATCGCCCGGCCGCAGCCCGGCTGCACCCTCGCCCCACCCGTCCTGAGGCGGACCCTCGGGCTGCATCTCCGGCTGACCCACCCCGGCACTCCCTACTGATCCCGACCGACCGCGACCGATCACGCTGCGTGACCCAGTGACGCGTGATGCTGATGCGCCGGACCCTTCCTACCGCCCAATGGGTGGCGATGGATGACCTTTAGCCTCTTTTCCGCCCGGAAGAGGGCCTTGATCAGGTATAGGAGACGAGATCGACTCACTCGAAAGAGTGGCGGGGCGATGCCCTCCCGGACCACGTAGGCTCATTCCGAGCGGTAATTCCGCTACGGAACGCACGCACCGACGCCAAGGAGCTGAGACGTGATCCCCGGTGGTGGCCAGCCGAACATGCAGCAGCTGCTGCAGCAGGCGCAGAAGATGCAGCAGGACCTTGCCAGGGCCCAGGAGGAGCTGGCGAACACGGAGGTCGACGGCCAGGCGGGCGGCGGCCTGGTGAAGGCCACCGTGACCGGCTCCGGTGAGCTGCGCTCCCTGAAGATCGACCCGAGGGCCGTCGACCCGGAGGACACCGAGACGCTGGCCGACCTGGTCGTCGCGGCCGTCCAGGCGGCCAACGAGAACGCGCAGAGCCTCCAGCAGCAGAAACTCGGCCCCCTGGCACAGGGCCTCGGCGGCGGCAGCGGTATCCCCGGCCTGCCGTTCTAGTCGCCCGTCTTTCTGAGTAAGGCGCGGGCCCTCTACCGTACGTAGTGACAGGAACCCCAGGAAGGACGGCAGTCCGTTGTACGAAGGCGTGGTCCAGGACCTCATCGACGAGCTGGGGCGGCTGCCCGGCGTCGGTCCCAAGAGCGCGCAGCGGATCGCCTTCCACATCCTCCAGGCGGAGCCGACGGACGTACGGCGCCTGGCGCACGCCCTGCTCGAGGTGAAGGCGAAGGTCCGCTTCTGCGCGACCTGCGGCAACGTCGCGCAGGAGGAGCTGTGCGGCATCTGCCGTGACCCGCGCCGCGACCCGGCGGTGATCTGCGTGGTGGAGGAGCCGAAGGACGTCGTGGCGATCGAGCGGACCCGCGAGTTCCGCGGCCGCTACCACGTGCTGGGCGGCGCCATCAGCCCGATCGAGGGCGTCGGCCCGGACGACCTGCGCATCAGGGAGCTGCTGGCCCGGCTGGCCGACGGCGCGGTCACCGAGCTGATCCTGGCCACGGACCCCAATCTCGAAGGCGAGGCGACGGCGACGTACCTCGCCCGCATGATCAAGCCCATGGGCCTGAAGGTCACCCGCCTGGCCAGCGGCCTCCCGGTGGGTGGCGACCTGGAGTACGCGGACGAGGTGACCCTCGGCCGCGCCTTCGAGGGGAGACGACTGCTAGATGTCTGACGCCACGCTGCACGCGACCGACCCGAACCCGGACGACTTCGTCGTCCAGATCGCGGACCAGATCGAGAGCTTCCTGGTGGCCGTCACCGAGGTGGCGAAGGGCGACGAGCCGGCCTCGGCGGTCCCCTTCCTCCTCCTGGAGGTCTCCCAGCTCCTGCTGGCCGGCGGACGCCTGGGCGCCCACGAGGACATCGTCCCCGAGGAGCGCTACGAGCCGGACACCGGCCCGGACCTGGACGCGGACGCCCTCCGTGAGAACTTCGTCCGCCTCCTCGACCCGGTCGACGTCTACTCCGAGGTCTTCGACCCCTACGAGCCCCGCAAGGCGCCGGTCCCGGCCCGGCTCTCCGACGATCTCGCCGACATCGTCACCGACCTGCGCCACGGCATGGCCCACTACCGGGCCGGCCGCACCACGGAGGCCCTGTGGTGGTGGCAGTTCTCCTACTTTTCCAACTGGGGCCCCACCGCCTCGGCCGTCCTGCGCGCCCTCCAGTCGGTCCTGATCCACGTCCGCCTCAACCAGCCCTTGGAGGAACTGGACGGCCTCGACACCGACCAGTCCGACCTGGGCGACGACACCCTGGAGATCGAGGCGGGCCGCGTCATGGCCCAGGAGATCGGCGACCCACTGGGGATGCACCCGGGGAAGTGACGGCGAGCAGCGCCTCCGCGTCGACGAACGGCGCGGTGGGCGTCGGCTCGCTGTACCAGCGCAGCGGCCAGGTGTCGCCCTCCAGCGCCGGTACGCCGATGTAGGTGACGGTCCGGTCCGCGCGCCGCCCGAAGCGCTGGACGCCCAGCCGCCAGTCGTGGCGGTGCACGGTCCCCGGCGCCAGCAGGAAGTACACCCACCGCGTCCCGCCCCCGCCCGCGCACACGATCGGCCCCGCGTCGTCGTCGGCCCGCTCGATCAGCCAGTCGGCGACGGCCTCGCCCCGGCGCCCCTCGATCCGTACGGCGTCGAAGTGCACGCCGGCGAGGCGCAGCCGGTGCCCGAGGACGGGGACCCAGGAGGGCCGGTGAATTCTGTCGGTCATGGTCACACGGTGGCGTCCCGATGGCTACGGTCGGTAGTGACCCAGGTGATACACGACGCGGTGTACCGGCCGGAGGTGCGACCTGTGACCCAGCAGCCCCCCATGTGGCGCTTCATCGGCAACCAGTTGAAACGCTGGCGCACGAAAGCGAACGTCTCCCGCGAGGAGTTGGCCGCCGCCTCCAACTACTCCCCGGACACCATCAAGGCGATGGAACAGGGCGTACGCATGCCGACGGCCCGAGTCCTGGACGTGGCCGATGAGTTGTGCGGGGCGGAGGGGATGCTGAGCGCGGCGAAGGATTACCTGAGCAGGGAGAAGTTCCCGCCCCGGGCGCAGGAGTTCATGGAGCGGGAGAGGGAGGCGATCAGCCTCTGGTGGTTCGAGGTCACGCACATCCCGGGGCTGCTGCAAACGAAGGAGTACGCGCGGGCACTCATCGAGAATCACGTTCCCGTCTTGGATGAGGAAACGGTGGAGGAGAGGATCGCGGCTCGGCTGGAACGGCAGTCCGTCCTCGCCAAGCGCAAGCCCCCGGTGGCTTTCAGTTTCGTGGTCTATGAGGCAGCTCTGCGTACTCCTCTTGTGAACTCCGAGCAGTTGCAGCACCTACTGAAGACCTCTTGCCTGCCGAACGTGGCGCTTCAGGTGCTGCCCTTCGAGCGTGTTGTCGCGTCGGCGCTCATGGGGCCGATCGTTCTACTGGTGAACCGCGATCACGAACGGTTCGCCTACACGGAGGGCCAGTTGGGTAGTCACCTCTCGGCCGACCCGGCGGTCGTCAGCCGCGCTACTGAGCGGCTTAGCATGATCCGCGCGGAGGCTCTAAGCCCCGATGAGTCGACCCGTTTCATCGAGCGGATGGTGGATCAGCCATGAGCGACCAGCTGAAGTGGTCCAAGTCGAGCTACAGCGACTCGGAAGGCGCCGCTTGCGTCGAAGTCGCCGCCACCCCCACCACCGTCCACATCCGCGACTCGAAGACCCCCGCCGCCCCGCATCTCACTGTGCCCGCCCGCACCTGGACGGCGTTCATCTCCGCACTTCGGCCCGGGGCTTGAGCCTCGGGCTTCGAGCTCTTCCCATGGGCTCTGGGCTGGGTGAAACCGACCCAACCAACCAAGCCTGAACCTGAGTTGGGACGCCCTACCTCGAAAGAGTGACGTTCCGTGATCGGCTTGCGTCGGAACGTAAAGCCGCTCTAGGTTCGCGGCACATAGATCGGCCCCGGTCGGTGCGCCAACACCGGCTCCGGGGCCTCGACCTACGCATCGAATGGACCCTTCGATGGTGGCTTACGCCTACCCTAATCCTGTCCTGCCCTCCCCGTCCCACCCCCTGGCCAAAACGGGGTACGGAAAGCGCTCTGTGGGTGACGAAGACCCGCACGCAGACCAGGACTTCGCACACCTGCGCGACCGCGAACGCGACCTGGCGCTGTTCATCGACCACCTGCACGACGGTCACGCGATGGGCTACAAGGCGATCGCGGCCCACCACCCCCGCTACGGCCAGCAGGCCGTCCGTTCGTCGATGAGGCTGCTGACCGACGCCGGTCACCTGCGCCACATCCGGGAGCACATCACCGTCGAGGACAACTCGATGCGCTGGGTGACGCGGACGTACTGGTCGCGTACGCCCAGGTCACCGGAGTGGTGGGCGGAGTTCGCGCGGGCGCGCAAGGGCCGGATCGTCATGGACGGGTACGGCCCGGGACTGGCCCGCACCGAGGAGTCGGACGTACCGGAGGAGCCGGCGGACGAAGCCGCTCCGGAGGAGTCCGGCAGCGCCGCCTACCGCACGCTGGCCGGACTCCGCGAAGCCGACGCACGCATGCCCCTGTCCGACTCGGACTGTCACGCCCTCGAAAACCTCGCCGCCGAGTGGCTGTCCCGCGGGTCGACACCGAACGACATCACCCGGGCCCTGACCGACGGGCTTCCCGCGACCGTCACGAACCCGGGCGGTCTGGCCCGCAACCGACTGGAGACGAAGATGCCGCCGAAGAAGGCGAAGATCCGGCAGAAGGCGGCCCGCCGCGCCCGGATCGACCGCGTGATCATGTGCTGCGTCACCTGCGACGCCGACGAACTCACCGCGAAGATCGTGGACGGCCTGTGCCTCGACTGCCGGGCCGAGCTGGAGACGGAGGAGCCGGCCGGACCGCTCCCCGGATACGTCCCGGACACCTTCCTCACCACCCCGGCTCCGGACACCGGCGTCGTCGACGTCACCCGCTGGGCCGCCGAGGTACGCCGCGCAGGCGGCCTGCGCCCGAGGGCCGGGAGGAACGGGTGAGCGTGCGGGACGTGCCGGTCCGGGCACCATGGTGTCGAGGAGGCGACGCCATGACCCCCAGGACTGAGCAGCACCGGCCGCAGATGTCCGTCGAGGAGTTCGAAGAACTGAAACGCCATGCCCCGGAGACCGTGCGGCTGGAGTTCGTCCATGGAAGGGTCCTGGTCAAGCCCATGCCGGACGGCAACCACAGTGAGATCTACATGTGGCTCCTGGAGCAATGCATGCAGGCTCGCCCGGATCTGCGGCTGTACCCCGAGCGTGGGCTGAAGACAGAGGCGTATCGCAGGGGCCGGGCGCGCGCGGACGCCGTCCTCGTCCCCAGGGGAAGCCTGAAGGGGCACGGCGAGTGGTCCCAGGCCGACGGGGTGCTCATGGCTGTCGAGATCACGTCGTACGACCCGGACACCGACCAGCGGGACCGTGTCGAGAAACCCGACGGCTATGCGGCGGCCGGCATCCCCGTCTACCTCCTGGTGGATCGCGGTGACTGCTCTGTCGTCGTGTTCAACCAGCCGGAGGACGGCCGCTACCGCCACCAGGAGAAGCTCCCCTTCGGCGCCCCCGTCAAGCTCCCCGGCCCCGTCGACATCACCCTCGACACGACGCCCCTCGAGGACCTCGCCGACTGACCGTCTCAGCATGTGACCCGACCCACATTCCGCGTGCCCCCCGCCCCCCTGGGCATGAGCCTGTCTGACACGAGCCGCCCGTACATCTCACGATGCGGTATCACGACGGGTGAAAACGGGCGCTCGATAGACTGAACCGACCGCGGTACACCGGCGTACTTGCGGAAAGAACACAAACGGAGCGAGGAGCGCACGTGGGCCTTGTCGTGCAGAAGTACGGAGGCTCCTCCGTAGCCGATGCCGAAGGCATCAAGCGCGTCGCCAAGCGGATCGTGGAAGCCAAGAAGAACGGCCACCAGGTGGTCGCCGTGGTTTCCGCGATGGGCGACACGACGGACGAGCTGATCGATCTCGCCGAGCAGGTATCCCCGATCCCTGCCGGGCGCGAGCTCGACATGCTGCTGACCGCCGGAGAGCGGATCTCCATGGCCCTGCTGGCCATGGCGATCAAAAACCTGGGCCACAGCGCCCAGTCGTTCACCGGTAGCCAGGCAGGTGTCATCACCGACTCGGTCCACAACAAAGCCCGGATCATCGACGTCACGCCGGGCCGTATCCGGGACTCGCTGGACGAGGGCAACATCGCCATCGTCGCCGGCTTCCAGGGCGTCAGCCAGGACACCAAGGACATCACCACCCTCGGCCGGGGCGGCAGTGACACCACCGCCGTCGCGCTCGCCGCGGCGCTCGACGCCGAGGTGTGCGAGATCTACACCGACGTCGACGGCGTGTTCACCGCCGACCCGCGCGTGGTGAAGAAGGCCCGGAAGATCGACTGGATCTCCTTCGAGGACATGCTCGAGCTGGCCGCGTCCGGGTCCAAGGTGCTGCTCCACCGCTGTGTGGAGTACGCCCGCCGCTACAACATCCCGATCCACGTCCGGTCCAGCTTCAGCGGACTTCAGGGCACGTGGGTCAGCAGTGAACCGATTGGGGACAAGCAGGTGGAGCAGGCCATCATCTCCGGTGTCGCGCACGACACCTCCGAGGCCAAGGTCACGGTCGTCGGTGTGCCCGACAAGCCGGGCGAGGCGGCCGCCATCTTCCGCACGATCGCCGATGCCGAGATCAACATCGACATGGTCGTGCAGAACGTGTCCGCCGCGGCCACGGGCCTGACGGACATCTCCTTCACGCTGCCGAAGACCGAGGGCCGCAAGGCCATCGACGCGCTGGAGAAGAACCGCTCCGGCATCGGCTTCGACTCGCTGCGCTACGACGACCAGATCGGCAAGATCTCCCTGGTCGGCGCCGGTATGAAGACCAACCCGGGCGTCACCGCGGACTTCTTCACCGCCCTGTCCGACGCCGGTGTGAACATCGAGCTGATCTCGACCTCCGAGATCCGCATCTCGGTCGTCACCCGCGCCGACGACGTGCCGGAGGCCGTCCGCGCGGTGCACACCGCCTTCGGGCTCGACTCCGACAGCGACGAGGCCGTCGTCTACGGAGGCACCGGGCGATGACCGCCCGCGCCCGCCGGGGCGTACGCCGATGAGGGACCGTCCGACGCTCGCGGTCGTGGGAGCGACCGGGGCCGTCGGCACGGTCCTGCTCCGGATCCTGTCCCAGCGCGCGGACGTCTGGGGCGAGATCCGCCTGATCGCCTCACCGCGCTCGGCCGGCCGCAAGCTGGCCGTGCGCGGTGCGGAGACCGAGGTGCTCGCGCTGAGCGAGGAGGCCCTGGACGGGGTCGACATCGCGCTGTTCGACGTGCCCGACGACATCGCCGCCCGCTGGGTGCCGATCGCCGCGGCCAAGGGCGCCGTCGTGATCGACAACTCCGCGGTGTTCCGGCTCCAGGACGACGTCCCGCTCGTCGTGCCCGAGGTCAACCCGCACGCCGTACGGCTGCGGCCGCGCGGGATCGTCGCCAACCCCAACTGCACCACCCTGTCGATGATCGTCGCCCTGGGCGCGCTGCACGCCGAGTTCGGGCTGCGCGAGCTGGTGGTGTCCTCGTACCAGGCCGTGAGCGGTGCGGGACGGGACGGCGTGGAGACGCTGCGCAGGCAGCTGTCCCTGGTCGCCGGTACCGAGCTGGGCACCAACCCGGGCGACGTACGGCGGGCCGTCGGCGACGACACCGGGCCGTTCCCGGAGCCCGTCGCGCTGAACGTCGTCCCGTGGGCCGGGACGCTGGCCGAGGACGGCTGGTCCTCGGAGGAGATGAAGGTCCGCGACGAGTCCCGCAAGATCCTCGGCCTGCCGTCCCTTCCGGTCGCCGTGACCTGCGTGCGCGTCCCGGTCGTCACCACGCACTCCCTCACTCTCCACGCGCGCTTCCAGGACGAGGTCACCGTCGAGCACGCCCGGGAGATCCTCGCGACCGCGCCCGGCGTGGTCCTGGTCGACAACCCGGCCGCGGGCGAGTTCCCGACGCCGGCCGACGCGGTGGGCACCGACCCCACCTGGGTCGGCCGGGTCCGCCGGGCGCTGGACGACCCGACGGCGCTGGAACTCTTCGTCTGCGGGGACAACCTGCGCAAGGGGGCCGCGCTGAACGCGGCTCAGCTCGCCGAACTGGTGGCCGCCGAGCGCGGCTGAGCCGTACCCGTCGTTTCCCCTGGAGGGAAAACCGGTCGCGTTGTCAGTGGTCCTTTGTAGGATCTGTGGAAATCATGTGATCAGGACGATGGTCCAGGCCACTTGAAACGTGCCACCTGGCCGTCCGAAGATTTTTCTCCCCGCCTCCGCAACCACGCGGACGGCGGGGAGCGTCTTTGCGATCGCCCTTTTCCGGGCTGCGGGAGGCGCGTCGGTCAGGGCCTGGGGACGGCCCCGGCCGGGCGCGGGGACGCCCGGTCGCAAACGGACACAGGGGAAGAGCGGGTCTCATGACGGCACACGACTCAGTGTCGGGCGGCGCAAAAGTGACGCCGGGCGCGTACAACCCTCCCGGGGGGAAACGGGTCCAACTGGCGTGGCAGAGGTACTCGACTTTCCTGCGGCAGCGCGCGGCACGGCCCTTCGGCCCCGTCCGCCGGCCCTTCGACCGCGCATGGCCGGCCCGTCCGGTGGCATGCCGGTGATCGCGCCCATGCCCGCAGCGCGGCCCGCCCGCCTTCCCGGTCAGCGTGACGGCGCGGACCAGAGCGAGGCGGTGGCGGCCGGTACGACCGTCGACCACCTCACCGAGACCTACCGGGCGCACTACCGCTCCCTGCTGGGCCTCGCCGCTCTCCTCCTCGACGACACGGCCTCCTGCGAGGACGTCGTCCAGGAGGCGTTCATCCGCGTCCACTCCGCCCGCAAGCGGGTCCGCGACCCGGAGAAGACCCTCGCCTACCTGCGCCAGACCGTGGTCAACCTGTCCCGGTCCGCGCTGCGGCGCCGGATACTCGGCCTGAAGCTGCTGTCCAAGCCGATGCCGGACATGGCCAGCGCCGAGGAGGGCGCCTACGACCAGCTGGAGCGCGACTCCCTCATCCAGGCGATGAAGGGTCTGCAGCGCCGCCAGCGCGAGGTGCTCGTCCTGCGCTACTTCGCGGACATGACCGAGGCCCAGGTGGCCGAGACCCTCGGTATCTCGCTGGGCTCGGTCAAGGCGTACGGCTCGCGTGGCATCGCGGCCCTGCGCGGGGCCATGGGGGCGCGGACATGACCGCGCGCGCCGAGGGCGGCGACCACCACGAACGTCATGAGCCGGACGCCCGGCAGGACCCGGGTTCGCCACGCGAGCAACAGCCGAAGCCAACGCACGCTGGGAACGGAACTGTGAACCACGGCCCCGACGACCAGAGCCCCGAGGGGCTCGACTCGGACGAGCTGGCCCTGCGCCGGATGCTGCACCAGGCGGTCGAGGAGATCGAACCGCGCGAGGGCGGCCTGGACCACCTGCGCCGCGCGGTCCCGGCCCGCCGGGCCCGTAAGCGGCAGGCGGCGGTGGGCATGGCGGCGGCCGCCCTGTTCGTGGGCACCGCCATCCCCGCCCTGGTGCACGTCTCGCAGGCGACCGGCACCGACGCCGACCCCTCCATCGCCGGCAACAGCTCCCAGGCCCAGGGCGGCACCGGGCAGGGCAAAGACCCGAGCGGCGGGCAGACGTCCGGCACCGGGGCCACCGGTCCCGCGCACGGCAAGGCCGAGCCGGGGACCAAGGACCCCGGCAAGGGCAAGGGCGGCGCGGGCAGCTCCTCCGCCCCGGCCGGCTCCGGACCCTCCGCGTCCAGTCCGGCGAGCGTCCCCGAGTGCACGTCCGCGCAGCTCGGCGACGCCACCGCCACGGCCGAGGCACCCGACTCCGCCGGCATCGTCTACGGCACCTTCCGCGTCACCAACGTCTCCGACGCCAAGTGCGCCGTCGGCGGCTCCGGCACGGTCGGCTTCACGGCGCAGGGGGCGGCCGACGCCGCGAAGATCTCGGTCGTGGAGCACACCGCGGGTGACGCCGCGTCCGCGCTGTCCGACCCGTCGCTGTACGTGCCGCGGCTGGTCCTCGCGCCCGGTTCGGCCTACGACGTGAAGTTCGCCTGGGTGCCCTCGTCGACCTGCCCCACGGGCGGCGGCGGCAGCACGGGCGGCGGTACGACGGGCGGCGGCGGGGACGGTGGCTCCGGCAACCCGTCGCCGGCCCCGTCGCCCAGCCAGGACGCGGCCACGGACACCGGCACGTCCACCGGCGGGGACACCGGCACCACCACCCAGCTGGTCACCGAGGGCGGCGCCGCCGACGGCAGCGTGGTCGTGACCCACACCCCGCAGGCCGGCTCGCCGTCGGTCTCCGTGACGGTGACCGGTGCGTGTGCGGGGACGGTCTACCGGACGGGGCTGCTGGCGGAGTCGTAGGGCGCGCCGCCTGCCGTGCCGGCGCCGGCATCGGTTGCTTCGGGATCCACGCCGGCTCCGGCTTCGGGGAGCAGGCCCAGGCGGGCGTCCTTCTGGAACTCCACCTCGCGGCGCAGCAGCCGGAACCACATGAAGACGACGAAGCCGGCGAAGACGAACCACTCGCCGGTGTAGCCGAGGTTCTGGAACGCCTTGAGATCGAGGCCGGTGTCCGAGGGCGCGCTCGCGGGCACCGCCTTCATCCCGGCGTCGCCCTTGTCGAGGGTGATCCACGCGGGGTACACGTCGTACGGCACCAGGTTGACGAGGGTCGCCGAGCTGATCGCGGCGGTCTGCCCGGCCGGGAGGCCGCCCTGGGCGCTGACGCCGTTGTCGCCGGGCGTCTCCGGGGCCTGGAGCGCGCCGGTGACGGTGACCCGGCCGGCCGGCGGCGCCGGGGTCTTGGCCGGGTCGGCGGTGCCGGGCAGCCAGCCGCGGACGACGGGCAGGGCCTTGCCGCCGTCGACGCGCAGCAGGGTCAGGACGTAGAAGCCGTGGCGGCCGTCCAGCTGCCGGTCGGGTACGAGCAGCTGCCGGTCGTAGTGGCCGGTGGCGGTGGCCTGCCTGCCGGAGGTCGCCTTGTCGACGGGCAGCAGCTCGGCCAGCGGGCGCGGGGCCTCGGTCTGCGCGGCGGTGGCGGTGGCCTTGGCGTCGCGGTGCTCGTCGACGCGGTCCTCGAAGCGGCTCAGCTGCCAGGACCCCATGAAGACGCAGAAGGGGATGGCCAACAGCACGAAGACGTTGATCCCCCACCAGCGGGGCGTCAGCAGAAACCGGTACACACCACCAACGGTACGGGGGCGCTGCGCTGTGCTCGGCGCGGGGGGCGGGCGGGGTGTGCCGCGGTTCGCCGTCCGCGGGCGGGTGGATGGCTGGTCGCGCGGCACCCGCGTTGTCCACAGGCTGGGGAGGGCCCCGGCCAAACCGCCGGAGGACCAGGCACTATGGGCCCATGACTGAGAGCAACGGGCCCGTCTCGCAGGGGCGGCAGCAGAGCCAGGAAATGCCGGACTGGGAGAAGCGCTTCCGGGCGCCCCGGGTGTCCCTGCCGGACTGGGCCGAGGACGCCCCGGACCGGTCGCTGTTCGTGTCGAACGCGACCGGGACGTACGAGCTGTACGCCTGGGACCGGGCGAGCGGCGAGCAGCGCCAGGTCACCGACCGGCCCAACGGCACGACGGACGGCGTGCTCTCACCGGACGGCCGGTGGATCTGGTGGTTCGACGACAAGGACGGCGACGAGTTCGGCGTCTGGCGCCGCCAGCCCTTCACCGGCGGCGAGCACGAGCCGGGCGCCCCGGGCCTGGCCCCCTCCTACCCGGCGGGCCTCGCCCTCGGCAGAGACGGGCGCACGGCGGTGGTGGGCCGCTCCACCGACGAGGACGGTACGACGATCTACGTGGCCCGTGAGGGCGAGGAGCCGGTGGAGATCTACCGGCACCGCGAGTCGGCCGGCGTCGGCGACCTCTCCCACGACGGCACGCTGATCGCCCTGGAGCACACCGAGCACGGCGACGCCATGCACTCCGCGCTGCGCGTGGTCCGCCCCGACGGCAGCACCGTCGCCGAGCTGGACGACACCAAGGGCGGCACGGTCGAGCTGGGCCTGGAGGTGCTGGGCTTCGCCCCGGTGGACGGCGACACCCGGCTGCTCATCGGCCACCAGCGCCGCGGCCGCTGGGAGCCGCTGGTGTGGGACGTGGCGACCGGCGAGGAGAGCGACCTGGCGCTCGAGCTGCCCGGCGACGTGAGCGCCGAGTGGTACCCGGACGGCAGCGCCCTGCTCATCGCGCACAGCTTCGAGGCGCGCAGCGAGCTCTTCCGCTACGACCTCGCGGCGCGCGAGCTGACGAGGATCCCGACCCCTCCGGGCACGGTGTCGGGGGCGACCGCCCGCCCGGACGGCACCGTGGAGTATCTGTGGTCGTCCTCGGCCGAGCGGTCGGCGGTGCGCTCGACCGCCGGCGCCGTGGTCCTGGACCCGCCCGGCCTGAAGTCGCCCGGCTCGGTGCCGGTGGAGGACGTGTGGGTGGAGGGGCCCGGCGGCCGTATCCACGCGCTCGTGCAGAAGCCGGCCGGGGCCGGCGGTCCGCTGCCCACCGTCTTCGACATCCACGGCGGCCCCACCTGGCACGACAGCGACTCCTTCGCCGCCGGTCCGGCCGCCTGGGTCGACCACGGGTACGCGGTCGTGCGGGTCAACTACCGGGGCTCCACCGGGTACGGCCGGGCCTGGACCGACGCCCTCAAGCACCGGGTCGGCCTGATCGAGCTGGAGGACATCGCCGCGGTGCGCGCCTGGGCCGTCGAGTCGGGCCTGGCGGACCCCGAGCGGCTGGTCCTCACCGGCGGTTCCTGGGGCGGCTATCTCACCCTGCTGGGGCTCGGCGTCCAGCCCGGCCTGTGGACGCTGGGCATCGCCGCGGTCCCGGTCGCCGACTACGTCACCGCCTACCACGACGAGATGGAGGCGCTGAAGGCGATGGACCGCACCCTGCTCGGCGGCACCCCCGAGGAGGTCCCGGAGCGCTTCGAGGCGTCCTCGCCGATCACCTACGTCGACCAGGTCAAGGCCCCGGTCTACATCTCGGCCGGGGTGAACGACCCGCGCTGCCCGATCCGCCAGATCGAGAACTACGTCAAGCGGTTGCAGGCCCGCGGGGCCGTCCACGAGGTGTACCGCTACGACGCCGGGCACGGCTCGCTGGTCGTGGACGAGCGGATCAAGCAGGTGCGGCTGGAGCTGGACTTCGCCGAGCGGCATCTGCCGAAGCCGTAGCCGCCACTCATCACCCGTCACCCCGTCACCCGTCATGCGTCAACCGTCCGGTGCCGGGGTGGAACCAGCCGCCGGGTGGGGCAGTCTGTCCCCTCGTGGGAACGGTTCCGAGTCAGGGCGCACCGGCCGACGCCGCCGCGCACATGGTGGTGTGCGGGGACGACGCGCTCGCGCACCGGCTGGCCGCCGAACTGCGCGGTGTGTACGGCGAGCAGGTCACGCTCGTCGTGCCGTCCACGCAGCGCACGGTCCGGCCGCCGGTGGTCGGCCGGGCCCGGGCGGTGTCGGCGGCGCTGCTGGACCGGGTGGTCGGCGCCGCCGTCAGCCTCGGCGCCGCGGGCGCGGCGAACGGCGGGGGCAGCCCCGGCGTCGACGCGGGTGGTGACGCGGCCGGCCGGCGGGAGCGGCTCGTGGAGGCCGTCGAGCCGACCGAGGCGGTGCTCGCCGACGCGGGCGTCGAGCGGGCCGCCGCGCTGGCGCTCGTGTACGACGACGACGAGACCAACATCCGCGCCGCGCTCACCGCCCGCCGGCTCAACCCCCGCCTCAGGCTGGTCCTGCGGCTGTACAACCGGCGGTTGGGCCAGCACATCGAGGAACTCCTCGATCAGGCGGCCGCGTTGGCGACCGGTGAGGACGCCGGTGACGCGTCGACGACCGTGCTCTCCGACGCCGACACGGCCGCGCCCGCGCTGGCCGCTGCCGCCGTCGCCGGCACCACCAAGGTCGTCCAGACCGAGGGCCTGATGCTGCGGGCGGTGGAGCAGCCGCCGGGGCGCGGACCGCAGCCGGCCCCCGGACTGGCGACCCTGGCGCTGCTGTCGCCGCCCGGCAACGCCACGGCGGGCGCGGAGGGCGTCGACGAGCGGGGCCCCGAGCTGCTGCCCGACACGGCGGCGGTGCAGGAGGCGGCGGGGCGGTGCGGCCGGGTCGTGCTGGAGCAGGTGGCGTACGCCGGGGACGGCACCTCGGCGCCGGCCGCCGGGGCGCGGCGCGGCATCGGGGCCGTCGTACCGCCGTTCGGGTCGTTGTTCTCGCGGCGGCTGCGCTGGTCGCTGACCGGGCTCGTGGGCTGTGTGCTCGCCCTCGCGGTCGCGTTGTGGCTGGTGACGGGGGTGCATCCGCTCGGGGCGCTGTATCTGACGCTGCTGGACCTGTTCGCCATCAACGACCCGGCCGTCGGCGCCTCCACGGGCAGGCAGATCCTCCAACTCCTGTCGGGACTGGTGGGGTTGCTGCTGCTGCCGGTGCTGCTGGCCGCGGTGCTGGAGGGGCTCGGCACCTTCCGCAGCGCGTCCGCCCTGCGCAAGCCGCCGCGCGGGATGGGCGGGCATGTGGTGCTGCTCGGCCTCGGCAAGATCGGCACCTGGGTGCTGACGAGGCTGCGGGAGCTGGACGTGCCGGTGGTGTGCGTCGAGGCCGGGCCCGAGGCGCGCGGGCTGGCGACCGCGCGGCGGCTGCGGGTGCCGGTGGTGCTCGGGGACGTGACGCAGGAGGGCGTCCTGGAGTCCGCCAAGATCCACCGGGCGTCGGCGCTGCTGGCGGTGACCAGTTCCGACGCCACGAACCTGGAGGCCGTGCTGTACGCCCGCGGCATCCGCCCCGACCTGCGGACCGTGCTGCGGCTGTACGACGACGACTTCGCGACCGCCGTCTACCGCACCCTGCGCGCCGCGCACCCGCACGCCCGGACCCGCAGCCGCAGCGTGTCCCACCTGGCCGCGCCCGCCTTCGCGGCGGCGATGCTGGGCCGGCAGATCCTCGGCGCGATCCCGGTGGAGCGGCGGGTGCTGCTGTTCGCGGCGGTGGACGTCGCCGGGCATCCGCAGCTGGAGGGCCGCACGGTCGGGGCGGCCTTCCGGGCCGGTTCGTGGCGGGTGCTGGCCCTGGACACGGCCGCGTCCGCCGACCAGCCGGCCGACCCGGAGGCGGCGGAGCCGAGGCCGTCGGGTCTGGTGTGGGACCTGCCGGAGACGTATGTGCTGCGCCCGCAGGACCGGGTGATCCTGGCGGCGACCCGGCGGGGGCTGGCGGAACTGCTGGGGCGGCGCGGCCGGGCGGCTGCTCAGCGCACCTGATGCGGCACCCGCGGGGCGGCGGGCCGGCCGGGCCGCCGGCTGTCCCAGCCCAGGCCGGCGAGCGCTCGGGCCCGCGCCTCCACGACCGCCATGCGGGCCCTGCGCTCCACCGGGTCCACATGGGAGGGCAGGCCGGTGACCTGACCGTCCCACTTGCGGTAGTACAGGCCGGTCTCCCGGGTGAACCAGCCCGGGCTGACCGCGTCGAGGGCGAGCAGCAGGCCCGTGTCCTCGGAGGCCGGCAGGGCCATCCAGCCGCCGAGGGCGAGCAGCAGCTCGCGGCGGACGAAGAGGGTGGCCGGGTGGACCTGGGCGCGGTAGTCGTTCGCCGCCCAGAAGTCGAGCACGGCGCCCCGCTCGAGGGGGCCCTCGGCCGGGTCGCCCGGGAAGCCGACGGTCGTGCCGTCCGGC
Source organism: Streptomyces sp. NPDC028635 (assembly GCF_040637635.1). Lineage (NCBI taxonomy): Bacteria > Bacillati > Actinomycetota > Actinomycetes > Kitasatosporales > Streptomycetaceae > Streptomyces > Streptomyces sp. NPDC028635. The sequence continues at coordinate 68,002 of NZ_JBEZWX010000025.1, read as the reverse complement.
AGGAGGTCCAGGGCGCGGGAGGTGGCCCAGCCGAGCTGGGGGTCGGCCTCCAGTGCGGCCAGGTCGCGCTCGAGCGTGCCCGGGGGGAGCCGGTCGTCGGCGTCGAGGACCTTCACGTACGCGCCGTCGGCATGCGCGAGCGCGAGGGTGCGGGCGACGCCGGGGCCTCCCGGACGGCCCTGCCGGAAGGTGATCCGGGGGTCGTCGGGGACGTACGGGCGCACGGCGTCGCTCTCGCCGTCCTCCTGTATCACCCAGTGCCACGTCCAGCCGTCGGGCAGCGCTTGCGCACACAGCGAGGCGTGGGCCTCGGGCAGGAAGCGGGCCGAAGGAGCGTGGACCGCGGTGACGATGACGACACGCCGGTGCACGGCGTCCCTCACCTGCCTCTCTCGAACGGGAACGAACGACACCCACGAGCCGGGCGTATCGCCCCGCCCGCCCAGCAAGCAGCCCGGCCGCTGATGACGGGGGAACCACCAGCGACCGGGCCGGCCCCAGCGTAACAAGCCCCTCGTACGCCGGGCAGCCACCGGCCGGTGCCTCCGCCACCGTGCTGAACGGCGCCGTTCCTTCGCGTTCGAGCGCGTTCGAAGTGCTGGTAGCCTCGGCGGACTTGCGGCGGGTGGGGAGCCCGCGTGAGCGTTGGGGTGGGGGAGGAATCTTCTTGCGATTCATCGACAGCCGCCGTGTGCACCGCACGGCGGCCGCTTTGGTCACGGCTGCGGCAGTCGTCGCGCTCACACCGATGGGAGCGGGCACGGCAACGGCGGACGGCGCTTCCACGGAGCTGGTGCTACCGGCGGAGCTGTCCGTGGCGCCGGACGCGGGCAAGCTGCCCATCATCGGGCTCACCGGCTTCGTCCAGGGCTCGTCCGACGGGGGATACAGCTGGTACTCCTTCGCGGACGGCAGTCGGACCCGGATACCCCTGTCCTATCCCAGGGGGACCGGCACCGACGTCATCGTCAGCTTCGACACCCAGTACACGGCCCTGTTGTGGGACCCGGCCACCCGGGCAGTGCGCAAGATCAAGGTGCCTCCGGGGCAGCAGCTGAGGACGACGCTCGGACAGTCCCTCGTCACCTACGAGGAGAAGAAGCCCTGGATCTGGCACCTGCTGACCCCTGACCAGGGGAACCTGACAGACCGGGTACTCGAACTGCCCGAGGGCGCGGAGCCTCGGACGCTCTTCTCGAGCAGCGAAAACCCCTACGGTCTCTTCCTCTCCTATTCCATCGACGGCGTGCCGAAGCACGTGTGGGTCGACCGTGCGTTCACCGCGCGACCGGCGGACTTCGCAACGCCCACGACCGGTGTCACCAGCGTGCGGCGGGACCGGTACCTGTTCCGCTTCGCCGCCCCCGGCCGCCTGCGGATCTGGGACCTTCTGGGTGATCTCTCCGCCCCGCTTCACGATGTCGAGTGGGCCGGAGGAACACCCGTCACCCTCTTCGGCGACCGCGTTCTCGTCCGCGTCCCCGGCGAGGGCGGCGACCGCCTGGTCATCCGGCCGCTTGCGGGCGGCGCACCGCAGCAGGACGTGCTCGACCGGATCACTGGAGACACTGAGGTCGGTTCCGACGGACGCGTGATCGCGGCGCGTTCCGGTCCCGGCGGCGAGCGCACGGTCCACTCCGTCCAAGCCGGGCACGACGGCGAGCTGGTGGTGAGCAAGGTCGCCGACATTCCGCTCGCCCCCACGCGGCACTGGCAGATGATGGCCGCCAACGGTGTCCTGCTGACGAACGAGACGCTGCCGTACACCACCTCGCGTACGCGCGAACGCGAGCTGACCGTCAGCGGTGCGACGGCCGCCGGTCCGAAGCGGGAGCTCGACCCCGAGGGTGTCTGCCCCACGAAGGTCGAGTGCTCGTGGCAGGACCAGACCGGCGACGGCCGCACGGTGTTCGGCGGCGCTGACGGCGAGACGTACGTGGTGGAAGCCGGGCAGAGCCTTCCGGGTACGCCCGTCCCTGAGCTGCCCAGTGGCTACACCCCGTCAAGACGGGCATCGGGCCGGTACATCGCCTCTTACGCCTACAACCACGAGATGCAGGTGGCCGACCTGGACACCCAGCAGGTGGTGCTGCGGCGTCCGGACTCCGGCAACCAGGCAATGGCACTCGTGGGAGGCACGCTGTGGCACGAGAACGGGGCACCGGGTGCGGTCGACGTCGTCGATGTGGGTTCCGGGACGGTCAAGCGGACGCTGAAGGTGTCCGACTGTGACCTGACCGATCTTCAGGTGTGGGGGTCGTTCGTCTACTGGGAGTGCAACTACGAGAAGAAGTCCGGCGTCCGTGACCTGACCACCGGCACCGACATCCCCGTGCCCGAGCACGATGCCCTGGCGGCGCAGCTGGGCGACGGATACCTCACCCACTCCAAGAACGGCGTGCTGTCCCTCACCCCGCTGCGCGGCACCGGGGCGACGCGCGTACTCGGAAGCACGTCCCGCTACACGGGCGCCTGGGCCGTGGACCGCTTCGGAGGCCGTGTCTACTACCCGGACGAACAGGAGCGCCTGCACGTCGTCTCCACCGGCATCCCCGCCTCCGCGCTGTCCGTCCTCGACTCCTCCCTGCCCGAAACCCTCGACCGTGTAGCAGCCTCGAGCGCGTCCTGGACCGGCAAGTGGTGGCTGAACAAGCCGGCCGCGTCCTGGACCGTGACCGTCAGGAACCAGGCCGGCACCGCGGTGCGCACGCTCCACGGAGGCGAAGCGCGGGGCGTGGTGAAGGCCGTGTGGGACGGAAAGGATGAGAGCGGTGCCGATCTGGCCGACGGCGGTTACCGCTGGGAGCTGGACGCGGCGCCCGCCGACGGAGTCGGTGGCGACCTGCGCCGGAGCGGGCAGGTGTTCCTCACCCACGGTGGCCTCGGCACCTATGAGCCCGTCGCGCCCACGCGGCTGCTGGACACCCGCAGCGGTCTCGGCGCGCCGAAGACCAAGGTCGGCCCCCATGGCACGGTGACCCTGCAGGTCGCCGGACGCGGCGGAGTGGCCCCGGCCGGGGTGTCGGCGGTCGTGCTGAACGTGACGGCGACCAACGCCTCCTCCGGTACGTACGTGTCGGCCTATCCGTACGGCGACCAGCGGCCGACGTCCTCGAACCTGAACGTGGCCGCGGGGCGGACCGTGCCCAACCTGGTGACCGTCCCGGTCAGGGACGGCAAGGTGACGCTGTACAACCACGCGGGAACGGTCGACCTGATCGCGGACGTGGCCGGCTACTACACCCTGAGCGGTGGGGGAGACCGGTTCCGGCCGGTGGAGCCGGCCCGGGTGCTGGATACGCGCAGCGGCCTGGGGGCGCCGAAGGCCAAGGTGGGCGCCGGGCGCACGGTGACCGTGCAGGTCGCCGGACGCGGCGGGGTTCCGGCGACCGGGGTGTCGGCGGTGGTCATGAACGTCACGGCGACCAACCCGACGGCGGCGAGCTTCGTGTCCGCCTACCCGTACGGCACCCGGCGATCCAGCGCGTCGAACCTGAACCTGACGGCGGGCCAGACGGTCGCGAACGCCGTGATCGTCCCCGTGAAGGACGGCAAGGTGACGCTGTACAACCACGCGGGAACGGTGGATCTTCTGTCCGACGTGTCCGGCTACTTCACCGCCGCCGCCTCCCAGGGCTCGCGGTTCCGGCCGCTGGCGCCGACGCGGGTGATGGACACCCGGCAGGGGCTCGGCGGGCGGCAGCTCCGTCCGGGCCAGAGCGTGGCTCTGCAACTCGCGGGCAACGGCGGTGTCCCGGCTGGGGCGTCGGCCGTGGTCTTGAACGTGACGGCCACGGGGGCCACGGCACCGACCTACGTGGCGGCGACGACCAGGTCCGGGACGCCGACGGTTTCCCACATCAACCTGCTGCCGGGCCGGACCGTCGCGAACCTGGTGGTGGTGCCGGTCGTGGACGGCAAGGTCTTCCTCTACAACCATGCCGGTTCGACCGAGGTGATCGTGGACGTGTTCGGCTACTACACCGGATGACCGGGCGGCGGCCCGTGCGAGGGGGCGGCGCGCTGTCGTCCGACGGTGTCCCGTCTCTTCGCCGGGCCCCGGCGCCGGAAGGTACGGCCACCGTGTGTGGCCGCGCGTTCTCCGCTGAAAGGCTTTCCGCATGACTCCTTCCGCGAGCTTGCTCGCCGTGTTCGCCCATCCGGACGACGAGTCGCTGTCGGCGGGCGGCCTGCTGGCCCGGCAGGCGGAAGCCGGGGCGCGCACCGCCGTGGTGACCGCGACCTGGGCCGAGGGCACCGGACGCGCCGGTGAGCTGGCGCAGGCGCTGCGCGTCCTCGGGGCAGGAGAGCCGCGGCTGCTCGGCTACGCCGACGCCGGGGTCCCGGACTCGGCGCCGGGCGCGGCCCGCCTCCTGGACGCGCCGCTCGCGGAGGCGGTGCGTCGGCTGGTGGCACACATCCGTTCCTTCCGGCCGGACGCCGTCGTCACCCACGACGCCCTCGGCGGTCTGACCGGCCACCCCGACCACGCCCGCACCCACCGTGTCACCGCACTCGCGGTCGCCGAGGCCGGCCGCCCCGGCCTGCACCCCGGCACCGGTGCCCCATGGCGCCCGCGCGCCCTCTACCTGGCCACGCACCCCGACTCCGCCGCCCGCGCACTGGGCCCGCGCCTCATGCGCCCCGGCCGTCCGATGCACAGCGTGCCCGACGCGGACGTCACCACGGCGCTGGACGTGCGCCCCTGGTTCCCGCGCAAACTCCGCGCCGTCCTCGCCCACCGCAGCGAGGTGCGGCGCGGCGCTCTCCCGGGCCGCCTCGCCGCACTGCCGGAGGAGGAGCAACGGCAGCTGATCGGCACCGAGTGGTACATCCGCCGGGCCGTCGGCGGTCCGCTGCGCTGACGCGCTCGCCGACGGCCGGACGCGGGCGGTTGCGGTGCTCGTTCACGCACCCTGGCCTAGGGCTCCCCGCACGGTGGGTCGTAGGACAGGCGGGGTAGGTATTCGTGCCATTTTTCCGCTGTCAGGACGCCTCGGGTGGTCGCGCAGATGTGGTTGATCGCCGTGTCGGCGTCCAGGCTCCACAGGCGGACCGTGTCCGCGCCGCTGGAGACGCCGAGCATGCGGCCCGTCGGGGCGAAGGACAGGAAGCTGCCCGTGCGGGCGCGGGCGCTCATCGACGCGCCGATCGGTTCCGGCGAGGAGGGGTCGGCCACGTCCCACAGCCGGACCGTGGTGTCGTTGCCGCCGCTGGCCAGGGTGGCGCCGTCCGGGCTGAACGTCAGGGAGACGACGGCCTCGGTGTGGCCGGTGAGCCGGTGGCCGAGGCCGGTGGCGCGGCCGGGGTCGGTGACGTTCCACAGCCGGACCGTGTCGTCGTCGCTGCCGCTGGCCAGCGTGTGGCCGTCGGGGCTGTAGGCGAGCACGTTGACCGGCCCGCGGTGCCCGGTGAGGGGGCGGCCGCGCGGTACGGCGCGCGCGGGGTCGGTGACGTTCCACAGGCGGACCGTGGCGTCCGCGCTGCCGCTGGCCAGGGTGCGGCCGTCCGGGCTGAACGCGAGCGAGTAGACGTACCCCTGGTGTCCGGTGAGCGGTGTGCCGAGCGGGCGGGGGCGGGCCGGGTCGGCCACGTTCCACAGCTGGACGGTGCGGTCGTCGTAGGCGGACGCCAGGACGCGGCCGTCCGGGCTGAACGTCAGCGCGTCGCCGCCCGCGTAGCGGATGCGCAGCGCGATCGGCGGGGCGTAGGGCACGGGGTGCGCGGGGTCGGTGACGTTCCACAGCCGTATCTCGCTGCTGGCCATGAGGACGGCGAGGACGTGCCCGTCGGGGGAGAACACCATCCGGCGGATGTGGCCGTGCCCCGGAGGAAACGGTTCTCCCAGGCGGGCGGGGCGGCCAGGCGCCTGCACGTTCCACAGCCGGACCATGCCGTCCTCGGCGGCCGTGGCCAGCACGCGGCCGTCGGGGCGGAAGGCGCCGACGTGCCCGGCCATGTCCGACGTCGGTACCGACCACAGCCGCACCCGGCCGTCCCCGCTGCCGGTCGCCAGCGTCCGGCCGTCGCGGCTGAAGCCGACGGTGTACATCTCCCCGCTGCCCCCTGCCAGCGGCTGCCCGACCTGGGAGGGGAACGCCGGGTTCGTCACGTTCCACAGGCTCGCCGTGGAGTCCGCGCTGCCGATCGCGAGCAGGGTGCCCTGCGGGTTGAAGGCCACCGACCAGATCGGACCGGCGTGCCCGGTCAGCGCTGCGCCGAGCCGCCGCGGCCGCCGCGGGTCGGCCACGTCCCACAGCTGTGCCGTGTCGTCGGCGCTGCCGCTGGCCAGGGTCCGCCCGTCGGGACTGAACGCCACCGAGTGCACGGTCGCCCGGTGCCCGGTCAGCTCGCCCGGCAGCTGCCGCGGGCGGCGCCGGTCGGACAGGTCCCACAGCCGGATCACCGCGTCGTCCCCGCCGGCCGCGAGGGTGCGCCCGTCCGGGCTGAACGCCACCGAGCGCACCGCGGCGCCGTGCCCCGCCAGCGGCTCCCCGAGCGGCCTCGGGCGCGCCCGGTCGGCCAGGTCCCACAGCCGTACCGTGTGATCCTCGTCGGCGGAGGCGAGGGTGCGGCCGTCCGGGCTGAACGCCAGCAGATAGATCGTGCCCGCGTGCGCGTCCAGCGGCGCGCCGAGCGGTCGCGGCCGGGCCGGGTCGGAAACGTCCCACAGCCGGATCGTGCCGTCGTCCGCGGCGCTGGCCAGGGTGCGGCCGTCCGGGCCGAAGACGGCGCTGCTCACCCAGCTGGTGTGCCCGGTCAGCGGCCTGCCCAGCGGTCGCGGGCGCCGCGGGTCGGCCACGTCCCACAGCCGTACGGTGCGGTCGTAACCGGCGCTCGCCAGCAGGCGGCCGTCCGGGCTGAACGACGTCAGGTACACCGCGCCGGTGTGCCCGGCCAGCTGGGTCGCCAGGGGGGCGTTCACGATCGACAGCAGCCGGTTGCGGGTGCCCTCGTCACCCGGCCGCAGCCGGTGCGCGACCAGGTCGATCTGGGCCGACAGCGACGGGTCGGTGTCCTGCACCCGGTCGGCCTCGGCGACGACCTGCTCGAACACGGCGTCGTCGCGCTGCTGCCAGGCGACCACGGCCGCACCGGCCGCCACCACCGCGAGCGCCACCAGCGCCGACACCGCGGCCCGGCTGATCCACACCGTGCGCCGGCGCAGCCGTACCGAGGCGGCCAGGAACTCCACCGCGCCGCGCGTGAGCAGGGTGTCCCCGGCGGCGTGCGCCCAGCTGCGGGCCTGCTCCAGGCGGGAGCCCCGGTACAGCAGCGAGGAGTCGCGGTGCGAGGCCTCCCAGGCCCGGCCGTCCTCCTCCAGCCGCTGGCGCAGCAGGTTCCCGGAGCGGTCCTCGTCGATCCAGTCCCGCAGCCGCGGCCAGGCGTGCAGCAGCGCCTCGTGGGTGATCTCCACGGTGTCCGCGTCCAGCGTCACCAGCCGGGCCCGGACCAGCGCCTCCAGCGATTCCTGCGTCTTGTCCGGATCGGCGGCCTCCGCGGTCAGCTCCCGCCGGGTGCCGCGCCGCCGGGTGGCCTGCGTGTCCTCGCCGAGGCGCACCAGCCGCAGCAGGAGCAGCCGCGCCGCGGCCCGCGCCGCCGGGTCCAGCTCCGCCCAGGCCCGTTCGGCCGTCGCCGCGACCGCGCCCTGGATACCGCCCGCCGCCCGGTAGCCGGCCAGTGTCAGCCGGCCGCCCTTGCGCCGCTGCCAGGTCGCCAGCAGGGCGTGCGACAGCAGCGGCAGCACCCCTGCGTCGTGCGTGCCGCGCGGCCCGTCCGCGCCGACCTCCCGCACGATCAGCTCGGCCAGCCCCGCCTCCAGCTCCAGGCCGACCGCCTTGGCCGGACCGGTCACCGCGTCCCGCAGCTCGGCGCTGGTCAGCGGCCCGAGCACCATGTGCCGGTGCTGGAGCGCGTCGGCGAGCTCGGGATGGGCGAGGCAACGCTCGTAGAAGTCGGCGCGGATGCCGAGGACGACGAGGACGGGCGGATCCTCGCCCGCGCAGACGGCGTGCAGCAGCCGGACGAAGGCGCGTCGCTCGTCCTCGTCGACGCAGAGAGTGAACGTCTCTTCGAACTGGTCCACGATGACGACGGGGCGGGTCCCGTCACCGGCCCAGGCGGCGACGGCGCTCCGCACGGCCTCGGGGGCGGCGGCGGGCAGCTCGTGCGGGGGGCCGGGTTGCTCATGGGGGGCGGGGGAGACCGCGGGCGGTAGGACCCCGACGGCGTCCGCCGGGCCGGGCGAGTCCGGCAGCCCCGGTATACGGCGGCGCAGCTCGGCGAGGGGATGGGCGCCCGGCACCATCTGCACCACGGTCCGCTCCGCCCCGCCGTCGAGGACGCCGTCCCGCAGCGCGGGCACCAGACCGGCGTTCAGCAGGGACGACTTCCCCGCGCCGGACGCACCGACCAGCATCGCGAGTCCGCCGCTGCGCTCGGCCGAGCGCAGCAGCTCCACCAGGGTGTCCGTGCTGCGCTGCCGGCCGAAGAACCAGCGGGCGTCCTGCTGCCGGTAGGAGGCCAGACCCCGGTAGGGGCACACCCCGCCGGTCACGGACGCGTTCTCCTCGGGCTGCGGCGGGTCCTGCCCGGAGTGCGCGGGGCGCTCCGCGACCGGGCCGGCCACCGCGCTCTCCCACAGCCGCTGCCACTCGCCGAGGTCGTACAGGCCGGGGCTCACCGGGGTGGGCTGCAACCGGCGCGCCTGCGGGATGAGCACCTGGAGCACCGCGGCGAGAGCGGTGAACTGCGCGGGTACGTTCCTGGCCCGCCGCCAGTCGCTGATGCGCTGCGCGGACACCCGCACGGGCCGCCCGCGCTCGTCGACGCGCTGGAGCCGGACCACGGCCTCGGCCACGCGCTTGAGAGGCGGGTTACCGGCCTCGCCGTACAGCAGCGCGAGCCGCTCCGCGAAGGCCGTGCGTGCCCCTGAGTCGGAACTCAAGGTGTCCCACCCCTTACTTCCCCCGCGTCTTTCGTCCGGTCCGGAAAACTCACCCTATACGCCTGACCTGCGCGGACGCGGCCGGACGAACGGCTCTGCCTCCTCGGGACGGGCCCGCTCTGGCAGGATCCCAGATCCGCCGCTCTCGATCCGAGCCGAGCGCCGACCGGGCCCGGATCGATACCGTCCGCACCGCTCGGCACCGGTCCGCACGAGGGGAGGGACCGGTGCCGGACGGTGCGACGGACGCGGCCCCCGCCTCGGACGAGGGGCACGGGGCTCACGCCGTATCGGCCTCCGCGAGGGTGTGGGCGACGAGGGCGTTGGCGTGGCCGTGACCCAGTCCGTGTTCCGTCTTGAGCAGGCGCACCAGCTCCATGTGCTTCGCCGGCAGCGCCGCGCGGATGACGTCCTGCCACTCCGAGATCGGACGCCCGTACTTCTTCTCGATGGACGGGAAGTAACTGGCGGGGCCCTTGACTGCGTCGGTCATCCCTGCGGCTCCTTCGTCGGCTGTCGCTCGCTTCGTGTCACTCCTTATGACCGGTCGCCGGGCGGTCACTGATCGCCCGGCACGAGTGGCATGCGTCACACGCCGGCTCCGGCCTCCCGTAGCTCTCCCACGCTGGTTCGGTCTCCGTGGATGCCCCGGGCCGGTGCCTGCGTTCCGCAGGTGCCCGCTACCCACTTGTTTGTCTTTCAAGCTTGCGCAACCCAGGAACCATTACACTCGCCAGTCCTCACCTTCATCGGGGGACGTATGACGTGTGGTGGACCGTCGGCGCCGGAGCTCGCCGTCGTTTTCGAGCGGGTGCTCGACCAGGCCCTGGCGTGCGGCCCCGTCCAGGACGCCCTCGACCGCGCCCCCGACGGCGCGGTCGACCGGGAGCAGCTGCGCCTGCGCGCGGTGCGGGCCCGTACGGCCATCGCCGCGGCGGCGGAGGCCGAGTACCGGGACTACGCCCGCCTGCTGCCCACGTCCTGCGCACCCACTGCCGACCCGGCCGCGGGGCAGGCCGGCGCACGCCGGGCCCTGCCTCCGCCGGCGGTGCTCCTGCCCGGTGTCTCGGCCGTGGTGGCGGCCGCGTTCCTGCTGACCGGCTACGGCCTGCGCGCCTTCGACGGCCACCCCTACATGGGCGACGGTTTCCTCACGGCCGGTCTGCTGATCGGCGCCCTGGCCGTGGGAGCGGCGGTCGCCGACGTGGTCTGGCTGTGGGCGACCGGGCCCGCAGGGCCGGCCGATACGGCGGACACGGCGGACACGGCCGCCGACAGGGCCAGGCAGAGGTGGGAACGGGCGCTGCTCGAGCGCGGGGTGGTGCCCTTCCTGCTCGGCCTTGTGGAGGCAGCGCCGGCGGGGGAGCAGGCACCGAAGGGCGTGTCCTGATCCGCGCGGCTCACAGGGGAGTCGCGGCGCGGAGCAGGCACAGCAGGGTGACGGCCGAGTTGGCGGAGAACAGCGCGGACAGCACGGCCCCGGTGGCCGCGGTCCACAGGGCCAGGCCGACGGTCGTGAACAGGGACGGCCACGCCCGCACGGCAGGCGCCGGCCCGAGAAGCGCGGCGACCCGCCGGGGCAACGGCCCGGGCGGGTCGCCGGCGGCGAACGCCGAGAACGCGGTCGGCGGCGCTGGGGTCGGGGGCGGCGCCGGAGTCGGGGGCGGTGCCGGGGTCGGGGGCGCCGGTGCGGCGAAGGCGGCCAGGGTGGGGGTCGGGGCGTCGCGGGAGACCAGCGCCGCCTTGCCGATCGCGCGGGCCACGGTCCGGCGGCTGCCGACGGCCTGTGCCGCCTCCTCGTCCGCCCAGCGCTCCGCCGTATAGGTCACGGCGGTCCGCAGGGGCAGCAGGAACGGGTTCGCGCAGGCCGCAAGGCGCACCAGCAGCAGATGGCGGTGGTGCCGGGCGGCCAGATGCGCCCGTTCATGGGCGAACAGGGCGCGGCGCTCGCGCGCGTCGAGGCATCGCAGCAGGCCCGTGGACACCACCACCCGGTCCCGCGGGCCACCGGGCAGGGCGTAGGCGTACGGCTCGGCGTCGGACAGCACCGCGACCTCGCGCCGCGGCAGCCCGGCCAGGGCTCGGTGGGCGCGCCACCGCACCCGCCAGTGGCGCAGCAGCACCCGGCCGCAGGCGCCGACGACCACGAGCAGCACCGGGATCGCTGCCTTCCCGGCGACCTCGTGCCGCGGCACGCTCTCGCGGACCTCCGGATCCGACCAGCCGTCCGGCAGCGGATTGCCCGGCAACTGCGCCGTGCCGACCACCATCAGCAGCGCGAGGCACACGGTGCTGCACAGGGCCATGACCGTGGCGACGCCGGTCAGCAGCACCGTCGCCGTACGCGGGTGCAGGCGGCCCTCCGCCAGGCGCGCGACGGGCCACGCGGTCAGCGGCAGCACCAGCGGAAGGAAGACGAAGATCCCCATCCGCTACTGCTCCTCGCCACCGGCCCGGTCCAGCAGTTCGCGCAGCAACTGCTCGTCGCCCTCCGGCAGCCCGGTGACGAAGCTGGCGAGCACCGCCCGGCGGTCCTGCTCACCGTCCAGGACCTTGCGCATCCGCAGCGCGGCGAGCCCCGCCGGATCCGCTGCGGGCATCCACACGAACGACCGCCCCTCGCGCCGGCGCGTGACGGCGTTCTTGGCCAGCAGGCGGGCCAGCACCGTGACGACGGTGGTGTAGGCGAGGCCGGCGGCCAGCCGCTCCTGCACCCAGCCCGCGGTCACGGGCCCGTCGGCCTCGTGCAGCGCCGCGAGCACGCGCGTCTCCAGCGTGCCGTTGGCCCTGCGCCGACGGCGCGAGTCCGGTTCCGGTTCCCGCACGCGCTGCCTCCCTTCCGCCTCGGCCCGCCCGGTTCCCCGTGGGGTGGGCGTCACATCGTACAAAGGGCGTGACCGCTCACCGCCGTACGAACGAAGGCGGTGGGCGGCCCCTTCTACGATGGGTGGGCGCACAGGCGTCGGCTGGGAACAGGGTGGGACGGGAGAGGGCTGTGACGGAGAACGTCGGGGGCTTCGAGGACCCGCCCGCCGAGGTGCTGGCGGAGGCGGCCGCCGCCTTCGGACTGCTCGCGTCCTCGGCCCGGCTCCACCTGATGTGGGCCCTGGCGCAGGGCGAGAGCGACGTGACGCACCTCGCGAACCGGGTGGGCGGCGCGCTGCCCGCGGTCAGCCAGCACCTGGCCAAGCTGAAACTCGCCGGGCTCGTCCGCTCCCGGCGCGAGGGCCGGCGGCAGGTCTACTACATCGACGACCCGGACATCGTCACGCTGGTCAGGGTCATGGTCGGCCAGATGACCGCCCGTGCCGGGCAGAGCGCAGTTCCGGCCCACCGGCTGCGCCGGATCGGTGGCTGAGAGCGACCGGTGGCGGAGAGCACCGCGGCCCCGGGGCCGGGCGCGGCGGCCCGGGACGCCGGTCGCCGTGAACCGGACACGGTGCTGGAGGTCCTGCGCGGACTCGGCAGCGGTCCGCGCGGCCTGACCGAGGCGCAGGCGCAGGAGCGGCTGGCCCGCTGCGGTGACAACGTGCTGCCCGCGCGACGCGAGGCGTCCTGGCCGCGGCTGTTCGCGCGCAGCGCGCGCGAGCCGTTCACCGCGGTGCTGCTCTGCCTCGGACTGGTGTCGGCCGTCGTCCTCGCCTGGGGGACCGCCGCGGTGATCCTGCTGCTGGTCGCGGTGAGCTGCGTCCTGCGCGCGAGCGGCGAGCACCGGGCCGACCGGTCCACGGCCGCGCTGCGGCGCTTGGTCGCCACCACCGCCACCGTGCGGCGCCGCGCCGACGAGGGCGCGACGCCCGTCAGCCGGGAGATCCCGGTCGGCGAGCTCGTCCCCGGCGACATCGTCCGGCTGGGCCCGGGCGACCTGGTACCGGCGGACGTACGGCTGCTGCGCGCACGTGGCCTGACGGTGCATCAGTCGGCGCTGACGGGGGAGTCGGCGCCGGTCGCCAAGTCGGCCGAGGCCGGCGGGAGCGGCGGGGCGCCGGACCAGCCGCAGCACTGCTACCAGGGCAGCGGCGTGGTCTCGGGCAGTGCCACCGCCGTCGTGACCGCGACCGGCGCGCGGACCCGCCTCGCCGCCGCCCACGCCCGGCAGCCCGAGCGGCGGCCGGCCAGTGCCTTCGACCGGTCGGTCCACGGCATCTCCTGGATCCTCATCCGCTTCATGCTGCTGACCCCGCCGCTGGTCCTCATGGCCAACGCGGCGCTGCGCGACCGCGGGCTGGAGACACTGCCGTTCGCCGTCGCGGTGGCCGTCGGGCTGACCCCGGAGATGCTGCCCGTCCTGGTCACCACCTGCCTGGCCCGCGGCGCCGCGCTGCTCGCCCGGACCCACGGCGTGATCGTCCGCCGGCTGCCCGCGCTGCACGACCTCGGCGCCGCCGACGTGCTGTGCGTGGACAAGACCGGCACCCTCACGCAGGATCGCCCGGTGGTCCACGGCGCCCTCGACCCAACCGGCCGCGACGACCCCGACGTCCTGCACTGGGCCGCCGTCAACGCCTGGTGGACCCTGCACCTGGCCGACCTCCCGGAACCGGACGCGCTGGACGACGCACTGCTGGAGGCGGCGCTGCCGTTGCCCGCCGACGAGCGCGAGCCGACAGCGCACGACACCGCGCCGACCACCCTGGCGCCCGCCGCCCCGGAGTGCGAGGTCACGGCGTGCCTCCCGCAGTCGGCGGCCACGGCGTACGCCCCACAGCTCCAGCTGATGAGGGACGCCCCGGAGCGCGAGCCGACGGCGCACCTCCCGCAGCCGGAGGCGGCGCCGTACGCCCCGCGGGCAAAGGCCACGGCGTGCGTCCCGCAGCCGGAGGCCGCGCCGTGCGTCCCGGAGCGCGACCCCATGGCGTACGACGGTGTCGCCGCGCTCCCCTTCGACCCGCTGCGGCGCCTCGCGACGGCCGTCGTGCGCACGCCCGGCCGCCTCGGCAGGCACACCCTGGTCGTCAAGGGAGACGCCACGTCCGTCCTGGAGCGGTGCGCGCTCACCGACGCCGAGCGCGCCCGCGCCCACGACCTCGCCGCCCGCCACGCCGGTGACGGCCTGCGGGTCCTGGCGGTCGCCACCGCCGAGCGCCCCGCCCGCACCCGCCCCTACACCCCGGCCGACGAGCGCGGCCTCACCTTCCGCGGCCTGGTCACCCTGCGCGACGCGCTCACCCCGAGCGCCGCCGACGCGCTGCGGGGCCTGGCCGCCGGCGGCGTCACGGTCAAGATCCTCACCGGCGACCACCCGGCCACGGCCGCCCGCGCCTGCCGCGACCTCGGGCTGCACCTCACCGACGACGCCGTCGTCGTCGGCGACCGCGTGGACTCCCTCGGCGACGCGGCCCTCGCCGACCTGGCCGGCCGTACGACCGTCTTCGCGCGCTGCACACCGGACCACAAGGCGCGGATCACCGGCGCCCTGCGTGCCGCCGGGCACACCGTCGGCTTCCTCGGCGACGGCGTCAACGACCTGCCCGCGCTGCGCACCGCCGACGTCGGTATCGCCCCGCGTGACGCGGCCGACGTGGCCCGCGAGGGCGCCGACGTCGTCCTCGCCGAGAAGGACCTCACCGCGATCGCCCACGCCATCGCCGCGGGCCGGCGGGCCGGCGGCAACATCGCGACGTATCTGCGGGTCACCCTCTCCTCCAACCTCGGCAACGTGATCGCGATGCTCTCGGCGGGGCTGCTGCTGCCCTTCCTGCCGATGCTCCCGGCCCAGGTCCTCGTGCAGAACCTGTTCTTCGACGCCGCCCAGCTCGCCTTCGCCCACGACCGCCCGCACCCCGCGGTGCTGCGCCGGCCGACGCTGCTGCGGCCGCGTGACATGCTGCGCTTCCTCACCGTCTTCGGCGCGCTCAACGCGGTCGCCGACCTCGCCACCTTCGCGGTCCTCGCGCTCACCCTGGACGGCCCGGGCACCGGGGACGATCAGGCCGTGTTCCACTCGGGCTGGTTCACGGAGAACCTCCTCACCCAGGCCCTGGTCATGCTGCTGCTCCGGGCCGGCCGCCGGGCGGCCGGAGCGCGCGGCGGCCCGGGCGGGTCCGGGCGCCGTCCGGGGCCCGTGGCCTGGGCGGCGCTCGCCCTGGTCGCGGTGGGCCTGGCCCTCCCGCCGTCCCCGCTCGGCCCGGCCCTGGGCCTGACCGCCCTCCCGGCCGTGTACTACGCCCTCCTCGCCGCCGTCCTGGCCGTGTACGCGGTGTTCCTGCTGGCGGCGAGAGCCCGCTACGAACGGCGCTGCCGCACGCGGGAGCACTGTGATGTGACCGACCCCGTGGAACCGTGCGCCGCGCACGTGCCTCCCCTGTAAAGGGTTGGTGGTACCGAGCAGGTGCCGTACTGCCACTGCTCCATGTTTGTTAGATTGCGCAATCACGCAAGCAACACGCCCGACCGTTCAGGGGGAGTGGCAGATGAGCGAGCCGTGGAACGGCCCGGGCGGCCGGACCACGCGCCACCGCGGCACCCGGGTGCCCGGCGGGCGCGGACCCGGGGCGGACGGCGGCCGCACGGCGGGCCCGGACGGTGGCCGCACGGCCCGTCCGGACGGCAATCGCCCGACCGGTCCGGACGGTGGCCGTGCGACCGGCCAGCCCGGCGGGCGGCGTACGGCGGACCGGCCGGCGCCCCGTCAGCGGGACCGCCGGGCTGACGGCGCCGGCCCCCGCGGACGCTCCCGCCCGGACGCCGGCGCACGGCGACGGCCCCGGCAGCTGAGCCGGGGCAGGCGGCTGCTGAGGGCCGCCGGCATCTTCCTGTCGTTCCTCGTCCTCGTCACGGCCGGCGTCGGCTGGTGGTTCTACGAGCACCTGAACGGCAACATCAACAGCGTCTCGCTGGACGGCAAGGGCGGCACGGAGACGGCGGACGCCTTCGGCCGCACCCCGATCAACATCCTGGTCATGGGCTCGGACGGCCGCACCAGCGAAGAGGACTGCAAGCTCGGCGGCGGCTGCGCGAAGACAGGGGTGCAGACCGGCAGCAACGCGGACGTGGAGATGGTGGTGCACATATCCGCCGACCGCTCCAACGCGACCGTGATGAGCATCCCGCGCGACACGATGACCCAGGTCCCGGCCTGCAAGAACACCGACACGGGCCGCTCGACCCCCGGCTACTACGGCCAGATCAACAGCGCCCTGGAGTACGGCCCGGCCTGCCAGGTGGCCACCGTCCACCAGCTCACCGGCATCCCCATCGACCACTTCGTGAAGCTGGACTTCTCCGGCGTGGTGAAGATGTCCGACGCGGTCGGCGGCGTCTCGGTCTGTGTCAGTGACAACGTCTACGACACGTACTCGCACCTGAAGCTGTCGCGGGGCACCCACACGCTCAAGGGCGTGGCGGCCCTTCAGTTCGTCCGCTCGCGGCACGGCTTCGGCGACGGCAGCGACCTGGGACGTACCGTCTCCCAGCACATCTTCCTCAGCGCGATGCTCCGCAAGTTCAAGAGCGCCGGCACACTCACCGACCCCACCGCGGTCTACGACCTCGCCGACGCCGCGACCAAGGCGCTGACCGTGGACGACGGTCTCGGCAGCGTGCGCAAGCTGGTCGCCCTGGCGACGGACGTGGACAAGGTCCCCACCAAGGCCATGACGTTCACGACGATGCAGACGGCCCCCGACCCCCGTGACCGCGACCGTGTCGTGGTGGGCCCGGGCGCGAGGACCCTCTTCGCGACCATGGCGAACGACCAGTCGCTGTCGGCGACGCCGGGCGCCAAGCCCTCGACGGCGGCCTCGCCCGCCGGTGACGCCACCCCCGAGGAGTCCACGCCGCCCGTCCCGGCCTCGCGGATCGCGGTGACGGTGGAGAACGGCACGGCGATCACCGGCCGGGCGTCCGCGGTCGCGGCGGCGCTGACGGAGCAGGGCTTCAGCCGCAGCGCGGGCACGGCGAACGCCCCGAGCCGCACCGCGTCGACGACCCTGACCTACGGCGCCGGGCAGAAGGCGCAGGCCGAGACGGTGGCGAAGGCGCTGAACCTGCCCGCCTCGCATCTGAAGGAAGGCGCCGGCGCGGCCCTGACCCTGGTGATCGGGGCCGACTGGCCGTCCGGCACGAGCTACCCGGGCACCGCCTCCGCACCGGCCCCCGCCGACACCAAGGCGGCCACGGCCGACGCCCACGCCCAGACGGCCGACCAGGCCAAGACGTGCGCCAAGGTCAGCCCTTACAAGACGGTGGAGCTGAACGGCGTGCCGATGACTCCGGCCGAGGCGTACGCGGCGGCCCGGACGAAGCCCGACTCGGACGCGTGAACCGTCACCCCGACCCCGTACGCTATACACTTGCGCAATAAAGCAAGTGAACAAGTGGCTGCCCGACCGAGAAGAAATCGACCGAGAGGAAAGAGGACCGCATGCTCCGCAACGGCCTGGAGCCCTGGCACCTGCTGATCGTGGCGATCGTCATCATCGTGCTGTTCGGCTCCAAGAAACTGCCCGAAGCCGCCCGTGGCCTGGGCAAGTCCCTGCGCATCCTCAAGAGCGAGGCCAGGGCGATGAAGACGGACGCGGACACCGCCGTCCCCGCCGGCGAAGCGGTCGAACGGTGAGCATCCGCCGGGGGTGACCCGGGACGGTACCGGCACCCACCCGAACCTTCCCGCCCGTGACGAATATTCATTCGATCAATTTCGGCTGTGAAGAGACCGATCCGGCCACATGTGGTGCAGTTTGTGTGCCGAGGCGGGGTGGCGCGGCAGCATGGTCGGGCAGTGAGCAGCGTGCTGGGCCGCACCGAGACCGCCGGGGGTGTTCGTGGATCACTCATGGCCGCCGTCCACCTTTCTCGGCCGGCTGCGCGACGCGACGCGCCTCGAACTCCTGCGCCAGGGCACTCCCATCACCTACCCGCCGCATCGCGCGCTGCTGCAGCAGGGCGACGACAGCAGGCACGTCCTGCTGCTCACGAGCGGCGTGGTCAAGGTCGTGGCCAGCACGGAGAGCGGTTACGACATGCTGCTCTCGGTGCGCATAGGGGGCGACCTGGTCGGCGAGATGGCGGCGTTCGAGGAGCGGCCCAGGTCCGGCACGGTGATCGCGTGCGGTGACGTCGCCGCGCGGGTCATCCAGGTCGGGGCGCTGGAGGCCTTCCTCAGCCGCCATCCGGACGCGATGCGGGCCATCCTCCACATGCTGTGCGCCCGGCTGCGCTGGGCGAACCGGCGCCGGATCGACTTCCGGGCCTACGACTCGCTGACCCGGCTGGCCCGAGTGCTGGCCGAGCTGAGCCAGGCGTACGCCCAGCCCGTACCCGACGGCGACGGCAAGCGGTGCGATCTCGGTGTGACGCTCACCCAGGGAGAACTCGCCTCACTGGCCGGTCTGGCGCTCAACACGGCCGAGAAGAGCCTGGCCGCACTGACCGCCAAGGGACTGGTGGAGCGCAGTTACCGCAGCATAACCGTCTGTGATGTTCCGAAACTGCTGGAATTCGCCAAAGTCGTGGCCGACAACCCGTATTGATACGGGATCAGTTCTCAGCACCTCTCCTAGCCTCTCGTGCACGCACTTCACAGGCGGTGTTCCGCCTGTGGCCGCCTGCCAGAGAGGAATGATCGGGTGGTTGAGTGGCTCGGGTTCTATCCGTGCATATGCATCGCCGTGGACGCACAGGCCTACGGCAGCAACAACGACCGCAGGCAGTCCGAGATCCAGCACGAGCTGCCGCGCCTTCTCGACCGCGCCGCCAGGGGCGCCGGGTTCGACCGCACCCGGTGGCAGATCCAGCGCAAAGGTGACGAGCAGCTCGCCGTGCGTCCCGTGGACGGCACCGAGGCCCGCCTGGTCGATGACTACGTCCGCCATCTCGCGGCCGTACTGCGGGAGCACAACGCCCAGCGCGTCCGGGAAGCGCAGACCCGGCTGCGGGTCGTGGTGCACCAGGGACTCGTGGAGCTGGCCGACAACGGCTTCGCCGGCGCGGCCGTGGTGGCCACGGCGCGCCTCCTGAACGCCCCCGCGCTCTACGACGCCCTGTCCGCGCACCCCGGCGCCGACCTGGTGGTGCTGCTGTCCGACGAGGTGTTCGCGTCCCAAGTAGTCGGCGGGCACACGACGTTGCGCACCGAGGACTTCACGCGCGTGGCCGTGCAGGTGAAGGAATACCGCGCCGCGGCCTGGCTGCACATACCCGGCGCACCGGTCACCGTCGCGCACGAGCCCGGGAGCGCGGAGCCGGGGGAGTCCGCGGCCCCGGCGTCGGTCTTGGCGTCGGAGCCCGCGGTCCCGGTGTCGGGCGAGTCCGCGGTCCCGGCGTCGGACCCGGCGTCGGTCCCGGTGTCGGGGGAGCCCGCTGCGGACCGGTCCACGCCGGCCGTCGCGGGCGGTTCGGCGGGCATCAGCAACGAGTACCGGGCCGGCAACATCAACGTGAACAACATGTCCGGGCCGGTGGACGCCCGGGGCGCCGTCTTCGGCTTCGGGAGCCCCGGTGCCTGACGCCTCCGTCCCCGACGGCGGGCCGCCCGACGCGGAGAACCCCCCGGGCGGCACCGATCCCGCGCCCCCTGCGCCGGACGAAGCCTCAGCGACGCCGGACGACCTGGATCACGCGCCGGCCGGGGAGACGGACCCCGGTCCGGCCCCCGTCCGCGACGCGGGCCACGAGCGCCGGAAGGCACCGGACGAACGGGAGGAGGACGAGCGGGGCTATGACGATCTGAGCCAGGTCCACCAGCTCGTCAACAACAACTTCTACGGTGTCGTCGACGCCTCCTCGGCCGCCTTCGGGTTCGGTGCCGCATCGTCCGTCGGGCTCTCCCCCGGCACCATCGACCCCGGCAGGACCGACCGGGCCCTGCGCTTCCACCTGCCTCCCCGGCCCTGCTTCGACGAAGCGCGCCGCAAGCTGCTCGACCACGGCCTCGTCGTGCTGACCGGCCCGGAGGGCTGCGGCCGCGGTGCCGGGTCCCTCGCTCTGCTCAGGGCGGTCCTGGGCCGGGGAGCCAGGCTGCGCAGCCTGTCGCCGGCCAACGCCCTCGCCGACCTGGCCCGTTCACGGGACCTCAAGGCGGGCCAGGGATACGTCATCCTCGACTACGTCGGCGAGCTGCATGTCGAGGCGGTGCAGGCGTACGGGATCGGGCGGTTGAGCGAGAAGCTGCTCCGGCAGGGCTCGTACCTGGTGATCACCGCGGGCGAGACGACCCACCGGCGGCTGGCCCTGCGGGACCACTGCGTGCCCTGGCAGGCCCCCGATCCCGTGGAACTGTTCGAGCACTGCCGGAACAAGCTGCCGCGGGTGCGCGTCGAACCGGATGCCGAGCAGGAACTCCTGCGGCGGATCGGCGAGCAGCGGCGGCCCGCCGATGTCGTCGCCGCGGCCGTGACCCTGTCCGAGGAAGGCGCGGAGCGGGCGCTGGACACCCTGCGGGACCGCTACCGGGAGCGGGTCCGCGAGTGGTTCGGTCAGCAGCCGGCCGCGGACGACCTGCTGGCCCTCGCGGCCCTGGCCTTCCTGGAGGGCATACCCGAGAGGGTGCTGGAAAGGGAGTGCGCCGCGCTCGCCGCCCATGTGCGCACCTTCGAACTGAGCGGTGAGCAACCGGTCGCGGAGTCCGACGGCTCGACCACGACCCTGCTGAGCGGCACGGCGCACCACCAGTCCCGCGCCCGGTGGCGGGAGCGCGCGGTCGGGCTCGTGACGACCGAGCACCGTCCCGGCCCCGGCAAGGACGCCGGCCGCAGCGAGCGGCGCCTGGTCTTCACCTCACCCCGCATCCGTGAACTGGTCATCGCCGAACTGCACGAGCTGTACGGGTACGCGCTCTGGTACCCGATGCGCCGGTGGCTGAGCGAGCTGGCGCTGCTCGGGGACCTGGAGACGCGGACCGAGGTGGCCCGGGGCGTCGCACTGCTGGCCCGGCACGCACTCGTCGAGGTCGACGAGAACCTGCTGAAGGTGTGGTCCGACGGCATCACCAGCCAGCGGGTGACCGCCGCGATCACGCTCCAGTTCATGTCCACGTCCGAGCACCTCGCCCCACAGGCCCTGAACATCGTCCTGAACTGGACGGACAACAACGGTCCCGGCCGGGCGGTGACGGCGGCCATGGCGCTGACGGGCAACCTGGGTTCGCTGTACCGCATGGAGGCGCTCAACTGGCTGTGGTTCCTGACCCACCGAGGCGAGCGCATCGCCGTCGCGGCGCGCCGTTCCCTGGTCCTGTTGTTGCAGAGCGCCGAGCAGGACCCCGAGCGGGCCCTGCTCACGCTCCGGTACGTGCGGACCGTCCTGAGCAAGGCGGCGCCGGGCTCCCAGGAGCGGTCGATCGCCCTGCGGACCACCGCCCAGCTTCTGGAAGCCGCCCGGCTGGACGCTCCCGAACCCGTCGCCGCGGCACTGCTGCGCACGGTCCCGGACAGCGCCCGCCATCTCGCGGCGCTCTGGACGGACGTCCTGCACAGCAGCAGCCGCAGCAGGGCCGTCGCCGCGCTGTGCCGGACCCTGGTGCACCTGCGTGAGGACCCGTCCGTCACGGACGCCGTGCGTGAGCTCGGCGACGCCATGCGTGAGGCCATGACCCCACGCCAGTGGGAAGCGCTCTGCCGGCACCTGCCCATCGCCCTCAGACACCCCGACTACGCCGTCCCCGGCACCCGCGAGCTGGCGCAGGTGCTCCTCGGCACACTGCGCGGCCGGGCGGCGGGCCCCAGGCGCTCCGCCACGCCCGTCATCCCCACCGCATCCTCCCCTTCCGCCCAAGGAGGCCGAGCCAAGTGAACTATCCCGTCATAGCCGAGCACATCCTGGCCACGGTGCAGGGCACCTGGTGGTCCCGCCGTCGCCGTCGCGAGGACCTGCCGCCGCTGCCGCCCGGCGCCGCCTACGTCTTCCGCACCGGGGGGAACTACCGCTTGTTCCCCGAGGGCATGGTGTTCGACCCGTCCCACCCCGACGTGCTCGAGGCGTCCTCGGTCAGCCTGGTCGACACCCGGGCCCGCCTGGTCGACGTGGACCGCCCGCTGCCGTCGGTGAGCGAGGCGGACACCTTCACCATGCGCACCTCGTTCACCTGCCAGGTCATCGACCCGGCCGTTGTCGCCCGGCAGGGCATCATCGACGTCACCGTTCCGCTGCGCGCCTATCTGATGGGCGACGGCGAGCTGCCCAGAGTGAGCGCCGGACACCGTGTCGAGGAGATCAACGCGGTGCGCGCCGAGGTGGGCCGCCGTATGACCGCCTACAGCGCGATCGTGCCGCCGCGGGTGGCCGGCATGAGTGTGGAGTTCGTCAGCGCCGAGGTGCACACCGCCTCGGACGACCTGCGCAACTGGGAGCAGAAGCTGCGTGACGAGCGGCGGTCCTGGGAACTGCGGCGCGGACAGCGTGACTTCGAGACGGAGGACGCCCAGCGGATCGCGGAGCTGCTGGCGCAGGGCTCGGACCATGTGGACGCCTTCGGCATCGCCCGCAAGGAGATCGACGTCACCGAGGTCGCGGCGCGCATCCACCGCCTCGCCGAGGAGGATTCGGCCCGCCGGTACAAGAGCGAGGTGGCGGAGCGGACCCACGCGCAGGCGCAGGAGACGGCCGAGGTGCAGCTGCGCCGCGAGCTGCTGCTGACGCTGCTGCGGCAGATGAGCGGCAGCGAGTACGTCGACTACCACCAGGTGCTGGACCAGGTTCTGCGGGAGACCGGAGGACTGGGCTCACCCGGTGTCGGGGCCGTCGCCGACACCGTCCGCATGGTCGAGTCGGGACCGTCCCGTCCCGATCGTGCGGCGGGCGGCGGCAGCGTCTCCCGGGACCCGCAGGGCGGCTTCGTCAAGGACGAGGACGATCTCGTTGACTGACTACCTGACGAACCACGGGTCGGCTCCCCGCCGAGGGAGAGGCCGGACAGCGGGTGACGGCAAGGCGACCCGCGTCGTGAACGGACGGGCCGCAGCCCGCACCAAGGGAGAGGGCGCCGGTGCGCCGGCTGGAGGCCCCTCCGCGCCGGGTCCAGGCCCCCGCACGGTCGTCGGCAGCCCCCGTCCGGCGGGTGGCGGTCCGCTGCCGCGCCCGTCCGGTGACGGAACCCGGGCCCCGGGCGGCCTCCGCCGCCCGACCGGCACCGACGTGGCGCGACGGCTGCGCTCCCTGACCGGCGTGGACGAGGAACTGCTGGCCAGGGTCCGCTTCGAACGGAGCAAGTACACGGCGCTCGGCGGGGTGGTGTTCGGCACCTCCGTCATCGCGGCGTTCTCCATGTGGAACTTCGCGAGTGAGGCGCTCGGCAGGCCCTCGCTCCTCGCGCTGGTACCCGCGGCCATCTGGATGCTGTTCGTGCTCAATCTCGACCGCTGGCTGGTCACGCCGCAGCCGAACGCGCGGCGCCGGGTCGGGCCGCTGGTGATGCGGCTGCTGATAGCCCTGTTCGTCGGTGTCGTGATCGCCGAACCGCTGGTGCTGCGCATCTTCCAGACGGCGATCGAGAAGCACGTCCTGGACGAACGCTCCGCCGACATCGACCAGTTGCGCTCCCACCTGGTCCGCTGCAACCCGGTACCGGCGGCGACGCAGACCGTCACCCCCGAGGGCTGCGACACGACGTACATCCTGTCCTTCGGCGCGGCGCCGGGGGAGCAGGCGGAGGAACTGAGCACCCTGCGCTCGGACGCGGCCGCCCTGCAGAAGCGCGTGGACGCGGAGAGCGGCGCGCTGGAGGCGATCGACTCCGAGGTACGGGACGAATGCCGCCGGCTCATCTACGTCGTGTCCACGGGACGCCTTCAGCGGACCTCGGAGTGCCTGCGTCTGCGTGCCAAGGCACAGGACTACCGGAACACGCACCACACCCAGGAGAACGAGCGGCGTCTCGCCGGCATGAACAGCCGCATCGCCGCGATGGAGGGTGCGCTGACCGCGTCGCGGGGCGATTTCCGCAAGGCGCGGGCCGAGGCCATCGAACAGCGGCTGACCGAGGAGCGAGCGAAGCAGAAGGAGATCGGCGCCCTGGAGCGGGTCCGGGCGCTCGACGAACTGGCGAGCGGGAACGCTTCGCTGGCCGCTCGGGTCTGGCTGGTGCGCCTGCTGTTCGTGTTCCTCGATGTGCTTCCCGTGCTGGTGAAGTTCCAGAGTGGCGAGACCACCTATGACCGGATGCTCAGCAACGAGAGCAACAGCGCGGTGAAGATCCACGCCGAGGAGGTCAGGCTCGCCGAGCGCCGGGCCCTGGCGGATCTGGAGATGGCCCAGGACGGCATCGAGCAGGAGGTGCGCCGCCATCGCGCCGAGCAGGAGGCGGCGTTCCGGGAACACACGGCAGCCATGAACATACGGGTGCGGCAGGCGATCAACGCACTGGAGGACGAGATCCGCCGCTCGTCGATCTGACGCTCCGCCCGTCCGGCCACGGCACCGCGGCCGCCTCGCACACCGGGGCGGCCGCCTGCCGGCAACGTGAAGGAGACCATGCCATGACCACGCCCGGGGACGACACGGGCCCCAGCACCAACCTCCCGGCCGACGGCGGCGCCCAGCTGACGAGGATCCTCCTGGCCGAAGTCCGTGAGGAGCTCGTCAAGGCCGACAGCAAGGCCGCCGTGATGCTCGGGTTCCTGGGCGCGGCCCTGGCCGCGGTGCTCGGCGCGATCGGCAGCGGGGCCATCGCGCCGCGTCACTACCCGGCCGTCCCTCAGCTCCTGTTCTGGACGGGGTGCGCCGCCTGCGCCCCGGCCCTCGTGCTGCTGGGCCTGGCCGTGACCCCCCGGCTCGGCCGTCCCTCCGGCTCCGGCGCCGACTCCCGCGGCGCCCACTATTTCGGCGACGCGAGGACGGCTTCGGTCGCGCACCTGGAGCAGATGGTCCGCCGGACCGATCCCACGGCCCGCGACCTGAGCCAGCTGGCGGCCCTGTCCCAGATCGCCTGGACGAAGTACCGCTGCATCCGCCACGCACTGGCCTGGGCCACGGCGTCCTGCGTACTTTTCCTGCTGGGGGTGGCGACAGGAGCGACGACGTGACCCCGCGTCCCGCAAACGCATCAGGACCCTCCTACGGATATCCGTAGGAGGGTCCTGACCAGTGTCGGGGTGGCGGGATTTGAACCCACGACCTCTTCGTCCCGAACGAAGCGCGCTGCCAAGCTGCGCTACACCCCGATGTCGCTGCTTGTCGCGGCGACGACGTTTACTTTAGCCCACTGGCGGCTGGAGACGAAATCCGGTTCTGGAGCGCGGGCGCGGGTGGCGTCGCAGCGGGTTGGGGCGGACGTGGTCGAGGATCACGAGGACGATCGCCAGGGCGTAGAAGGACAGACCCAGGAGCAGCGCGTTCGCCAGCACGCTCTTGTAGCCGTGCTGCTCCACGTCGAGGAACGGGTAGAGGTAGCGGGCCGGTGTGCCGGGCAGCAGGAACTCCGCGCGGACCAGGGAGAAGGCCAGGTAGGCCAGGGGGTACACGAGCCACGTCGCCGCCTGGCGCAGGTGCAGGTGGCCGGGGGTGGTGAGCAGCAGCCAGTCCAGCACCGCGGCTGCCGGGACGACCGTGTGCAGGAGCTGGTTGGCCACCGCCTGCCAGCCGGTCGGGGCGCCGGCGCCGGCCATGGAGAACGGGCTCGCCGTGTTCGCCAGGAGCAGGTGGTAGACGAGGGCCGTGATCACGACGTAGAGCAGCGCGGCGCCGGTCATGGCCGAGGGGAGCGGGCGGCGGGCCGTCCAGGCGCGGCGGGCCGAGAAGAGGCAGACGACGGCCAGCAGGATGCTGCTCTGGATCGTGAAGTACGACAGGACCCGTGCGGGGCTGCCCAGGAGGACGTAGAGCGTCACTCCCGCGGCGGCGAGCAGGGCGATCAGCACGCGGTACACCGCCGTGAGCGGGCGGCGGATCGGGGGGACCACCGCCGCGGCGGGGACCGGTGAGGGCAGTACGGCGGGGTGGGTTCCCGGGATCGCGGGCAGGTCCGGGATGTCCCTGGGTATCGGGGCGGTCATGCTCCCCAAGTTAGGCGGAAAGGGGCAACAGGGGCCTTTCGGGCTGGGCCGTCCGGGGGACGGAGGCACCCTGGCAGGACGTCCGGGGTGCGGAGGCACCCTGGCCGTCCGCTCCTCCGGGGCGTCGGGGGTTCTGCGCCCCCCGACGCGCCTTCCGTTCTCCCGGCCGTCCGGGCCACCTCACCTCACCCTGCTGGCGGCGCCGTCAGTCCTTCCCCACCAGCGTCAGCAGCGTCGCCTCCGGCGGGCAGGCGAAGCGGACCGGGGTGTAGCGGTTCGTGCCGCAGCCCGCGGAGACGTGGAGGAAGGCGGTACGGCCTTCGGCCGTGTGCGTGGACAGGCCCTTCACACGGTCCGTGTCCAGGTCGCAGTTGGTGACCAGGGCGCCGTAGAACGGGATGCACAGCTGGCCGCCGTGCGTGTGGCCGGCCAGGACCAGCGGGTAGTCGTCCGCCGCGAAGGAGTCCAGTACCCGCAGGTAGGGCGCGTGGACCACGCCCATCGAGAAGTCGGCCGCGCCGGAGGGGCCGCCGGCGACCCGGGTGTAGCGGTCCCGCTTGATGTGCGGGTCGTCCAGACCCGTCATCTCCACGGAGATCCCGTCGATCTTCAGCATCCCGCGTGTGTTGGTCAGGTTCAGCCAGCCGGCCGCGTCGAAGGCGTCCCGCAGGTCCTCCCAGGGGTTGTGGACCACGCCGACGGCGGGCGGGTTGCCGTTCAGGCCGTGCTTGCCCTGGACCTTCTCGACCAGGTAGCGGGCGGGGTTGCGCAGGCGGGGGCCGTAGTAGTCGTTGGACCCGAAGACGTACGCCCCGGGGAAGTCCATCAGCGGGCCGAGCGCGTCCAGCACCTCGGGCACGCCCTCCGGGTCGGAGAGGTTGTCGCCCGTGTTGATCACGAAGTCGGGGCGCAGACCGGCCAGCGAGCGCAGCCAGCGCTGTTTCTTGCGCTGGCCGGAGACCATGTGGATGTCGGAGACCTGCAGCACGCGCAGGGGGCGCATCCCGGACGGCAGGACCGGGATCGTCACCCGTCGCAGACGGAAGGAGCGGGCCTCGAAGCCCGCCGCGTACACCAGACCGGCGGCGCCAGCCGCCGCGATTCCCAGGGGGACCTTGTATCGCGCGCGCATACGGACATCGTGTCAGATGCGCTCACCCGGCCGCGCCGGCCTGTGGACACCCAGCCCCCTGTGGACAACCAACCCCCTGTGGACAACCAGCACCCGTCGACAACCCGCCCCCGTGGCGACCAACCCCTGGGGACAAACCGAGCTCCACGATTAATCGACGGGCGTCGCGCCCGCCGCACCTGCGACAATCGCCCCCATGACCACGCTCAAGTCGAAGCTGCAGGAAGACCTCAACGCCGCGATCAAGGAGCGCGACGAGCTCCGCTCCTCGACGCTCCGGCTGACGCTCGCCGCGATCACCAAGGAGGAGGTCGCGGGCAAGGAGAAGCGCGAGCTCTCCGACGACGAGGTACAGAAGGTGATCACCCGCGAGGCGAAGAAGCGCCGGGAGGCCGCCGAGGCCTTCGCCCAGGGCGGCCGCGCCGAGCAGGCCGAGCGGGAGAAGGCGGAGGGCGAGGTCCTCGCCGCCTACCTGCCCAAGCAGCTGTCCGACGACGAGTTGGAGGCGATCGTCTCCCAGGCCGTGTCGGAGGCGAAGGCCGCCGGCGCCGAGGGCCCGCGGGCCATGGGTGCCGTCATGAAGATCGTGAACCCGAAGGTGGCCGGCCAGGCCGAGGGCGGCCGCGTCGCCGCCGCGGTGAAGAAGCACCTCGCGGGCTGAAGCAGCACCTCGCGGGCTGAACAAGCCGATACGACGGCGGGGCGCCCCTTGCGCAAGGGGGGGCCCCCCCGGCGTAAAACCCCGCGGGCGGGGGGGCGCGGGAACCCCGGGCCCGGGGCCGGGGCCGTGTTTGGGCCCGATG
>NZ_JBEZWX010000025.1:0-40182 GCF_040637635.1 Streptomyces sp. NPDC028635 | reverse complement strand
GGGTCTAAGAACCCCCTCGCGGCCTCAACAACCATCTCCGCCGGGGGGCGCCCCTTGCGCAAGGGGCGCCCCGCCGTCGTATCACCGCCTGCGGCGGGAGGCAGGTGTCACCCGTGCCCGTGGCCGCGGCCGTTGTTGCCGCCGTTGCCCTGGCCCTGGAACAAGCCGTCCGGGAGGGTGAAGGACGGCAGCGGGAACGGGAGGCCGTCGTTGCCGCCGTTGCCCTGGCCGCCGCCGTTGTTGCCGTCGTCACGGCCGTTGCCGTCGCCCTTGTCCGCGGGCTTGTCGCCGCCCGGGATGTTGACCAGCGTGAAGTCGGGGGCGGGCCTGCCCTGCAGCGCCCCGGACATCATGTCCTTCCAGATGGGGCCCGGGACCTCACCGCCGTAGACCTTGTCGTGCCAGACGCCGCCGATGGAGATCTGCTGCATCCTGCGCTTGTGCGCCGGGTCGCCGACCCACACCGCGCCCGCCATGTTCGGCGTGTAGCCCACGAACCAGGCCGCGTACCGCTCGTCCGTCGTACCGGTCTTGCCGGCGCTCGGCCGGCTGCCGCCCAGGCCCGCCTGCTTGCCGGTGCCGTCCTCGACGACGCCGCGCAGCAGCGTGTTGACCGTGTCGGCGGTCTTCTCGGACATCGCGCGCGAGCAGGTGGACTTCGGCACGGGCAGGGACTTCGTCTGGTCGCCGACCCGCTGCGTGATCGACTCGATCGCGACCGGCGTGCAGTACATCCCGCGCGAGGCGAAGGTCGCGTAGGCGTTCGCCATGGTCAGCGGGGACACCTCCTGGGTGCCCAGCGCGATCGACGGTGCCTGGTCGATCTTCCTGCCGTCGGCCCGCTGGACGCCCATCTTCTGCGCCATCTCGGTCACCGGGCAGATGCCGATCTCGCTGATCATCTGGACGAAGTAGGTGTTGACGGACTTCGCCGTCGCCTCCTTCATCGAGTACGGGCCGGACTCCGACTCGTTCTCGTTGGTGAGCTTGGCGCCCTTCTCGTCCCACTTCCTGCCGTCGCAGGCCGCCACCGGGTGCGGGTACTCCATCGAGTACGGCGAGGGGTACGACTTCGTCGCGGGCATGCCGCCCTCCAGCGCCGCGGCCGCCACGATCGGCTTGAACGTCGAACCGGACTGGTAGCCGGCCCCGCCGCCCATCCTCTGGTTGACCGAGAGGTTGATCTGCGTCTCGTTCTTGCCGAAGCCGTACGGCCGCGACTGGCCCATCGCGAGGATCTTGCCGGTGCCGGGCTGGACGACGGTCGCGGCGGTCGCCACGTCGTCGCTCTTGTTCACGTGCCGGCGCACCGAGTCCTGCAGCGACTCCTGGGCCTGCGGGTCGAGGGTGGTGCGGATGGTCAGGCCGCCCTGGTTCCAGACCTTCGCCCGCTCCGTGCGCGTCTTGCCGAAGGCCGGGTCGGTCAGGAAGACCTCGCGGACGTAGTCGCAGAAGAAGCCGGAGCCCTTGACCGCCGTGATGCAGCCGTTCTTGGGCTTGCTGACCTTCAGGCCGAGCGGGGCCGCCTTGGCGCGGTCCGCCTCGGCCTGGGAGACGTCGCCGACCTCGGCCATCCGCTGCAGCACGATGTTGCGCCGCTTGGTGGCCTCCGCCTCGTCGTTCACCGGGTCGTAGCGGCTCGGGGACTGGACGATGCCGGCCAGCAGGGCCGACTCCTGGAGGTTGAGGTCCTTGGCGGACTTGGAGAAGTACCGCTGGGACGCCGCCTCGACGCCGTAGGCCTGCTCACCGAAGAACGTGATGTTCAGGTAGTTCTCGAGGATCTTCTTCTTGCCCAGCTCCTCCTCGACCTGGATCGCGAACTTCAGTTCCTTGATCTTGCGGCCGAGGGTCTGCTGGGTGGCCTCGGCGACCTTCGTCGGGTCGTCGCCGGCCTCCTCCACGAAGACGTTCTTCACGTACTGCTGGGTGAGCGTGGACGCGCCCTGGGCCACGCCGCCGCTCTGCGCGTTCTTGTTCAGCGCGCGCAGCACGCCCTTCAGGTCGATCGCGCCGTGCTGGTAGAAGCGCGAGTCCTCGATCGCGACGATCGACTTCTGCATGTACGGCGAGATGTCCTTCAGGGCCACCACCGTGCGGTCACGGGAGTAGACCGTGGCGATCTGGCCGCCGTCGGCGTCGAGGATGGCGGTGCGCTGGCTCAGCGGCGGGGTCTTCAGGCTGACCGGGAGCGTGTCGAAGCTCTCCACCGATCCCTTGGCGGCCAGGCCCAGCACGCCGACCGCGGGCAGCGCGATACCGGCCAGCACCGCTCCCGCGAGCACACTGACTCCGAGGAACTTGGCGGCCTGCTGCGTGGGCGACAGACCACCGCCCGAGCGCTTCTTTGGCATGAGGGCAGCCTACGTTCTCATTCGCCGGACACGCGTATATGCCTTGGCCTAAGCTGCTCTCAACTGTCACAGCAGTGGGGCCATGTATCAATACGTCCGGCGACCCCGAATCGTTCCGGAGGCTTGCTGCTCGCAGATGTTTTCTGCGGTGACGGCGTGTCCGAATCCGCCTTGTGTGTCACACGGCGTCCGTTGTGGCGAGCCGGAACTGTCCCGCTTCGCCGGGAGAGTCGCGTTTGTCGTCGGCTCACTCGCCCGGGTGATCTGCCGCTTCCCCATAGTCCGTTCGGGCCATTCAAGATTGGGCCCGCTGGGGGTGTTGCGCTGTGCCCACCTTCCGTAACGTCCTCAACTGGCGGCGGTGAATATGCCGCTGCCGCCGTGGGGGAGCCTCGATTCGGGAGAGGACGGCGCCGGTATGGGCTGGGTAACCGACTGGAGTGCGCAGGCGGCCTGCCGCACTACCGATCCGGATGAACTGTTCGTTCAGGGAGCAGCGCAGAACAGGGCCAAGGCGGTGTGCACCGGATGCCCGGTACGCACCGAATGTCTGGCCGACGCGCTCGACAACCGCGTCGAGTTCGGCGTGTGGGGAGGCATGACGGAACGGGAGCGCCGCGCTCTGCTGCGCCGACGACCGACCGTCACCTCCTGGCGTCGGCTGCTGGAGACCGCGCGCACGGAGTACGAGCGCGGCGCGGGCATCCTTCCGCTCGACGACGAGCAGGTGTACGCGGCGGTGAGCTGACGGGTCCGCGCACAGGGCACGGCGTCCTCGGCCGGCGGTGAGCATGTTCTCGCCGTCCGCGCTGACGACGCGCCGGTACGCCGGCGTGCGGCCGTTGGTCGCGCTGCGGCGGTTCCGGCCGGTTGCCGCGCCGCGTCACGCCGGCTCGGGCTGATCGCCGGTCCCAGCGGCTCCGGCTGGTCGTGGCGTCAGGGCAGCTCCGGCTGGTTGTCGCGTAGGGCGGCTTCGGCTCGGTTGTCGCGTAGGGCGGCTTCGGCTCGGTTGTCGCGTCAGGGCAGCTCCGGCCGGTTGGTCGCGAGCTTCGTACCGATGTCCCGCAGTCCCGCGAGGTCGTGCACATCGCCGGGCAGTGCGGCCACTTCGGTCACCGCCACCTCGGGGTGCAGCGCGGTGAAGCGGTCGCGTGTGCGCTGCTCGCGGGAGAGCAGCTGCATCCGCTCCGCGTGCAGCCGCAGCAGCCCCGCGGTGAGCTGATCGACGTTCCGGGTGCCGTCCTCGGCGGGCGGGGGAGCCTCGTCCTCGGTGCCGTCAGGGTTCTCGGTGGCCTCGGCGTGCGCGGTGCCGTCGGAGTTCTCGGGGTTTTCGGAGTTCTCGGGGACTTCGGCGCTTGTCGATGCTGAACTTCCGTACGTGTCGGGAGAGTTACGAAGTCCAGCTTTCCCGGCCCCCTGATCCACAATGCGGACTTCCTCAAGATTTTCCGCGGCGGCTAGCGCCCGCTCGGCGGACAGCTGGGCGGCGCCGCTGCCGTGGACACGGTTGAGCACCAGCCCGGCGAGCGGCATCTTCTCCGCCGCCAGCCGCTGCACGAAGTACGCGGCCTCGCGCAACGCGTCCCGCTCCGGGGCCGCGACCACCAGGAACGCCGTCCCGGGCGCCTGCAGCAGCTTGTACGTCGCGTCCGCGCGCGTGCGGAACCCGCCGAAGGTCGTGTCCATGGCCGCCACGAACGTCTGGACGTCCTTGAGCAGCTGACCGCCGAGCAGCTTGCCGAGCGTGCCGGTCATCATCGACATACCGACGTTGAGGAACTTCATCCCGGCCCGGCCGCCCAGCTTCGCCGGCGCCGTCAGCAGCCGGATCAGCCGGCCGTCCAGGAACGAGCCCAGCCGCTTGGGCGCGTCCAGGAAGTCCAGCGCCGAGCGGGACGGCGGGGTGTCGACCACGATCAGGTCCCACTCGTTCCGGGCCCGCAGCTGGCCCAGCTTCTCCATCGCCATGTACTCCTGCGTGCCGGCGAAGCCCGCGGAGAGCGACTGGTAGAAGGGGTTGTTCAAGATCGTGGCGGCCCGCTCGCCGTCCGCGTGCGCCTCGACGATCTCGTCGAAGGTGCGCTTCATGTCGAGCATCATCGCGTGCAGCTCGCCGCCGGCGCCCTCCTCGATGCCCTTGACCCGGCGCGGGACGTTGTCGAGCGAGTCGATGCCCATCGACTGCGCGAGCCGCTTGGCCGGGTCGATGGTGAGCACGACCACCTTGCGGCCGCGCTCGGCGGCGCGCAGGCCGAGCGCGGCAGCGGTCGTCGTCTTCCCAACACCGCCGGAGCCGCAGCACACCACGATGCGCGTCTTCGGGTCGTCGAGGATCGGGTCGACGTCGAGCACGCGCGCGGGGGAGAGCCCGCGGGCTCCCTCCGCCGCGCGGGCCCCGTCCGAGGCGGCGGCATCGTCCGAGGCGTGGGCCTCCTCAAAGGCGCGGGCCCCGTCCGAGGCGCGGGTCCCCGCCGGGGCGTGGGCCGGGTCCGGGCTCATGCGATCCCCTGCTTCCGCAGTTCGGTGGCGAGTTCGTACAGGCCCGCCAGGTCCATGCCCTCGGCGAGCAGCGGCAGTTCGTGCAGCGGCAGGCCCAGCTCACCGAGCACGGCCCGCTGCTCCTGCTCCAGCGCGTGCCGTTCGGCGTACTCCTCGGCCTGCTCCAGCAGTGGGTCCACCAGCCGCTCGGCGTGCCCGCCGCGGCGCGCCCCGCCGAGGCCGGCCGCGGACAGCGACTGCGCGAGGGCCGCGCGCGGCGTGGTCCGTACGAGGTCCAGCTCGGCCCCGTCCAGCAGCCCGGGCCGCACCATGTTCACGATGATCCGGCCCACCGGCAGCCGCGCCGACCGCAGCTCGGCGATGCCGTCCGCGGTCTCCTGGACCGGCATCTCCTCCAGCAGCGTGACCAGGTGCACGGCCGTCTCCGCCGATTTCAGCACCCGCATCACGGCCTGCGCCTGATTGTGTATCGGGCCGATCTTCGCGAGCCCGGCGACCTCGTCGTTGACGTTCAGGAACCGGGTGATGCGGCCGGTGGGCGGCGCGTCCATCACGACGTAGTCGTAGACGAACCGGCCCGACCGGTCCTTGCGGCGCACCGCCTCGCACGCCTTGCCGGTCAGGAGCACGTCCCTGAGGCCGGGCGCGATGGTGGTCGCGAAGTCGATCGCGCCGAGCTTCTTCAGGGCGCGGCCGGCGCTGCCGAGCTTGTAGAACATCTGGAGGTAGTCCAGCAGCGCCAGTTCGGGGTCGATGGCGAGGGCGAACACCTCCCCGCCCCCGGGGGCTACGGCGATCTTGCGTTCCTCATACGGCAACGCCTCCGTTTCGAAGAGCTGCGCGATGCCCTGCCGGCCCTCGACCTCGACGAGAAGCGTCCGCTTCCCCTCCGTCGCGAGGGCCAGCGCGAGGGCCGCGGCGACCGTCGTCTTTCCGGTCCCGCCCTTGCCGCTGACGACCTGGAGCCTGCTCACGTCTTCGAGCGTAACCAGTCCGCGTCCGCGTCAACCCGCAGGCTGTGGACAACGGGGTGGCGAAGGACGGGCCGGCCTGTGGAAAACCGGGGTCGGGAGGCGTCCCGGGGGCAGGTCGGAGGGGCCGCCCGGTGCAGCGGCTACAGTCCCCCCATGACCAAGAAGTGGGAATACGCCACCGTGCCGCTGCTCGTCCACGCCACGAAGCAGATCCTGGACACCTGGGGCGAGGACGGCTGGGAGCTCGTGCAGGTCGTGCCCGGCCCGAACAACCCCGAGCAGCTGGTGGCCTACCTGAAGCGGGAGAAGCAGGCATGAGCGCCGTCGAGGAGAGGCTCGCCGAGCTGGGGCTGACGCTGCCGGAGGTCGCGGCGCCGCTCGCCGCCTACCAGCCGGCCGTGCAGTCCGGGCCGTACGTGTACACCGCGGGTCAGCTGCCCCTGGTCGAGGGCAAGCTGCCCGTCACCGGCAAGGTCGGCGCCGAGGTCACCGCCGAGGAGGCCAAGGACCTGGCCCGTACGTGCGCCCTCAACGCCCTGGCCGCCGTGAAGTCGGTCGCGGGCGACCTGGACCGCATCGCGCGCGTGGTGAAGGTCGTCGGCTTCGTCGCCTCGGCGTCCGACTTCACCGGCCAGCCCGGTGTGGTCAACGGCGCGAGCGAGCTGCTCGGCGAGGTCCTCGGCGACAAGGGCGTGCACGCGCGCAGCGCGGTCGGCGTGGCGGTGCTGCCGCTGGACGCCCCGGTCGAGGTCGAGATCCAGGTCGAGCTGGCCCCCTGAGCCACCGCTCCGGATCACCTCTCGAACATTCGCTCACCACGGGATAGCCTCCGGCCATGGCGAATGGGCAGTGGTTTCCCCCAGACTGGCCGGACCGCATCCGCGCGCTCGCGGACGGCACCCTCACTCCGGTCGCGCCCAAGCGCGCGGCGACCGTCATGCTGCTGAGGGACGCCGACGGCGGGCCGGCCGTCCACATGCTGCGCAGACGCGCCTCCATGGCCTTCGCCGGGGGCGCGTACGCCTATCCCGGCGGCGGCGTCGACCCGCGCGACGACGACACCCTGGTCCGCTGGGCGGGCCCCACGCGCGCGTGGTGGGCCGAGCGGCTCGGAGTGGACGACGAGTCGGCGGCCCAGGCGATCGTCTGCGCCGCCGTGCGCGAGACCTACGAGGAGGCCGGCGTGCTGCTGGCCGGCCCCACGCCCGAGTCGGTCGTCGGCGACACCACCGGCGAGGACTGGGAGGCCGACCGCGCCGCCCTGGTCGCCCGCGACCTGTCCTTCGCCGAGTTCCTCGACCGCCGCGGCCTGGTCCTGCGGTCCGACCTGCTGGGTGCCTGGACCCGCTGGATCACCCCCGCGTTCGAACCCCGCCGCTACGACACGTTCTTCTTCGTCGCCGCCCTGCCCGCGGGCCAGCGCACCCGCAACGCCTCCACGGAGGCCGACCGCACGGTGTGGATCCGCCCGGCCGACGCGGCGGCCTCGTACGACAAGGGCGAGCTGCTGATGATGCCGCCCACCATCGCGACCCTGCGTCAGCTCGCGCCGTACGCGAGTGCCGCCGAGGCACTGGCCGCCGCGCCCGGCCGTGACCTGACGCCCGTGCTGGCCGAGGCCCGGCTGGAGGACGGCGAGGTCGTGCTGACCTGGCCGGGCCACGACGAGTTCACCAAGCACGTCCCGACGCTTCCGACCGGTGGAGCCTGAGCATGACCGACGCCAGCACCCTTCCCGGCCAGCCGCGCGACGTGGTCCGCACCGGCCCGGCGACACCGCGCGCGGTCAACGTCCTCGCGCCCAACGCCTCCGCGATGACCCTGGACGGCACCAACACCTGGATCGTCTCCGAGCCGGACTCCGAGCTGGCCGTCGTGATCGACCCCGGCCCCCTGCACGAGGGCCACCTGAAGGCGGTGGTCGACACCGCCGAGCAGGCCGGCAAACGTATCGCCCTCACCCTGCTCACCCACGGCCACCCGGACCACGCCGAGGGTGCCGCCCGCTTCGCCGAGATCACCGGCACGCGCGTGCGGGCCCTCGACCCGGCGCTGCGGCTCGGCGACGAGGGGCTGGCCGCCGGGAACGTGATCAGCGTCGGCGGACTGGAGCTGCGCGTCGTCCCCACGCCCGGCCACACCGCGGACTCCCTGTGCTTCCACCTCCCGGCCGACCGGGCGGTCCTCACCGGCGACACGATCCTCGGCCGCGGTACGACGATGGTCGCGCACCCCGACGGACGCCTGGGCGACTACCTGGACTCGCTGCGCCGGCTGCGCTCGCTGACCGTCGACGACGGCGTGCACACGGTCCTGCCCGGCCACGGGCCCGTCCTGGAGGACGCCCAGGGCGCCGTCGAGTTCTACCTCGCCCACCGCGCCCACCGCCTCGCCCAGGTCGAGACGGCCGTCGAGGACGGCTACCGCACGCCCGAGCAGGTCGTCGCCCACGTGTACGCCGACGTGGACCGCTCGCTGTGGCCGGCGGCGGAGCTGTCGGTGCGGGCCCAGCTGGACTACCTCAGCGAGCACGGGCTGATCTAGGACGGCCCGCTCCTCAGGCGGTGAGGACCTACGCGCGTGTGCCCTTCGTGCCGTGCACGCGCGTGTACTCCCGCGCGAGCCAGGGGCCGAGGTCGTCGACGTACGCCCGCAGGACGTCCGGATCGGCCACGGGGTCGTAGCCGTACCGGGCGGCCGTGCGCAGCTGCTCGGCGCGCTCGGGGTAGTAGCCCGCGAACGCCTCGGCCATGGCGTGCAGGTCGCTCGTCCATCCCTGCCAGCGCGGCATGACCAGCGTGAACGCCGTGCGGACCAGGTGGCGGGACATGAAGCGCACGCACCGCAGGCGCTCGGCCTCGCCGGCGCAGGCGATGCGCTCCCGCCAGCCCGGCAGCAGGGCCGCGAGGTCACCGTTGGTCTCGCGGGCGAGCCGTGAGTCGGGCCGGTAACGCGGCAGGCGGGCCGCGAGGTCGTCGCCGTACAGCGGCGTGCACAGGCAGGCGACGAACCAGCCGAGGTCGTGGCGCTCGGCCGCGCTCAGCAGCCGCTCCCGGCCGAACAGCAGCGTGCCGACGCCGTCGATCTGCGGGAACCGCTCGTCGAGCACCTCACCGAGGTCCCGTACGGCGTCGCGGTCGGCGTCGGTCGGCTCGTCCCGCAGGGCCAGGAGCAGGTCGAGGTCGCTGCGGCCCACGCGTGCGGTGCCGCGCGGGATCGACCCGTAGACGTACGCGCTGTGCAGCCGTGCCCCGAACAGCGCCGGTAGCCGTTCCCGGGCGGCGGCCACGACCGGGCGGAAGGGGGGCTGCACGCGCGTGAGGGCTCCCTCACGCGTGAGGAAGCCCTGGGCATCCAGTCCGGGACGCACGGCGATGTCGGCCATGGACGCACTCTGCCCGCCGGCAGGCGCGCGAGCAGCCGGTTTTCCGCCGGTCCGCGCCCGGCGTCAGCGCGAACGCTTCGCGAGACGCTCCACGTCGAGCAGGATCACCGCGCGCGCCTCCAGGCGCAGCCACCCACGCTGGGCGAAGTCGGCGAGCGCCTTGTTCACCGTCTCGCGGGACGCGCCGACGAGCTGGGCCAGCTCCTCCTGCGTGAGGTCGTGGACGACGTGGATGCCCTCCTCCGACTGCACGCCGAAGCGGCGGGACAGGTCCAGCAGGGCACGCGCGACACGGCCGGGCACGTCGGAGAAGACCAGGTCCGACATGGCGTCGTTGGTCTTGCGCAGGCGGCGGGCGACGGCGCGCAGCAGCGCGGAGGCCACCTCGGGGCGGGCGTTCAGCCAGGGCTGAAGGTCCCCGTGGCCCAGGCCCAGCAGCTTGACCTCGGTCAGCGCGGTCGCCGTGGCCGTACGGGGGCCCGGGTCGAACAGGGACAGCTCACCGATCAGCTCGCCGGGGCCGACCACCGCGAGCATGTTCTCGCGCCCGTCGGGGGACGTGCGGTGCAGCTTCACCTTGCCCTCGGTGACGACATACAGCCGGTCTCCGGGGTCACCCTCGTGGAACAGGGAGTCGCCGCGTGCGAGGGTCACCTCCGTCATGGAGGCGCGGAGCTCCGCGGCCTGCTCGTCGTCGAGCGCCGCGAAGAGCGGGTTGCGCCGCAGAACGTCGTCCACGAGTTCTCTCCTATTCGACCTGCTCAGGGGATCTTGTTCCCCCGGTGTACCAGGGGTCCGTGGTGCCCATTTTGCCGGACGGTCCAAACAGTGTGATCTGTCACAAGGATGCCGTACACCTGTCCCGGGGTACGCGGCAGGGGGCCAATTGGACGCCGATCTTCGCGGTCCGGGGCGGATGTCGGTGCCGGGCTCTAGGCTGGCCGAGTGTCCAAATCGCCGGTGAGAGCACGGGCCAAGGGGGCTGGGCGGGTGGTTGTACGTCGCGATTCCGCTGTGGGCGAACACGTCTCGGGCGATGCTGTAAATGCGACAAACGCTACATCTGGGGCGGTGCGGGAGAAGAGTGACGGGAAGGGCGTGAGGAAGACGGCAGCGGGAGAGAAGGCGGCGAAGACTCCGACGGCGGCGAAGGGGTCGACGGCGGCGAAGGGGCCGACGGCGAAGGGGCCGACCGCGGAGGCGTCGACGGCGAAGAAGACGCCTGCGAAGAAGACGGCATCCGCCAAGAAGACGGCATCCGCCAAGACGGCGGTGTCCGCGAAGAAGGCGGCTGCCGCCGAGAAGGCGGGCCCCGCGAAGAAGGCGTCGGCGGCGAAGAAGGCTCCTGCCGCGAAGAAGCCCGGCGTCAAGAAGGCCGCCGCGAAGAAGGCTTCCGCCGTCAAGAAGGCTCCCGCCCTGAAGAAGGCGATCGTCGCCCCCAAGAAGGCCACCGCAGCCGTCAAGGGCGTCCCGCCGGCGCAGACGATCACGGAGACGACGCCGTCGGGCGAGTCCCGTACCGCGCTCGTCCGCCGCGCTCGCCGCATCAACCGCGAGCTCGCGGACGTCTACCCCTACGCCCACCCCGAACTGGACTTCACCAACCCCTTCCAGCTGCTGGTCGCGACCGTGCTGTCCGCCCAGACCACCGACCTGAGGGTCAATCAGACGACCCCGACCCTGTTCGCCAAGTACCCCACCCCCGAGGACCTCGCCGCGGCCAACCCCGAGGAGGTCGAGGAGATCCTGCGCCCCTGCGGCTTCTTCCGGGCCAAGACCAGGTCGGTGATAGGGCTGTCGAAGGCGCTCGCGGAGGACTTCGGCGGCGAGGTGCCCGGCAGGCTCGAGGATCTCGTCAAGCTGCCCGGCGTCGGCCGCAAGACCGCGTTCGTCGTCCTCGGGAACGCGTTCGGCCGGCCCGGCATCACCGTGGACACGCACTTCCAGCGGCTCGTGCGCCGCTGGAAGTGGACGGAGGAGACCGACCCGGACAAGATCGAGGCCGCGATCGGCGCGCTCTTCCCCAAGAGCGAGTGGACGGACCTGTCGCACCACGTGATCTGGCACGGCCGCCGCATCTGCCACGCCCGCAAGCCCGCCTGCGGTGCCTGCCCCATCGCGCCGCTGTGCCCGGCGTACGGCGAGGGGGAGACCGACGAGGAGAAGGCGAAGAAGCTGCTGAAGTACGAGAAGGGCGGCTTCCCCGGCCAGCGGCTCAACCCGCCGCAGGCCTATCTCGACGCGGGAGGCAAGCCGGCCCCGCCGCTGGGGGCCGGGAGCTGAGGCCCCGGATGACGGACGAGTCCCGGCGCCGGACGGAACGATCTCCGTGCCGGACGGCACGATCCCGGCGCCGGACAGAACGATCCCGGCCCCGGACACAACGATCTCGGCCCCGGACACAACGATCTCGCTGCCGGACGGAACGATCTCGGTGTCGGACGGAACGATCTCGGTGTCGCCGGACGTTGGACTGGGCAGGACGACGGGGGTGGCGATGACGCGTGCGAGCAACACACAGGGCGGCCCGGTGACGCTGAGCAAGGACGGGCTGCCGCAGTGGCTGGACCCGGTGGTGCGAGCGGCCGAGACGGTCAAGCCGGTGCAGCTCAGCCGCTTCCTGCCGCCCGAGGACGGCGCGGGGCGCCAGTCGGCCGTGCTGATCCTGTTCGGCGAGGGCGAGCGGGGCCCCGAGCTGCTGCTGATGGAGCGCGCCGGGTCGCTGAGGTCGCATGCCGGTCAGCCGTCCTTCCCGGGCGGCGCCCTGGATCCCGAGGACGGCGATCCCGCCGGGGACGGCCCGCTGCGGGCCGCGCTGCGGGAGGCCGAGGAGGAGACCGGCCTGGACCCGCGCGGAGTGCAGCTCTTCGGCGTGCTGCCGAAGCTGTACATCCCGGTCAGCTCGTTCGTGGTGACGCCGGTGCTGGGCTGGTGGCGCGAGCCGAGCCCGGTCGGCGTGGTCGACCCGGCGGAGACCGCGCGGGTCTTCACGGTGCCCGTGGCGGATCTCACGGATCCCGGGAACCGTGCCACCACCGTCCACCCCAGCGGTCACAGAGGTCCGGCATTCCTGGTCGAATCAGCGCTGGTGTGGGGCTTCACGGCCGGGGTGATCGACCGTCTGCTGCACTACTCCGGCTGGGAGCTCCCCTGGGACCGCGACCGCGAGGTCCCGCTCGACTGGCGCGCATGACAGGGTGTTGGACGTGGCTGTGTTTCCCGGGGCACCCCAGGACCCCCGGCCGGCCTGTGGTGAGCGCGAATTGATGAGGCGAGGCGCGAAGCGGTGAACGTGCTGGACATCCTGTTGCTGGTCGCGGCCGTCTGGTTCGCGGTCGTCGGCTACCGCCAGGGCTTCGTCGTCGGCATCCTGTCGGTGATCGGCTTCCTGGGCGGCGGTCTCGTCGCCGTGTACACGCTGCCGGTCATCTGGGCCGCGGTGACCGACCACGCCGAGGTCAGCACCACCGCGGCGGTCGTCGCGATCGTCGTGGTGATCGTCTGCGCCTCGATCGGGCAGGCCCTGACCACCCACCTGGGCAACAAGCTGCGCCGCTACATCACCTGGTCCCCGGCCCGCGCCCTGGACGCCACCGGCGGCGCGCTGGTCAACGTGGTGGCGATGCTGCTGGTGGCGTGGCTGATCGGCTCGGCCCTCGCGCAGACCACGCTGCCCACGCTGGGGCGGGAGGTGCGGGGCTCCAAGGTGCTGCTGGGCGTGTCGGAGGCGATGCCCGCGCAGGCCGACACCTGGTTCAAGGACTTCACCTCGGTCCTCGCGCAGAACGGCTTCCCGCAGGTCTTCAGCCCGTTCTCCAACGAGCCCATCAAGGAGGTCCAGCCGCCCGACCCGGCGCTCGCGAGGAGCCCCGTCGCGGTGCGCGCCCGGAAGTCCATCGTCAAGGTGATGGGGACCGCGCCGGGCTGCGGCAAGGTCCTGGAGGGCACCGGCTTCGTCTTCGGTGAGCGCCGCGTGATGACCAACGCGCACGTGGTGGGAGGCGTCGACGAACCCACCGTGCAGATAGGCGGCGAGGGCCGCAAGTACGACGCCACGGTCGTCCTGTACGACTGGCGGCGCGACATCGCCGTACTCGATGTGCCGGACCTGGACGCGCCCGCGCTGCGGTTCTCCGCGCAGGACGCCGCCAGCGGGAACGGCGCGATCGTCGCCGGCTTCCCGGAGAACGGCTCCTACGACGTGCGCGCCGCCCGGGTGCGCGGGCGGATCACGGCCAACGGTCCGGACATCTACCACCGCGGCACGGTCAGCCGTGACGTCTACTCGCTGTACGCGACCGTCCGCCAGGGCAACTCCGGAGGCCCGCTGCTCACGCCCGAGGGCCGGGTCTACGGCGTGGTCTTCGCGAAGTCGCTGGACGACGCCGAGACCGGTTACGCCCTCAGCGTGGACGAGATCAAGGACGACATCGCCAAGGGGCGTCAGGCGAACCAGCAGGTCGACAGTGACAGTTGCGCACTCTGAGCGGCATGCGCGCGGTGGGACGCCGTGGCCCGGCCGGGCCGGGTCAGCCGCGCGTGTGACGCAGTCGCATGGTCACCCAGCGGGCGCGGCGGCGCAGGATGCGCGGAATCCCCACCCGGGGGTCGTTCCCCGTCAGCTGCGGGGTGCTGCCGCCCCTTTGGTGGGAGCTCAGGGTGCCGCCCGAGCGGCGGTTGCGTGCTACGTCACTGTAGTCGTGCGTCCAGCCCATACCCGGACGTGTGCCCTGTCCCAAGGTCGATAACCGCCTCAGGGCGCCTCAATTGGCCTATGCGGGCGGCAAGTGGCCGTTCGAAGCACAGGAGTTCGGCACCGGATACCGGGCGCGATCACTCCGTCACCGATCGGGTTCGGGGTCCTTCAGCCAGTTGACCAGTTCGGTGGAGAATGCGACCGGATCCTCCTCATGCGGGAAGTGTCCGAGTCCGTCGAACAGACGCCAGCGGTACGGAGCTTCGACGTACTCGCCGGAACCGGCCGCGCTGCGGGTGCGCATCACCGGGTCGAGCGAGCCGTGCAGATGCAGCGTCGGCACGCGCACGGGCCGCTTCATCCGCCGGTAGAACTGGACGCCGTCCGGGCGGCCCAGCGAGCGCACGAGCCAGCGGTAGGGCTCCACCGAGCAGTGCGCGGTAGAGGGGATGCACATCGCGCGCTGGTACGTCTCCACCGCGTCGTCCTCCGGCAGGCGCGGCCCGGACCAGTCCCGGATCAGCCGCCCGACCAGGGCGCCGCCGTCGGCGGTGAGCTGCCGCTCGGGGATCCACGGCCGCTGGAAGCCCCAGATGTGCGAGCCGGCCCGGGACTGCCGGGCGTCGCCGAGCATGGCCGAGCGCCAGCGCCGCGGATGCGGCATGGAGGCGACCACGAGCCGGCGGACCAGCTTCGGGCGCATCACGGCCGCCGTCCAGGCGAGGTACCCGCCCAGGTCGTGGCCCACGAGCGCGGCGTCCGGCTCGCCCAGGGAGCGGATCACGCCGGTGATGTCGAGGGCGAGGTTGGCCGGGTCGTAGCCACGCGGGGTGCGGTCGCTGCCGCCGACGCCTCGCAGGTCCATCGCGACGGCCCGGTACCCGGCGTCGGCCAGCGCGGTCAGCTGGTGCCGCCAGGTCCACCAGAACTGCGGAAAGCCGTGCACCAGCATGACCAGCGGGCCGTCGCCGAGTTCCGCGATGTGGAAACGCGCGCCGTTGGCGGCGACGTCCCGGTGCTTCACTCGTCTGCCGCCGGGGATGTCGATGCGTACGTCCGAGGCGGCCGGCTGCGGCTGGGCCGAGGGGGTGGCGGGGTCCGTCATGAGGACGAGCGTGCCACAGCCTCGATGGCCTCGGGCTTGCGCTCCTCCAGCGCCAGCACCTCGGGGCGCGGGTGCGGCTTGGCGTTCTGCAGCACGCCCGCCGTCTCCTTCATGGACGCGGCGACCTTCTGCGGGCCCTTGCTCTTCTTCGCCTTCTTCGCGAAGACGACACCGATCAGCGCGAGCAGACCCGCGATCAGGACGTTCGCGGCGAAGGACAGCAGGAAGCACCAGCCGAGGTTCCAGCCGCCCTGGCCGTTGTGGCCGCCGGTCCAGGCGTGGATGCCGTAGGCGAGGGCGAAGTTCAGCATCGGCAGCGAGAACACCAGCACCGCGCCGGCCACGCTGAACGCGCCGCCGCTCACCGCGCCCTTCTTGACGTCCTGCTTGAGCTGCG
This sequence comes from Streptomyces sp. NPDC028635, assembly GCF_040637635.1. Taxonomy (NCBI): domain Bacteria; kingdom Bacillati; phylum Actinomycetota; class Actinomycetes; order Kitasatosporales; family Streptomycetaceae; genus Streptomyces; species Streptomyces sp. NPDC028635. The sequence goes on along the minus strand of NZ_JBEZWX010000025.1, from coordinate 24,772 downwards.
CCTTCGCCAGCGCGATCTCGTCGTGCACCAGCGCCGACATCTCGGTCGTCGCGGAGGCGAACAGCTGGCCGATGCTGCGTTCGGCGCCGACCGGGCTGCCGTCGGGTGCGCTCATCGCGGTCTCCCTCTCTCGCGTTCGGGTCCGTATCCGCCTGCCATGTCCGCGGACTGCCTCGGACCCCGTCTTTTGTACCGTCCCGTCAGATCATGCCGGACGGTCGTCCTCCTCGCCTTCCCCGCCCGCCACTTCGCCTACCGCGCGCCGCGCGACACTCTCCCCGCCGGCGGTACGGCGGCCCCCGGCGGGCGCGTCCTCATCGGCCTCCTGCCCGGCGGCGTGCCGCTCGGCGGCCTTCTGCTCGGCGGTCCGGCGGTGTTCCGCGGCCTTGCGCTCGTAGAGGGCGGCCATGCGCAGGTGGTACTCGGGGTCGTCCTCCTCGTAGATGTCCGGGATGCCGTCGAGATCGTCGTCGCGCTCCTCCACCTCGACCAGCCGCCGGTACCTGGCGTTGCGGATCTTCAGCAGCACCGTCGCGGCGATCGCCGCGATCACCGAACCGGTCAGTACGGCGGCCTTCACCTCGTCCGTGAGGAGCGCGTCGTTCTCGAAGGCCAGCTCCCCGATCAGCAGCGAGACCGTGAAACCGATCCCGGCGAGCGACGCCACCGCGAAGACGTCCGCCCAGGCGAGGTCCTCGCTGAGGGAGGCCCGGGTGAACCGGGCGGTCAGCCAGGTACCGCCGAAGATGCCGATCGTCTTGCCGACGACCAGGCCGAGCACGACGCCGAGCGTCTCCGGCTTGGTGAAGACGTCACCGAGCGCCTGCGGGGTGAGTGACACCCCGGCGCTGAACAGGGCGAAGAGCGGAACCGCGAGCCCCGCCGACAGCGGCCGCACCCGGTGCTCGATGTGCTCGCCGGGGGAGTGGCGCTCGCCGTCACGGCGGGTGCAGCGCAGCATCAGGCCCATGGCGACGCCGGCGATGGTCGCGTGGACGCCGCTGTTGTACATCAGCCCCCAGATCACCACCGCGAGCGGCACGTACACGTACCAGCCGCGCACGCCCCGCCGCAGCAGCAGCCAGAAGAGGGCGAGACCGAGGACCGCGCCGCCGAGCGCGGCGAAGTCGATCCGGTCGGTGAAGAAGATCGCGATGATCAGGATCGCGAAGAGGTCGTCGACGACGGCGAGGGTGAGCAGGAAGGCCCGCAGCGCGCTCGGCAGGGCGGTGCCGATGACGGCGAGCACGGCCAGCGCGAACGCGATGTCGGTGGCGGTCGGCACCGCCCAGCCGCCGAGCGAGCCGCCGCCGGTGAGGTTGCTGATCACATAGACGAGCGCGGGCACGGCCATGCCGCACAGGGCCGCGACGACGGGCAGCGCGGCGGCTTTCGGGTCGCGCAGATCGCCGGCGACCAGCTCGCGCTTGAGCTCGATCCCGGCGACGAAGAAGAAGACCGCCAGCAGCCCGTCGGCGGCCCAGTGGGCCACGGACAGGTGCAGCCCCAGCGCCGACGGGCCGAAGTGGAAGTCACTGACGCTGTGGTAGCTGTCCCGCAGAGCCGGGACGTTCGCCCAGACCAGCGCGGCGATCGCGGCGAGGAGCAGCAGTACTCCGCCGACGGTCTCGGTGCGCAGCGCGTCCGCGACGAAGGTCCGCTCCGGCAGCGACAGCCGGCCGAGGACCTTGCGGGCGGTGGTGGGGCGGGGCGTCACGGTGGGACCTCCGGTCGGTGGGCAGGGCGGAACGCATGCCGACCAGACTTCCCGGCGCACCTTGGTGATCCTGATGGGGATCGCAGCGTCACTGACGCTTTATTTAGATTACCTAAGCGGCGAACCGGAGGCATCCGCAAGCTCACCGGCACGGTGGCGGGCACGGCACGGGCACCCGGCGTGCTGCTCTCCGGGTGCCCGTGTGCTCGGCCGTTCAGTCCCGTGTTCAGTCCTCGCTGGGCGCCTGCGGCAGCTTCGCCTGGATGAGGTCCATGACCGTGGAGTCCGTGAGCGTGGTGACGTCACCGAGCTGCCGGTTCTCGGCCACGTCCCGCAGGAGCCGGCGCATGATCTTGCCGGAGCGGGTCTTGGGCAGCTCCGCCACCGGAAGGATCCGCTGGGGCTTGGCGATCGGGCCGAGCGTGGCGCCGACGTGGGCCCGCAGCTCGTCGACCAGGCTGTCGTTCTCGGACGCCGTACCGCGCAGGATCACGAAGGCGACGATCGCCTGCCCGGTCGTCTCGTCGGCGGCGCCGACGACGGCCGCCTCGGCCACCGACGGGTGCGAGACCAGCGCGGACTCGACCTCGGTGGTGGAGATGTTGTGCCCCGAGACCAGCATGACGTCGTCGACGCGGCCCAGCAGCCAGATGTCGCCGTCGTCGTCCTTCTTCGCGCCGTCACCGGCGAAGTACTTGCCCTCGAAGCGCGACCAGTAGGTGTCGATGAACCGCTGGTCGTCGCCCCAGATGGTGCGCAGCATCGACGGCCACGGCTCGGTGAGCACCAGGTAGCCGCCGCCGCCGTCGGGCACCTCGTTCGCCTCGTCGTCGACGACTGTGGCGGAGATGCCGGGCAGCGGGGTCTGGGCGGAACCGGGCTTGGCGGCGGTGACGCCGGGCAGCGGCGAGATCATCATCGCGCCGGTCTCGGTCTGCCACCAGGTGTCCACGACCGGCGTGGTGTCGGCGCCGATGTTCTTGCGGTACCAGATCCACGCCTCGGGGTTGATCGGCTCACCCACCGAGCCCAGCACGCGCAGGCTGGACAGGTCGAACTTCGCGGGGATGTCGTCGCCCCACTTCATGAACGTACGGATCGCCGTCGGGGCGGTGTACAGGATCGAGACCTTGTACTTCTGCACGATCTCCCAGAACCGGCCCTGGTGCGGGGTGTCCGGGGTGCCCTCGTACATCACCTGCGTCGCGCCGTTGGCCAGCGGGCCGTAGACGATGTACGAGTGGCCGGTGACCCAGCCGACGTCGGCGGTGCACCAGTAGACGTCCGTCTCCGGCTTGAGGTCGAAGACCGCCCAGTGCGTGTACGCGGCCTGGGTGAGGTAGCCGCCGGAGGTGTGCAGGATGCCCTTCGGCTTCCCGGTCGTACCGGAGGTGTACAGGATGAACAGCGGGTGCTCGGCGTCGAACGCCTCCGGCGTGTGCTCGGCGGACTGCCGGTCCACCAGCTCGTGCCACCACACGTCCCGGCCCTCGGTCCAGGCGACGTCCTGGCCCGTACGGCGTACGACGAGCACGTGCTCGACGTTGTCCACGCGGCCGACCGCCTCGTCGACGGCGGGCTTCAGCGCGGACGGCTTGCCGCGCCGGTAGCCGCCGTCGGAGGTGATGACCACGCGCGCGTCGGCGTCCTTGATGCGGGTCGCGAGCGCGTCGGCGGAGAAGCCGCCGAAGACCACCGAGTGCGCGGCGCCGATCCGGGCGCAGGCGAGCATGGCGATCGCCGTCTCCGGGATCATCGGCATGTAGATCGCGACCCGGTCGCCCTTGCGTACGCCCAGCTCCAGCAGGGCGTTGGCGGCCTTGGAGACCTCGTCCTTCAGCTCGGCGTAGGTGATCGCGCGGCTGTCGCCGGGCTCGCCCTCGAAATGGATGGCGACCCGGTCGCCGTGGCCGGCCTCCACATGACGGTCGACGCAGTTGTACGCGACGTTGAGCTGCCCGTCCTTGAACCACTTCGCGAACGGCGGGTTCGACCAGTCCAGCGTCTCGGTCGGCTCCTTGGCCCAGCTCAGCCGGCGGGCCTGCTCCGCCCAGAAACCGAGCCGGTCCGCCTTGGCCTGCTCATACGCCTCGGCCGTGACGTTGGCGTGCGCGGCGAGCTCGGCAGGCGGCGAGAAGCGACGCTCCTCCTTGAGGAGGTTCGAGAGGGAAGGACTTTCGTTGGTTGCCATCCGAACACCGTCCAAAGTGGTTTAGACCAATCAACGCCCTTGATTCTCCGAGGGGTCGACGGGGCTGGTCAACCCCTCCTGGCATCCTGTCACCCGATCACTCCCGGGTCACGGGCCACCACCCCCGGAGGTTCGCCCCCCGAAGGTCGCGCCTACCCAACGCATTCTGCTCGCAACCGAGCGCGGCGAGGCCGTCGGCGCATGGGATCCATGCGCTGACGCGCTCCTCCGCCGGGCTGTCCCATCAGCCCCACGCCGGCCACCCGGCGTGGGTCGCCGCCCCGGCCGGCCCGCCCCGACGGACCGGCCACGGACGGCCGGCCCTCACCCCGCCCCCCGCCCGCTCACACCCGTCCGGGACGGCCTTCCCCGGGCACCCGCCCGGCGGCTCGCACCCGTCCGGGACGGCCTTACCCCGGCACTCGGGCCGCCCACACCCGCCCCCGCTGCCCGCCCCGCAACGGTCCTCACCCCGGCACTCGGGCCGCCCGCACCCGTCCGGGACGGCCTTACCCCGGCACCCCGGTCGCCCGTACCCGGTCGAATCCCTGCCCTGTCTCCTCTCCGCCGTCCGCCTCCTCTCCGCCGTCCGCCCCGGTGAGCAGATAGGCCTGCGCCTCGGCCACGTCGAAGTACATTCCGTGCAGCTCCAAAGCCCCTTCCCGCAGTGCCCGGGCCACCGACGCGTGGGAGCGCAGATGCTCCAACTGCTGCACCACGTTGGCCAGGCACAACTGCTCCACCTGGTCGGCGGGCAGCCGCCCGGCGAGCCGCGGCCGGGGCCGGCTCGTGTCGGTCGCCCGCTCCAGACTCGGCAGCCCGTGCCGCAGCCACCGCTTCAGCGGCGTCTGCGCGGCCCCCGGCTCGGATCCGAGCAGCGCCTGCATGGCACCGCAGCCGGAGTGCCCGCACACGGTCACGGACCGGACCTTCAGCACCTCCACCGCGTACTCGATCGCCGCCGCCACCGAGTCGTCCCCGCCCTCCGCGCCCGGCGGCGGCACGAGGTTGCCGACATTGCGCACGACGAACAGGTCGCCCGGACCACTGGAAGTGATCATCGACGTGACCAGTCGCGAATCCGCGCAGGTGAGGAAGAGCTGCGACGGCCGCTGCCCCTCCCGCGCCAGCCGCGCCAACTCCTCCCGGACCAACGGCGCGGTGTTGCGCTGGAAGGCACTGATCCCGTGACTGAGCTGGTAGGCGTCGCTCGGCCGCGCCGCGCGGGCCCCGCCTCCGGGCGCCGTGGCGACCGGCGCGTCGCCCGTCCGCTCCGCGTGAGGCGCCTCGCTCGCCGGTGCGGTGAGAGGCACCGCGCACTGGTGGTTGCGCCACGGTGTCCAGGGCCGGCAGCGACAGCCCGTGGCGGTGGCTGCCGTGCTGCCGGGTGCCGGTCTCGTGTCGGCGGCCAAGGTGGTGAGGGTCTCTGCGGCCTCAGGGATGCCGGGGCGGCGGCCGGTCAGCTCGACGGTGCCGCCCTGGGCGGTGTGTGTCTTCTGCCAGTCCTGCAGGGACTCGTACGCCGCGTGGTCCATGAAGGAGCCGTCCAACTCCACGACCACGTCGGCGCCTTGCGGTACGAGGTGCAGGGCCCGGCTGAGCCGCGGCACCGCCAGGAACGTCAACTGCCCTCGGACGCGTACGTGATGGACCCCCTTCCTCTCTTCGTGCGTGATGCGGGTGTGGGCGAGGCGGTTCAGGGCGACGGCGACGGCCACGGCGATCCCCAGCGCCACCCCCTGCAGGACGCCCAGGAGCACCACACCGAGCGTGGTCACGGCGTACACCACCGCTTCCCGGTGCCGGGTCACCGTGCGGATGTGGTGCAGGGACACCATCTGGATGCCGACGGCCATCACCAGGGCGGCGAGCGAGGCGAGCGGGATGAGCTCCAGGATCGGGACCATCAGCAGCGCGGCGATCACTACGAGAACGCCGTGCAGCATCGTGGAGTTCCGGCTCACGGCGCCCGCCCGCACATTCGCCGTGCTGCGTACGGCGACGCCCGCGACGGGCAGCCCGCCGAGCGCCCCGGAGACGATGTTGGCGGCTCCCTGCCCGAGCAGTTCGCGGTCCAGGTCGGAGCGGTGGACGCGGGGGCGGGGCCCGGGCCGGGAGGCGACCAGCTTGTCCACGGCGACCGCGCCGAGCAGTGACTGCACGCTGCACACGAGGGTGATGGTGAGCACGGCGGCGATCAGCCCGGCCACCGGGCCCTCGGGCAGCGCCGGCAGGGCGTGACTGCGCCAGGAGGGCAGGTCGACTCTGGGCAGAGTGAGCCCGGCGAGGGCGGCGGCCGCTGTGCCCGTGGCGACCGCGACAAGGGGCGCGGGGACCGTGCGCAGCAGGCGTCCGGCCCGGCCGGGCACGCGTGGCCACGTCAGCAGTACCGCCAGGGTCAGCGCGCTGACGGTCACGGCGGCGGGCTGCAGGCCGGCCAACTGCGCGGGCAGCGAGCGGAGGTTGTCGAGGACCGAGCTCTGCGGGCTGCCGCCGAGGACGATGTGCAGCTGCGCTACGGCGATGGTGACGCCGATGCCGGCGAGCATGCCGTGCACGATGGCGGGGCTCACGGCGAGCGCGGAGCGGGCCACCCGCAGGCATCCGAGGCCGAGTTGAGCCGCTCCGGCGACGACCGTGATCGCACAGGTCGCCCGCCAGCCGTAGCGGTGGATGAGGTCGGCGGTGACGACGGTGAGACCGGCCGCGGGGCCGCTGACCTGGAGAGGGGAGCCGCCCAGGCGTCCGGCGACGACACCTCCCACGGCGGCGGCGACGAGACCGGCCTGCAAGGGCGCGCCGGTGGCGAGGGCGATGCCCAGCGACAGGGGCAGGGCGATGAGGAACACCGCGATGGATGCGGACACATCCGCTCCCGCGAGCGGGAAACGGCGGCGCGGTGCGGGCGGCGGGCTGTGCGGAGGGTGGACGCGCTCGGTGCGCGCCGCTTGGTCCGCTCGGGCGGGGGTGCAGGCTGACATGTTCCCGTCTCCTTCGGGGCAGCGCGGTCGCGGAACCGGCCCGCGGTCTGGCGCGGGGCCCGGTCGCGGTCGTGGGTCACGAGTGCAGCGGCGGGATGTACCAACAATGAGTAAATGAATCGTAATGCAGAGTAAAGAACAAGCATGGGTATTCGGCGCAAATGGGTCAAGAATTCACTCTCCGGGGGGAAGTGGGCTTTTCATCGGCTTGTCGTATTAATTCCTTCTCGGTCCCGTGCGACCTTGACGGCGCTGTCGGCTGAGCCCGGCCCGGGCCCCGGCCGCGCACCGTCAAGACGCCCTCATCGGCGTTGGCCTGAGAGAAGGAAGAAGGTGGGCGGAAGATGGCCGCCACCCAGAGGATCGCCGCAGGCGCCGTGGCCGCCGCGGCCGTTGCCGCATCGCTGGCCGGTTGCACGATGGGAACCGGTGGGTCCAGCGGGGAGCACACAGGGGCCTCCGGCCCGCAGAAGGACAAGCCCGCCGCCGCGCCCAAGAGCGCGGTCCGGCTCATCGGCGACGGCTCCACGTCCTACACCGGGGCGCAGCCGCATCTGCCGAGGCCGGAGCGGCTGAAGCCGGGTCAGAAGCCGCCGCAGTTCGTGGTCTTCTCCTGGGACGGCGCGGGCGAGGACAGCCAGAAGCTCTTCTCCCACTTCCGCGAGGTCGCCAAGGCCAACCACGCCACGATGACGTTCTTCCTCAGCGGCGTGTACATGCTGCCGGAGGAGAAGCGCGACCTCTACCGGCCACCGCAGCACTCACCGGGCCGCTCCGACATCGGCTTCAACGACAACCAGGGAATCGCCGACACCGTCAAGCAGTTGCGCCTGGCCTGGCTGGAGGGCAACGAGATCGGCACCCACTTCAACGGCCACTTCTGCGGCAAGGACGGCGGAGTGGGCGAGTGGTCGGTCGACGAGTGGAAGGACGAGATCGCCCAGGCCAAGCAGTTCGTGAAGTCCTGGAAGACCAACACGGGCATGACGAAGGCGGCACCGCTGCCCTTCGACTACGACAAGGAGCTGATCGGCGCCCGCACCCCGTGTCTGGAGGGTCAGAAGAACTTCATGAAGGCCGCCCGTGAGCTGGGCTTCCGCTACGACACCAGCGGTGTGAACAACCAGGTCTGGCCCGGCAAGAAGGAGGGCCTGTGGGATCTGTCCATGCAACTGGTGCCCTTCCCCGGACACTCCTACGAGCAGCTGACCATGGACTACAACTTCATGGTCAACCAGTCCGGCACCCAGACCCAGGGCGACCCCAGCATGTACGACCAGTGGGGCGAGCAGATGCGCCAGGGCCTGCTCAAGGGCTTTGAGCGCGCCTACGACGGCAACCGCGCGCCCCTGATCATCGGCAACCATTTCGAGTCCTGGAACGGCGGCACCTACATGCGCGCCGTCGGGGACGTAGTCAAGGAAGTCTGCAACAAGCCCGACGTGCGGTGCGTGTCCTTCCGGCAGCTCGCCGACTGGCTGGACGCCCAGGACCCGCAGACCCTCGCCAAGCTGCGCAGCCTGGAGGTGGGCGAGGCCCCGAAGCAGGGCTGGGCGTCCTTCCTCGGCGGCCGTCCGGCGCCGGCGCCCAAGGGTGTCCCGGGGGCGCCGGCGGCCAAGTCGTAGCCGGAGCCGTAGCAGTCGCCATGGCCGGTGCCGTCAGTGGTGGCGGTGGCCGTCGTGAACGCGGAGGGCGTCCGCTGAGGTGACCCTCGGCTTCCTCACACGGCTGCGGTGATCTCCTCGCCGAGCACGAAGTCGGGGTCGACCTGCGCAGCCAGGTCGACCCCGGTGCGCGCGTTTCCCCAGGACTGGGCGTTCTTCAGATGGAAGTGCACCATCTGCCGGGTGTAGCGCGCCCAGTCCCGCTGCGCGTACGTCGCGTCGGCGGCCGCCTGCAGCTGGTGCAGCGCGAGACGGTTCGTGTCCTCCAGGAGGTCGAACCGGGGCGGCCGGCCCTTCTCCATGGCGCGCACCCAGTCGGAGTGCCCCACCGTCACGAGCAGGTCGTCGCCGGTCTCGGCGCGCAGGAAGTCGACGTCGTCCTGGCCCTGCACCTTGTTGCCGACGACCTTCAGCGCGACGCCGAAGTCGCGGGCGTACTCCTTGTACTGGCGGTAGACGGAGACCCCCTTCCTGGTGGGCTCGGCCACGAGGAACGTCATGTCGAAGCGGGTGAACATGCCGGACGCGAAGGAGTCCGAGCCCGCCGTCATGTCCACCACGACGTACTCACCGGGCCCGTCCACCAGGTGGTTCAGGCACAGCTCCACCGCCCCGGTCTTGGAGTGGTAGCAGGCGACCCCCAGGTCGGCGTCCGTGAACGGGCCGGTGACCATCAAACGCACGGTGCCGCCGTCGAGTTCCACCGGCCGGGCGCAGGCGTCGTAGACCGGGTTGTCCTCCCGTACCCGCAGCAGCCGTGAGCCCTCGCCCGGGGGTGTCGTCTTGATCATCGTCTCGGTGGAGGCGATCCGCGGGTTGCTGCCGCGCAGGTAGTCCTTGATGAGCGGCAGGTGCTCGCCCATCGCCGGCCATGCTGCGGCCTCCGACTCGGCGAGGCCGAGAGCGGCTCCCAGATGCTGGTTGATGTCGGCGTCGACGGCGACGACCGGCGCGCCCGTGGCCGCGAGATGGCGGATGAACAGGGAGGAGAGGGTGGTCTTGCCGCTGCCGCCCTTCCCGACGAAAGCAATTTTCATGTTCACCAAGCGTAGTGGTGAGGTGGCTGTGGGTGGCCAGTCCGCGTGAAGAAGACCACTCCTTCGTGGGGTGCGGGGCCTGGGTGCGTACTGTCGTACCCATGAGTACGACAGGCGCGACCGCCGATCCTCTCGCCGCCCTGGGTGCCCTGCCCGGCGTGCCCGAGTCCGTGGAATCCGTACGCAAGGCCGTGGACCGGGTCTACGGCCACCGGATCATGCGCCGCCGCAGTCCCGCGATCACCTCCGAGGCGGCACTGCGCGGCGCCCGTGGCTCCGCTGCGCTGTCCGGCGCCGACTGGGCGCTGGAGGAGGTGCGCCGCCGTACCGACTTCGGTGGCGACGACGAGGCACGCGTGGTGGGCGCGGCGCTGCGGCTGACCGCCGAGGCCGGGCAACTGCTGTCCATCTGGCGGCAGTCGCCGCTGCGGGTGCTGGCCCGGCTGCACCTGGTGGCGGCCGCCCGCGACGAGGACCGGGTCGGCCGGCCGCGGCAGGCCGGCGAGGACGTCGAGGAGCCGCTGGTGGAGCTGGCGCTGCCGAGCGCGGCCGAGGTCTCCGGGCGCCTGGAAGGGCTCGCCGACCTGATCATCCAGGGCAGCTCCGCGCCGGCTCTGGTGACGGCGGCCGTCGTGCACGGGGAGCTGCTCGCGCTGCGGCCGTTCACCTCGCACAACGGCCTGATCGCGCGTACGGCCGAGCGGATCGTGCTGATCGGCAGCGGCCTGGATCCGAAGGCGATCTGCCCGGCCGAGGTGGGCCACGCCGAACTGGGCCGAGCGGCCTATCTGGCGGCCCTCGAGGGGTATGTCTCCGGTACGCCGGACGGTGTGGCGGCGTGGATCGCGCACTGCGGCCGAGCGGTGGAACTGGGCGCCCGCGAGTCGACGGCGGTGTGCGAGGCGCTGCAGCGCGGAGCGGCCTGACCCGTCGGCGGCCATGAGCTCCACAGGGCGCCGAAAAGGGTTGCGGCGGTACGAGAGACTCGTACCGCCGCTGGCATGTTCACCCAGTTACCATGCGTCCTCGATATGTGCCCATCAGGTCGGGAACTTTGCCCGTCACCTGGTGCGGCTGGCCCGTAATCGACGGGTCGACGTCGCGTGGGTGCCCGGTGTTCATGCTCGGTCCGTGGGGCCAAAATGCGTCGTAAAGGTGATCCTCTCGGATGTCCTTTGGTCTCGCGGGCCGTTGAGTCCTTTTTACTCCAGACCGGGAGCAAACGAAACCCCTGCCTGCACTTCTTTACTTTTGATCTCAAACAGTATGTAAACGGACTCCGTGAACTCGCATCGGACCGGGGCGGGGTCAGGCCCGGTCCGGGCGGCGTCGGCTCGCGTACCAGACGAGTCCCGCCGTGGCCGCCGCCGCACCTATGGCGGCGGCCGCCACCAGGGCCGGCCGCGGCGGGACCGAGAGCCCCGGAATGCGCTGCTTGAGGCGCACCGGGCGGTGGAAGTCGAGAACCGGCCACCCGCGCGAGAGAGCCTCGCGGCGCAGGGCGCGGTCCGGGTTGACGGCGTGCGGATGGCCGACGGTCTCCAGCATCGGCAGGTCGGTCGCCGAGTCGCTGTACGCGTAGCAGCGGGTCAGGTCGTACCCCTCGGACGCGGCGAGTTCCCTGACCGCCTCGGCCTTCGTCGGGCCGTAGGCGTAGTACTCCACCTCTCCGGTGAAGCAGCCGTCGTCGCCCACGACCATGCGGGTGGCGACCACGCGGTCCGCGCCGAGCAGCTCCCCGATCGGCTCGACCACTTCGGCGCCGGAGGTGGAGACGATCACGACGTCGCGGCCGGCGGTGTGGTGCTGCTCGATGAGGGAGGCGGCCTCGTCGTAGATGATCGGGTCGATCAGGTCGTGCAGGGTCTCGGCCACGAGCTCCTTGACCAGCCGCACGTTCCATCCGCGGCACAGCGCGGACAGGTACGCGCGCATCCGCTCCATCTGGTCGTGGTCGGCGCCGCCGGCCAGGAACACGAACTGGGCATATGCGGTCCGCAAGACGGCGCGGCGGTTGATCAGCCCGCCCTGGTAGAACGACTTGCTGAAGGTGAGCGTGCTCGACTTCGCAATGACCGTCTTGTCCAGGTCAAAGAAGGCCGCTGTGCGGGGCAAGGAGTGGTTTTCCACGCCCCAGAGCATAGGGGCAGCCCATTCGGCGTAAGGTGGGGCGTGTGGGTTTGCCTGAGAGGCCTCTCGGGTACACCATGGAAGTCACGGATCGTTCGCGACCGTGCTAACCCGGTCCGACTCCTCCCCCCCCGAGTCGGCCGTGGAGACGACCCCCGCTCTCCCCCCCGGCGGGGGTCGTCGCATGTCCGGGTGGGTTTCTCCCCTTTCTGCGCGACTGTCCTGCGCCGACGTGGACGGATGGCGCGCGAGTGGTCATGCCCATGACTGGTTACTGTGGGTAGCGCTTGTGCTGCGCTGTGGAAAGTCGCACACGCGCCGGACAAGGGTCACCGGTATGGGTGACGGCGATATTCACAACCCCTGAGCCGTCCACAGTTATCCACCAAGATCCACACGATTTCCGACTTCACTGCACCGTGATTCCAGCGCGTCCGCTCACGGCGAGTTCGTGACCGGTTCCCATTGGCAGGCGCGTATGGCCGGTTTCCGTCGGCCGTTCATATGGAGACCGCTTGCCGGTTCTTCACACGTTCGGGAATCGCGGGGCACGAGAGCCCCGCGCCATGCAGTGAAGGGGGATGGAAACCGTGGCCGGAACCGTCACACACGACCCGCCGCCCGCCACCTCGGGACGCCAGGGCCGACCGCTCATCGTCACCGAGGACGCCGAGCTCCTCGACGACCTGCTGCGCCTGTGCGCGGCCGCGGGCGCCACACCGGAAGTGCACCACGGGGTGCCCGAACCACGCGGCAGCTGGGAGGCGGCCCCACTCGTCCTGGTGGGCGACGACGCCGCCGGACGGGTGCGCGGCGCCGGCCGCCGCCGCGGCGTGGTCCTCGTCGGACGCGACCAGGACGACCCGGGAGTGTGGAAACGGGCCGTCGAGATCGGCGCCGACCACGTCCTGATGCTCCCCGACGGCGAGCAGTGGCTGGTGGACCGGATCGCCGATGTCGCCGAGGGCGTGGGCCGCCCCGCGCTCACCGTCGGCGTCATCGGAGGGCGCGGCGGCGCGGGAGCGTCCACGCTCGCGTGCGCGCTGGCCGTCACCTCCGCGCGGGAGGGCCTGCGCACGCTGCTGGTCGACGCCGATCCGCTGGGCGGCGGCCTCGACGTGCTCCTCGGCGGCGAGAGCGCCGAGGGCCTGCGCTGGCCGGCGTTCGCCGCCTCGCGCGGCCGGGTCGGGGGCGGCGCCCTGGAGGAGTCACTACCCGAACTGCACGCGCTGCGCGTGCTCAGCTGGGACCGTGGCGACTGCGTCGCCGTGCCCCCGCAGGCCGTGCGCGCGGTGCTCGCCGCCGCCCGTCGGCGGGGCGGCACCGTCGTCGTCGACCTGCCGCGCCGGCTCGACGACGGAGTCGCCGAGGTGCTCGCCCAGCTCGACATCGGGCTGCTCGTCGTCCCAGCCGAGCTGCGGGCCGTCGCCGCCGCCGGACGGATCGCGTCCGCGGTCGGCATGGTCCTGAAGGACCTGCGGGTCGCCGTACGCGGCCCCTACGCGCCCGGCCTCGACGACCGCGAGGTGGCGCGGCTGCTCCAGCTGCCCCTCGCCGGTGAGGTGCCCCTGGAATCGGCCCTGCTGCGCCCCGGCGAGGGCAAAGCGCCACCGGGCGCGGCGGCACGCGGGCCACTGGCCCGGTTCTGCACCGGGTTCTGGGAGCGCGCCCTCATCGAGGCGGGTGCCGCGTGAACGGCCTCGACGCGACGACCGGAACGGAACTCCTGGACGGCGTACGCCGTCGACTGGCCGCCAGCGGCGCCGAGCCCACCCCCGCGCGCGTGGCGCAGGCGCTGCGCGAGCAGGGCCGCGTCCTCGGCGACGCGGAAGTCCTCGGCGCGGCCCAGCGGCTGCGTTCGGAACTGGTCGGTGCCGGACCCCTGGAACCGCTGCTGGCCGATCCGACCGTGAGCGACGTGCTGGTGTCGGCGCCGGACCGGGTCTGGGTGGACCGCGGCGCCGGCCTGGAGCTGACCGGTGTCACCTTCCCCGACCCGGCCGCCGTACGACGCCTCGCGCAGCGCCTCGCAGCCGTGGCCGGCCGGCGTCTGGACGACGCCCGTCCCTGGGCGGACGCCCGCCTGCCGGACGGCACCCGGCTGCACGCGGTGCTGCCCCCGGTCGCCGTGGGCTGCACCTGCCTGTCCCTGCGCGTCGTACGGCCGCGCGCCTTCACCCTCGGCGAACTGGTCGAGGCGGGCACTGTGCCGCCGGGCGGTGACCTGGTGCTGCGCGCCCTGCTGGCGGCCCGGTTGTCCTTCCTGATCAGCGGCGGCACCGGCAGCGGCAAGACGACTCTGCTGAGCGCGCTGCTCGGCCTTGTCGGGGCGCACGAGCGCATCGTGCTCGCCGAGGACTCCGCCGAACTGCGCCCCGACCACCCGCATGTCGTACGCCTTGAGGCCAGACCCGCCAACCAGGAGGGCGCCGGGCTGGTCACCCTCGAGGACCTGGTGCGGCAGGCGCTGCGGATGCGGCCCGACCGGCTGGTCGTCGGCGAGGTGCGCGGGGCGGAGGTCGTGCACCTGCTGGCCGCCCTCAACACCGGCCACGAAGGAGGCTCGGGCACCGTCCACGCCAACGCGGCCGCGGACGTCCCGGCCCGCCTGGAGGCGCTCGGTACGGCGGCCGGGCTCGACCGGGCCGCACTGCACAGCCAGGTGGCGGCCGCCCTGTCGGTCGTCCTGCACCTGGCACGCGACCGGGCAGGGCTGCGCCGGATCGCCGAGGTGCACGTCCTGGAGCGGGACTCCTCCGGCCTGGTGCGGACCGTCCCGGCCCTGCGCTGGGGTCGGGAGGCGTTCGTACGCGAGCGGGGCTGGGAGCGGCTGCGGGAGCTGCTCGGGGGCCATGGAGACGCATGCGAGGAGGGCCCGGGCGCGACCGGTGCCCGGGGAGGTGACAGGGATGGGTGAGACGCCGTGGGGAGTGGTGCAGGCGTCCTGGGCCACCGCCACGGCCTGTGTGGGCATGGCGGCCTGGCTGGTCGGCGGGGACCACTTCGGGGCGCGGCGGGCACGGCTGGTGCTGGCCGGCGGGGGAGTGGTGACCGCCGGGGGAGTGGTGGCCGCGGTGCCGCCCGCCTGGCCCGATCCCGCCCAGGAGCTACGGCGGCTGCGTGCGCGGTGGCGACCCGAGTGGTGGGCGGCGGTCGTCGGAGCACTGATGGGCCTGCTGGGCGGCTCGCCGTTGCCGCTCGTCGCGGGGGCGGCCGGGGTGCCTCTGCTGCGGCGGGCGCGGCTGGCCGCCGAGGCGCGGCGCGCGCGGGAGCAGCGGGGAGACGCTGTCATCGCGCTGTGCGCGGCGCTCGCCGGAGAGGTGCGGGCCGGCCGGCCGCCGGGTCATGCGCTGCTGAGCGCGGCACGCGAGTCGGGTGGTCTCGGCGAGGGCCGGGCCGCGGTCCTGGCGGCGGCCCGCTTCGGCGGGGACGTCCCGGCCGCGCTGGCCACCGCGGCACGGCAGCCGGGCGCCGACGGGCTGCTGGGGCTCGCCGCCTGCTGGCGGGTGGCCCTGGACCAGGGTGCGGGCCTCGCGGCCGGACTGGACCGGCTGCAGGCGGCTCTACGGGCCGAACGCGACCAGCGTGCCGATCTGCGCGCGCAGTTGGCGGGCGCCCGCTCCACAGCGGTGCTGCTCGCCGGTCTGCCGGCCCTCGGCCTGGCCCTGGGTACCGCGCTCGGCGCCGATCCGCTGCGGGTGCTGCTGCACACCGGCGCGGGCCTCGGCTGCCTGCTCGTCGGCGGGCTGCTGGAGGCGGCGGGCGTGTGGTGGGCGCTGCGGATCGTGCGGGCGGCGGAGTCGGTGTGAGGAGTCGGCGTGAGGGGTCGCTGTGAGGAGCTGCTGTGAGGCGCGGGAGACGAGCGGGGCGAGAGGGGTGAGGGCGCGGTGAGCGCGGAGGTCGTCCACAGCCTGGGGGCGGTGGTGGCGCTGGTGCTGGGCCTGGTGTGGGCGGCGCGGGTGCGGCGCGAGCGTCGGGTGCGCAGACGGCTGAGCGGGTTGCTGGCCCGCGAGGCGGTGCCGGCGGGCCGCCGGAGACGGCCGGGCCGCGCGTGGGGGCGCCTGTTGCCCTTGGTGGCCGTGGCTTGCGCGGGATGGGCCGTCGTCGGCGGGATCACCGGGGCCGTCGTCGGCGTGGCCGCCGCGGCCGGGATGGCGTACTGGCGCCGCCGGCAGCCGGCCGACGTTCCCGGGACCGGTTTCACAGTGACGGAACTACGGGAGGCCGAGCGCCAGCTTCCCCTCGCCGCCGATCTCCTGGCGGCCTGCATCACCTCGGGCGCCGGGCCGGTCGACGCGGCACACGCCGTGGGTGAAGCGCTGGGCGGCCCGCTCGGGCAGGCGCTGGCGCGCGGGGCGGCCGAAATGCGGCTCGGCGGTGCACCGGCCGACGCCTGGCGGCGGTTGGCCGCGCTGCCCGGGGCCGCAGCGCTGGCACGGCTGTTGGAACGGGCCGATGTGAGCGGGTTGCCGGCGGCGGAGCCGGTCGCACGGCTTGCCGGGGACGCTCGCGCCGACCGGACGCGCACGGCGACGGAACGGGCCAGACGGGCGGCGGTGATGGTGACCGCACCGGTGGGGCTCTGTTTCCTGCCCGCGTTCATCGTCATCGGCGTCCTGCCCGTGGTGATCGGACTGGCGGGCGGCCTGCTGAAAGGGGGTGGGTGAGCCGCGGCTTGCGGACGGGAGGTGGGTGAGGAGGAGCGGACGGTGTGAACGGACGGCGCAGGACGGATCGACGAACGGATCGGAACCTTACGGGGGTTGAGATGTACAAGGCAGTGAAGGCACGGCTGCGGGGGCTGCTGCGCAGGGCACACGCGGTGGGACGGAGGGACGCCGGAATGGTCACCTCCGAGTACGCGGTCGGCGTGGTCGCGGCGGTGGCGTTCGCCACCGTGCTGTACAAACTGGCGACGAGCGAGGCGGTCTCCGCGCAGCTTCAGGCCCTGATGAATCGAGCGCTCGGTGCGGCGGTGTGAGCGGCGCGGGGAGCCGCGCGGGGACGGCGGGTTCGTGACGGCGGAGACGGCGGTGGCCCTGCCGGTGCTGGTCCTCTTCGCCACCGCCCTGGTGTGGGGGCTGCTCGTGGTCACGGCGCAGGTCCAGTGCGTGGACGCGGCGCGGACCGGAGCGCGAGCGGCTGCCCGCCAGGACCCGGTCGAGGAGGTGATCCGGGTGGCGCGGGACACCGCTCCGCGTGGCGCCCGGGTCACCGTCGGCCGGGAGGGCGACCAGGTTCGGGTGGTGGTCGCGGCCAGGCCCGCCCTGCTGCACGGGCTGTCTTTCGAACTGCGCGAAGAGGCCGTGGCCTTGGCGGAGGAGACGGTCGGAGGAGAACGGTGACCGGGCGGGGGAGGCGGCGGTGCGCTGTCGGCCGGGACCGCGGCTCGGCGACCGTGTGGAGCGTCGGTGTGATCGCCGTGCTGTGTGTGGTGTTCGTGGCCGTGCTGGCGCTCGGGCACGCCGTCGTGGCCCGGCACCGCGCGGCCGGCGGCGCGGACCTCGCGGCACTCGCGGCGGCGGATCACTCGGCCGAGGGCGCCACGGTGGCCTGCGGCCGGGCGGCCGGCGTCGCGCGGGCCCAGGGCGTACGGCTGGTGCGGTGCGCGATCGTCGGCGAGACCTCGGACGTGACGGCTGGGTCGGGCCGGGCCCCGTTCGCCGCGGAGGTCAGGGCGAGAGCGGGCCCTGCGGCGCGGACACCGACGGACCCTCTGCCGAGCCCGGCGCAACCGCCTCGCCCGGATCCTTCACCGGGTGCTCCATCAGGCTCTCCTCCGGCGGCACACCCGGCTCCTCCTCCGCAATCCCCGGGTCCCCCTCCGGCTCCTCGTCCGGCTTCCCCTCCCGGCTCTGCGTCGGTTCCCCCTCTGGCCTCCTCTCCCGGCTCTGCGTCGGTTTCCCGTCCGGCTCCCCCTTCCGGTTCTCCATCGGCATCTCGTCCGGTTCCTCGTCCCGCTTCTCCCGCGGTGCCCCGCGCAGGAGCTCCGTGAGCAGGCGTATGGCGCCTCGTTTGTGCAGCGGATCGTTGCCGTTGCCGCACTTGGGGGACTGGATGCAGGACGGGCAGCCGGCCTCGCACTCGCAGGAGGCGATGGCCTCGCGGGTGGCGGCGAGCCAGGAGCGCGCGGTGTGGAAGGCGCGTTCGGCGAAGCCGGCGCCGCCGGGGTGGCCGTCGTAGACGAAGACCGTGGGCAGGAGCGTGTCGGGGTGCAGCGGTACCGAGACACCGCCGATGTCCCAGCGGTCGCAGGTGGCGAACAGCGGCAGCATGCCGATCGAGGCGTGTTCGGCGGCGTGCAGGGAGCCGCCGAGGATCTCCGGGGTGATCCGGGCGGCGTCCAGCTGGTCCTCGGTGACCGTCCACCACACCGCGCGCGTGCGCAGTGTCCGCGGGGGCAGGTCGAGTTTCGTCTCGCCGAGCACTTCGCCGGTGATGAGTCGCCGGCGCAGGAAGGAGACCACTTGGTTGGTGACTTCCACCGAGCCGTAGCACAGGCAGCCCTCGCCCCAGGGGATCTCGATGTCCGTCTCGAGGACGGAGATCGCGGTGGTGTCACGGGCGACGGTCGAATAGGGCGGACTGGCCTGTTCGACCAGGGCGACCGAGTCCTCCAGGTCCAGGGAGCGCACGAGGTAGGTGCGGCCCTGGTGGAGGTGGACGGCGCCCTCGTGGACGGTGCCGTGCGCGGCGGCGGCGTCGACGGTGCCGAGCAGGCGGCCCGTACCGGTCTCGACGACCTGGACGGGGCGGCCGCCCGCCCCGCGGATGTCGGTGAGGTCGGCGGCCCGTTCACGGCGGGTCCAGTGCCAGGCCTTCGTCCGGCGGCGCAGCAGCTTGGCGGCCTCCAGCTGGGGGAGGACGTCGGCGCAGGCCGGCCCGAACAGTTTCAGGTCGTCCTCCACCAGCGGCAGCTCCGCCGCGGCGGCGCACAGGTGCGGGGCGAGCACGTACGGGTTGTCGGGGTCGAGGACCGTGGATTCCACCGGACGGTCGAACAGGGCCTCGGGATGGTGGACGAGAAAGGTGTCCAGTGGGTCGTCGCGGGCGATCAGCACCGCCAGGGCGCCCTGGCCGGAGCGGCCCGCCCGGCCGGCCTGCTGCCACAGGGACGCGCGGGTGCCGGGGTAGCCGGCGATGAGGACGGCGTCCAGGCCTGAGACGTCCACGCCGAGCTCGAGGGCGGTCGTCGCGGCGAGTCCGAGCAGTTCGCCGGAGTGCAGGGCGCGCTCCAGAGCGCGGCGCTCCTCGGGGAGGTAGCCGCCGCGGTAGGCGGCGACACGCCGGGCGAGCGAGCGGTCCACTTCGGCGAGCCGTTCCTGAGTGATCACCGAGATCAGCTCGGCGCCACGCCGGGAGCGGACGAAGGCCACGGTGCGGATCCCCTGCACGGCGAGGTCGGTGAGCAGATCGGCCGTCTCGGCGGTTGCGGTACGCCGAACGGGTGCACCTTTCTCGCCCTGCATCTCGGTGAGCGGGGGCTCCCAGAGGGCGAACACCAGTTCACCGCGCGGGGAGGCGTCGTCGGCCACCTCGACGACCGGCAGCCCCGTCAGCCGCTGGGCGGCCACGGCGGGCTCGGCGGCGGTCGCGGAGGCCATCAGGAACACCGGGGACGACCCGTAGCGGGCACACAGCCGGCGCAGTCGGCGCAGCACCTGGGCGACGTGCGAGCCGAAGACGCCGCGGTAGGTGTGGCACTCGTCGATGACGACGTACCGCAGGGATTTCAGGAAGGAGGCCCAGCGCGCGTGGGAGGGCAGGATCCCGCGGTGCAGCATGTCGGGATTGGTCAGCACGTAGTTGCCGTACTGGCGGATCCACTCGCGTTCCTCGAACGGTGTGTCGCCGTCGTAGACCGCAGGTCGGACGGCGTGTCCGAGGGTCTGTGAAAGTTCCTTCACGGAACGGCACTGGTCCGCCGCAAGCGCCTTCGTCGGGGACAGGTACAGGGCGGTGGCGCCGCGGCCGTTCGGGGCCTCGGAGCCGTCCAGCAGGGCGGACAGGACCGGAACCAGATACGCGAGGGACTTGCCGGAGGCGGTGCCGGTGGCGACCACCACCGAGTCGCCGTCCAGGGCGTGCTCGGCGGCTTCGGCCTGGTGGGCCCACGGATGCTCGATCCCGCAGGCCCGTACGGCCGAGATCACCTCCGTGCGGATCCGGTCAGGCCAGACGGCATGCCGGCCCGCCCGCGGGGGCAAGTGCTCCGTATGAGTGATGCGCGACGCCCGGCTCGGGCCCGAGGCGAGCCTGCCCAGGACGGCACCCGGCTCCGGGCGGGACACGGGTTCCGGGGCGGGTCGATCGGATCGGTGATTCTTGGCCATCGGCACCGAGTGTGTCACTGGCGTGACGGACAATGGAGTCAAGGCGTCGTGCACGCCTGCCGGTAAGTGATTGAATGCCATCGCGGCTGGCGAACTGTCCTTGGGGCTGCAAGCCGAGGTGTCCCGAGGGACGACCGCTCGATAGCAAGGTGCTGGAGGATCCGTGGACCTGTCCCTGTCGACCCGTACCGTCGGCGATCGTACGGTCGTCGAGGTCGGTGGCGAAATCGACGTATATACCGCGCCCAAGCTGCGCGAACAGCTGGTCGAGCTGGTGAACGACGGGAATTTCCACCTCGTCGTCGACATGGAGGGCGTGGACTTCCTCGACTCCACCGGGCTCGGCGTGCTGGTGGGCGGACTCAAGCGGGTGCGCGCCCATGAGGGCTCGCTGCGCTTGGTGTGCAACCAGGAGCGCATTCTGAAGATCTTCCGTATCACCGGTCTGACCAAGGTGTTCCCGATCCACACCTCGGTCGACGAAGCGGTGGCGGCCACCGACTGAGCCCGCCGCCCCGGCCCGCCCGGGACGGCCGAGTTGAACAACAGGGGGACCGGGCCCGTGCGGCCCGGCCCCTCGACAGCACGCCCGTAGTCGCGAGGGGGATGCATGGCCACCGTTGAACTCCGCTTCAGCGCGCTGCCCGAGCACGTCAGGACCGCCCGACTGGTGGCGGCAGCGGTGGCGCGCAGGGCCGGGGTGGACGAGGCCGTCCTCGACGAGGTCAGGCTCGCGGTCGGCGAGGCCTGCTCGCGTGCTGTCGGACTGCACCAGAGCGGTGGCATCGGTGCCCCCGTGAAGGTGCTGCTGATCGAGGAGGAGAAGCAGTTCTCCATCGAGGTCGGCGACGAGGCGCGGCACGCCACCCCCGGCGGGGGAGCGGCCGGAGCCGACGGCGGTGCAGCCGACGCGGAGGTCGAGGAGGACGAGATGGGCCTTGCGGTCATCTCCGGCCTCGTCGACGACGTGGAGGTCACCGCCGGGGAGCACGGCGGGCAGATCCGGATGACGTGGCCGACCACACCGCCGGCCACGGCGCTCACCTGACCGCTTCGCGACCACCCGCGACATCGAAGGGCCCCCTCGTGGGGCCCTTCGTCATGTGCGGATGTCAGTGGCCGCACCTACAGTGGTTCACGCAGCGCATCGCCTCCGACGTGGGGCGTAAGGGGCGATTGCATTTCGTGAAGCAATTCACGATCTAGGTGTCACCGGAGAGGTGTCGGAAAAACCACCCCGGGAATGCTTTCAGGGCATTACCCGGGGGCGGCTAATTCCGTTTCCCGTGCCCTGTTTACATCGGGAGCGGGTACCTACAATCCGTCCACATCGTGAGCTCAGCCCAAGCGTCAAGGAGGACGAATGGCGGAGCTTTCCATCTCACATCGATTGGGCCACCCCTCGACTCTCGCAGCCGCGGTCCTGACCGACGACAACCGCATCCTGGTCGTGGTCATCGGCGTCGTCGCCCTGGCCGCGCTGGTGGTCGCGGGCGTGCTGCTGCGCCAGGTGCTCGCGGCGGGCGAGGGCACCGACAGCATGAAGAAGATCGCGGCGGCCGTCCAGGAAGGCGCGAACGCCTATCTGGCCCGGCAGCTGCGCACCCTCGGCGTATTCGCCGTCGTCGTGTTCTTCCTGCTCATGCTGTTGCCCGCGGACGACTGGAATCAACGGGCCGGACGGTCGATCTTCTTCCTGATCGGCGCGGCCTTCTCGGCAGCCACCGGCTATATCGGCATGTGGCTCGCCGTGCGCAGCAATGTGCGGGTCGCCGCGGCGGCCCGGGAAGCGACTCCGGCACCCGGTGAACCGGAAAAAGATCTCACCGCTGTTTCCCACAAAGCGATGAAGATCGCTTTCCGGACGGGTGGCGTCGTCGGCATGTTCACGGTGGGGCTCGGCCTGCTGGGCGCGTCCTGTGTGGTGCTGGTGTACGCGGCGAACGCGCCGAAGGTGCTGGAGGGCTTCGGCCTGGGCGCGGCGCTGATCGCGATGTTCATGAGGGTGGGCGGCGGCATCTTCACCAAGGCCGCCGACGTCGGCGCCGACCTGGTCGGCAAGGTCGAGCAGGGCATTCCGGAGGACGATCCGCGCAATGCCGCGACCATTGCCGACAACGTGGGCGACAACGTCGGCGACTGCGCCGGCATGGCCGCCGACCTGTTCGAGTCCTACGCGGTGACCCTGGTGGCCGCGCTGATCCTCGGCAAGGCGGCCTTCGGCGACTCCGGTCTCGCCTTCCCGCTGCTCGTTCCCGCCATCGGCGTGATCACGGCCATGATCGGCATCTTCGCCGTCGCGCCGCGCCGCGCCGACCGCAGCGGCATGAGCGCGATCAACCGCGGTTTCTTCATCTCCGCGGTGATCTCCCTGGCGCTGGTCGCGGTCGCCGTCTTCGTCTATCTCCCGGCGAAGTACTCCGACCTCGACGGGGTCACCGACCTGGCGGTCCGCGGCAAGGACGGCGACCCGCGCGTCCTCGCACTGGTCGCGGTGGCGATCGGGATCCTGCTGGCCGCCGTGATCCAGCAACTGACCGGCTACTTCACCGAGACCACCCGCCGCCCGGTCAGGGACATCGGCAAGACGTCCCTCACGGGCCCCGCCACGGTCGTCCTCGCCGGTATCTCGGTCGGACTCGAATCGGCCGTGTACACCGCCCTGTTGATCGGTCTGAGCGTGTACGGGGCGTTCCTGCTCGGCGGTACGTCGATCATGCTCGCGCTGTTCGCGGTCGCGCTGGCCGGCACCGGCCTGCTCACCACGGTCGGCGTGATCGTGGCGATGGACACCTTCGGTCCGGTCTCCGACAACGCCCAGGGCATCGCCGAGATGTCCGGGGACGTCGAGGGCGCCGGTGCCCAGGTGCTCACCAACCTCGACGCCGTCGGCAACACCACCAAGGCCATCACCAAGGGCATCGCCATCGCCACGGCCGTGCTCGCGGCGTCGGCGCTGTTCGGGTCGTATCGCGACGCGATCACCACGAACGTCCGCGACGTGGGCGAGAGACTGACCGGCGCCGGTGCGCCGCTGACCTTGTCGATGGACATCTCCCAGCCCAACAACCTCGTCGGCCTCATCGCGGGCGCGGCGGTCGTCTTCCTCTTCTCCGGGCTGGCGATCAACGCGGTGTCGCGATCGGCAGGTTCGGTGGTGTTCGAGGTGCGCCGGCAGTTCCGTGAGAAGCCCGGGATCATGGACTTCACGGAGAAACCGGAGTACGGCAAGGTCGTCGACATCTGCACCAAGGACGCCCTGCGGGAGCTGGCCACGCCCGGACTGCTCGCGGTGATGGCGCCGATCTTCATCGGGTTCACGCTCGGTGTCGGCGCGCTCGGCGCGTATCTGGCCGGCGCGATCGGCGCGGGCACGCTGATGGCGGTGTTCCTCGCCAACTCCGGCGGAGCCTGGGACAACGCCAAGAAACTCGTCGAGGACGGCCACCACGGCGGCAAGGGCAGCGAGGCGCACGCGGCGACGGTCATCGGCGACACCGTCGGCGACCCGTTCAAGGACACCGCGGGTCCCGCGATCAACCCCCTGCTGAAGGTCATGAACCTGGTGTCGCTGCTCATCGCCCCCGCCGTGATCAAGTTCTCCTACGGCGCGGACAAGAGCATCGGCGTGCGAGTGGCGGTCGCGGTGCTCGCGTTCCTGGTGATCCTCGTGGCGGTCTACATCTCCAAACGGCGCGGTATCGCCGTGGGCGACGAGGACGACGACGCCGAGCCGACGCCCAAGTCGGCCGACCCGGCGGTGGTTTCGTAGTCAGGGAGCGGTTCTGATCGGCCGGTGAGCCGAGGAGGTCTCCCTCAAGGAGCGGGCGGACCACGCGTGTTGGCGCGGTGGCCGCCCGCTCCGCTGTGTGCGACGAGGGAGCGGTGGAGGTGTGTGAACCGGGTTCGTGAGCCTTCTCTCGCTTGGTGCGAATGGCTTCAAAAGGGTTCCAAGCGGGCATCCGGAGTGCGGGTGCCGCGTGGGTGGCGTGTATGTTCCGGGGCCGAGAGCCATGGAAGGGACCAATCCGGTGAACAAGAAGCTCGCGGCCGCACTGTCCGGCGGTGCGGTACTGGTACTGGCAGTGTCCGGGTGCAGCAGCAGCGACAACGGCAACGAGAAGCTGGACGCCTGGGCCAAGCAGGTCTGTGACGCCGTTCAGCCGCAGGCGAAGAAGATCGAGGCCGCGAACGCCGCGATCCAGAAGGAGACCTCGGACAACAGCGCCCCCAAGGACGTCCAGGCGACCGACGCGCGGGCCTTCCAGGACATGTCCGACGCGTACAAGGCGATCGGGGCCGCGGTGCAGCGCGCCGGCGCGCCGAACGTGGACGGCGGTGAGAAGAAGCAGCGCGACGCGGTGACGGAGCTGAACGCGCTGTCCGCGAAGTACGCGGCGCTGAAGAAGCAGGTCGACGCGCTGAACACCTCGGACCAGGGGAAGTTCGCCGACGGACTGAAGGGGATCGCCACCGAGCTGGACAAGCTCAGCAAGAGCGGGAGCGATGCGCTGAAGAACCTGGAGGAGGGGGACGTCGGCAAGGCCATGAGCAAGCAGGAGAGCTGCAAGGCGGCGTCTGCGCCGGCGGCGCCTTCGGCGGCCAAGAGCTGACGTCGCCTGCGGCCCCTGCGGCAGCGAGCCCGTGACGTGCCTCGACGGGCGCCAGATGGACGCGTACACGCAGACCGACGTCACGCCCGACGACCAGGAGGAGACC
>NZ_JBEZWX010000024.1:0-111101 GCF_040637635.1 Streptomyces sp. NPDC028635 | reverse complement strand
CCGGGGAGGAGTGCCGCAGTTGTGGGCGGGGCCCGTCGACGGCGGCGAGGTACGGCTCCTCGACGCCCGGCATCACCCTCCCGGTGATGCCGCCACGACGGTCCGTCGGCGGTCGCCTGCTCCCGGCGCGCGGGCCCGGGACGCGGGACACAATGGGGGCGTGAGTAATGCCACCCTCTTCCCCTTGCCCTCCGTCGATCGCGATGTCGCCGGGCGGTTGCGCGACGCGCTGCTCGGGGCTTCGTTCACTGCCGACGGACTGCTCGATCTGCTCGGGGCGCCCGCCTACGCGGCGCTGGCCCGCAGCGAGACCGTGCCCGCGCTGCGGGCGACCCGAGGTGACACGCCGCTGGAGACGCTCGTAAGGCTGTTCCTGCTGCAGCAGCCGGTGCCGCTCGCGCGCGTCGCCGATGTGCTCCCGGTGGAGCCATGCCTGGAGAGCGGGTGGCTCGTCCCGGTCGGTGACGGCGACGAGGTCGCCGCCGCGGTGGATGTGCGGCCGTACGGCGGGGCCGATGGCGAGGACTGGTTCATCGTCTCCGACCTGGGGTGCGCGGTCGGCGGCGCCGGCGGCATCGGGAGCCGCAACGAAGAGGTCGTGCTGGGGGTCGGCGGGGCCTCCACCACCCTGGCCGGGATCACCGTGCGTACGCCGGTCGGCTCCGCGCTGGACCTCGGTACCGGGTCGGGCATCCAGGCGTTGCACGCAGCGCAGCACGCGACGCGGGTGACCGCGACCGACCTCAATCCGCGGGCGCTGCACATCGCCGCGCTCACGCTGGCGCTGTCGGGGGCGCCCGAGGCGGATCTGCGGCAGGGGTCGCTGTTCGAGCCGCTGCGGGACGACGAGACCTTCGATCTGATCGTGTCCAATCCGCCGTTCGTGATCTCGCCCGGTGCCCGGCTGACCTACCGGGACGGAGGGATGGGCGGGGACGATCTGTGCCGCTCGCTCGTTCAGGGGGCAGGGGAACGGCTGAACGTGGGCGGGTTCGCGCAGTTCCTCGCCAACTGGCAGCACGTCGAGGGGGAGGACTGGCAGGACAGACTCAGGTCATGGGTGCCCCGCGGTTGCGACGCGTGGATCGTGCAGCGCGAGGCGCAGGACGTCACGCAGTACGCCGAGCTGTGGCTGCGGGACGCCGGGGATCACCGTGCGGACCCGGCCGAGTACCAGGCGCGGTACGACGCCTGGCTGGAGGAGTTCGAGGCGCGCAAGGTGAAGGCCGTGGGGTTCGGCTGGATCACCCTGCGCCGTACCGACTCCGACGAGCCGTCGATCACCGTCGAGGAGTGGCCGCACCCGGTCGAGCAGCCGCTCGGCGACACCATCCGGGCGCACTTCAGGCGGCTCGATCATCTGCGGGAGCACGACGACGCGGCGCTGCTCGCGGCGAGCTACCGGCTCGTCGCCGAGGTGGTCCAGGAGCAGGTCGGGCTGCCCGGAGCGGAGGACCCGGAACACGTCGTGCTGCGGCAGAACCGCGGCATGCGCCGCGCCACCAAGGTCGACACGGTCGGCGCGGGGTTCGCCGGCGTCTGCGACGGCACGCTGAGCGCGGGCCGCATCCTGGACGCGATCGCCCAGCTGATGGGCGAGGACCCGGTACTGCTGCGCGACCGCACGCCCGCGCAGATCCGGCTACTGGTGGAACAGGGATTCCTCGAGCCCGCCGAATAGGGGGCTCGCTCGCCGGCTCGCCGGTCGCGGCCGCCGACGTCCCGGCCGCGCGGCGGGGCCGCCTTCCGCCGGGCGCCCGACCTCCTGGCTGGGCGGCGGGTGTGCCGTCCGCCGGGGGCTACCGCCTGACGTCCTGGCCGGGCGACGGGTGCGCCGTCCGCCGGGGGCGGCCGCCTGACGTCCTGGCAGCCCGGGAGGTGAGGCCGTACGTCGGGTGTGGTGCCGGTGGTGTGAGGGTGCCTGCCGCTTGCCGGGTCCCGCCGGGGCGGTGCCGGCTGTGTGAGGGTGCTTGCCGCTTGGGCACCGCGCCGTGTGAGGGGTGCCTGCCGCCTGGACGGGTCCCGCCGGGTGGTCTGTCCGCCGGGTGTGGTGCCAGCGTATGAGGGGCGCTCCCCGCCTGGGCACGCCCGCCGGGCGTCTCGGCCGACGCGCTCGGCTGCCCGCCGACGCGCACTCCCGGCCACGCGCCCCGGCTGGCCGACGCCCTCGCCGCCCCCCGGCTGCTCGCTGACGCGCACTCCCCGTGACCCGCCATCGGCCGTCCGGCGCTGCGGCTGCCCCCGCCCGGCTGGCCGCCCTGGCGGGCTGGCGCTGCGGCTGCCCCGCCCGGCTGTCCGCTGACGCGCACTCCCCGTGACCCGCCATCGGCCGTCCGGCGCTGCGGCTGCCCCCGCCCGGCTGTCCGCCCCGGCCGTGC
The DNA here is from genome assembly GCF_040637635.1 of Streptomyces sp. NPDC028635. NCBI lineage: Bacteria > Bacillati > Actinomycetota > Actinomycetes > Kitasatosporales > Streptomycetaceae > Streptomyces > Streptomyces sp. NPDC028635. The sequence continues at coordinate 108,723 of NZ_JBEZWX010000024.1, read as the reverse complement.
GGCGCTGTGGCTGCCCCGCCCGGCTGCCCGTCCCCGCCGTCCGGCGCAGCCCCCGCCCCGCCCGGCTGCCTGCCCTCGCCGTCCGGCTCTGCCGCTGCCCCGCCTGGCTGCCCGCCCCCGCCGCCCTGCGCAGCCGCTGCCCCCCGGCCCCGCCCCACTGCCCCCACCCCCGCCCCCCGTCCGGAAAATCTCGGTGCCTGAAAAATCGGCGGAAAAATTGTCCCGGTGGCTCTGCTGCGGCTGCACGGGGGTGATCGGCGGTGTGTCGTTCACCCGGGGTTCGCCTGGCCGCTGCCCGTGCGTGTCACTCTCCCGGCACCGGGCACTCGCGGACGGGAGAACAGGGGCACGCCAGCCATGGAGAGCGGACCGGCGATCTTCGCAGGAGCGGTCTTCGCCCTGTTCGGAGGCGCACTGATGGTGTGGACCGCCGTTCGGGCCCGACACGGGGAGCCGGTCGTCCACGGTGTGAGGCCGGTCGCATCGGCGGCCCTCGCGGCGCTCGCGGCGATGGCCGCATTGGGTGCCGGACTGTGGTGCTTCACCCAGGTCTGAGGCCCCACTGCGGACCCGACCACGGGTAATGGGAACGTCACGCTCCGGACAGGGCCGAAACGACGGGTGGGCACTCCGGGCGGCAGGATCGGCGTTTCTCGGGTTACCGTTCGAGTGGCCGTTGCGGGCTTTTCCCGTTTGACACGGGGGCGGGATGTACCGTCACACTCCGCAGCGTCACCAGCAAGCGCGCCGACGGGACCGGCGGTAGAGCCCACGGCGAGCGCGCCACGAAGTGAAGACCCGACCCCGGGAAACAAGGCCTGGGGAGGCCCAGCCTCGACCGGAGAGAAGAGCGAAGTTGTCCCCGACCAGCGAGACCGCACAGGGCGGCCGCCGACTCGTCATCGTCGAGTCGCCTGCCAAGGCGAAGACGATCAAGGGCTACCTCGGCCCCGGCTACGTCGTCGAAGCGAGCGTCGGGCACATCCGCGACCTTCCCAACGGCGCCGCGGAGGTGCCCGAGAAGTACACCGGTGAGGTCCGCCGCCTCGGCGTGGACGTCGAGCACGACTTCGCGCCGATCTATGTCGTCAACGCCGACAAGAAGGCCCAGGTCAAGAAGCTCAAGGACCTGCTGAAGGACTCCGACGAGCTCTACCTCGCCACCGATGAGGACCGGGAGGGCGAGGCGATCGCCTGGCACCTCCAGGAGGTGCTCAAGCCCAAGGTCCCGGTCAAGCGGATGGTCTTCCACGAGATCACCAAGTCTGCGATCCAGGCCGCCGTGGCCAACCCGCGCGAGCTGAACCAGAAGCTGGTCGACGCCCAGGAGACCCGCCGCATCCTCGACCGCCTCTACGGCTACGAGGTCTCGCCGGTGCTGTGGAAGAAAGTCATGCCGCGGCTGTCCGCCGGGCGTGTCCAGTCCGTCGCGACGCGTCTCGTCGTCGAGCGGGAACGCGAGCGCATCGCGTTTCGTTCCGCTGAGTACTGGGACCTGACGGGCACCTTCGCGACCGGCCGCGCGGGGGACTCGTCCGACCCGTCGTCGCTGGTCGCCCGCCTGCAGACCGTCGACGGCCGGCGGGTCGCGCAGGGCCGCGACTTCGACTCCCTCGGACAGCTCAAGAGCGCGAACACCCTCCACCTCGACGAGGCGAACGCCCGCGCCCTGGCCGCCGCCCTGGAGAACACGCGCTTCTCCGTGCGGTCCGTCGAGTCCAAGCCGTACCGCCGCTCGCCGTACGCCCCGTTCCGCACGACGACGCTGCAGCAGGAGGCCAGCCGCAAGCTCGGCTTCGGCGCGAAGGCGACGATGCAGATCGCGCAGAAGCTGTACGAGAACGGCTACATCACCTACATGCGTACGGACTCCACGACGCTGAGCGACACGGCGATCTCCGCCGCCCGCGCCCAGGTCACGCAGCTGTACGGCGCCGACTACCTGCCGCCCCAGCCGCGTACCTACGCCGCCAAGGTGAAGAACGCTCAGGAGGCGCACGAGGCGATCCGTCCCTCGGGTGACCGCTTCCGCACGCCCGCGGAGACCGGACTGACCGGCGACCAGTTCAAGCTGTACGAGCTGATCTGGAAGCGGACCGTCGCCTCCCAGATGAAGGACGCGACGGGCAACTCCGTCACCGTGAAGATCGCCGGTGCGGCCGCCGACGGGCGGGACGTCGAGTTCAGCGCGTCCGGCAAGACGATCACCTTCCACGGCTTCCTGAAGGCCTACGTCGAGGGCGCAGACGACCCGAACGCCGAGCTGGACGACCGCGAGCGCCGGCTGCCGCAGGTCGCCGAGGGCGACGCGCTGTCCGCCGAGGAGATCACGGTCGACGGGCACGCCACCAAGCCCCCGGCCCGCTACACCGAGGCCTCGCTGGTCAAGGAGCTGGAAGAGCGCGAGATCGGCCGTCCGTCGACGTACGCGTCGATCATCGGCACCATCCTCGACCGCGGCTATGTGTTCAAGAAGGGCACGGCTCTCGTGCCGTCCTTCCTCTCCTTCGCCGTGGTCAACCTGCTGGAGAAGCACTTCGGCCGGCTCGTCGACTACGACTTCACCGCCAAGATGGAGGACGACCTCGACCGCATCGCCCGCGGTGAGGCGCAGGCCGTGCCGTGGCTGAAGCGCTTCTACTTCGGCGAGGGCAATGCCAAGGGCGCCGCGGCCGACGCCGGCAACGGCGACGGCGACCACCTCGGCGGCCTCAAGGAACTGGTGACCGACCTGGGTGCGATCGACGCCCGTGAGGTCTCCTCGTTCCCGGTGGGCAACGACATCGTGCTCCGCGTCGGCCGCTACGGGCCGTACATCGAGCGCGGCGAGAAGGACACCGAGCAGCACCAGCGGGCCGACATCCCCGAGGACCTGGCGCCGGACGAGCTGAGCGTCGAGCTCGCCGAGGAACTGCTCGCCAAGCCGAGCGGCGACTACGAGCTGGGCACCGACCCGGCGACCGGTCACACCATCGTCGCCAAGGACGGCCGCTACGGTCCGTACGTCACGGAGATCCTCCCCGAGGGCACCCCGAAGACCGGCAAGAACGCGGTCAAGCCGCGCACCGCGTCGCTGTTCAAGTCGATGTCCCTGGACACGGTGACCCTCGAGGACGCGCTGCGGCTGATGTCGCTGCCGCGCGTGGTCGGCACCGACGCCGAGGGCCAGGAGATCACCGCGCAGAACGGCCGCTACGGCCCGTACCTGAAGAAGGGCACGGACTCGCGGTCGCTGCAGTCCGAGGAGCAGCTCTTCACGATCACGCTGGAAGAGGCGCTGGAGATCTACGCGCAGCCCAAGCAGCGCGGTCGGGCGGCGGCCAAGCCTCCGCTGAAGGAGCTGGGCGAGGACCCGGTCAGCGGCAAGCCGGTCGTGGTCAAGGACGGCCGCTTCGGTCCGTACGTCACGGACGGGGAGACCAACGCGACCCTGCGCTCCGGCGACAGCGTCGAGACGATCACCCCGGAGCGCGGCTTCGAGCTGCTCGCCGAGAAGCGCGCGAAGGGCCCGGCCAAGAAGACGGCCAAGAAGGCGCCCGCCAAGAAGACGGCGGCGAAGAAGGCGACCACGGCGAAGAAGACCACCACCGCCAAGAAGACCGCCGCGAAGAAGACGACCACGGCGAAGACCGCGGCCAAGAAGACGACCGCGAAGAAGACCGCGGCGTCCAAGGCGGCGGCCGAGGACTGACCGTCCGTCGGCAGACGTGCGCTCCGGCCTCCGCCGGACACACGGCACGCCCGGCGTTCGCGAACAGGCACGCCCCCGGCACCCACATCGGTGTCGGGGCGCGCGTCTGTTCGGACGGTCGCCGGTGACTGACGGTGGCGCCCGATAGTCTGAATGCATGACGCGAGCCGACCAGCCAACGGCCCCCCACCCGGTCCCGGACGACGCCCTGGTAGCGGACTCCCGCGAGCGCGCCGTCCGGGCGCTGCTGCGCCATCCGCAGCTCAGGCGGTTGTGGAGCGCGCAGTTGGTGGGTGGCGTCGGAGACGTCCTCGCCCTGCTGGTCCTGGTCCTCCTCGCCCTGCAGGCGGCGATCGGCCAGGGCTCCTTCGGCGGCGGCTACCGGGGCGTGGCGTTCGCAGTGGCGACCGTCTTCGGGGTGCGCATACTGGCCACCCTGCTCTGCGGCGCGATCCTCCTCGGCCCGCTGACCAGCCTGACCTCGCCGGACGGCCCGCTCGACCGCCGCTGGACCATGGTCGGCGCGGACGGCGTGCGGGCGGCGCTGCTCATCGTGGCGCCCCTGTGGATCGACTGGACGCCGCGCAACGCCCTCGCCGCCCTGCTGGTCACCGCCTTCCTCACCTCGGTCGCCGAGCGCCTGTGGGCGGTGTGCCGGGAGAGCGCGGCTCCCGCGCTGCTGCCCGCGCCGCCACCCGAGGGCGCCACCGTACGGCCGCTGCCGGACCACCTGGACGCCCTGCGCCGTCTGTCCCTGCGGACCGGTTTCGCCTCGGTCCCGCTCGGCGCGGCCGCCCTGGTCCTCGCCTCGCTGCTGAACAACCTGCTGGGCACCGGCCTCGACTGGTTCGACCAGCACACGGCGGCCCTCGCCTCGTACCTGGCGGCGGGGCTGTTCGCGGCCTCCCTGTCGGTGCTGACCTTCCTCGAGCTGCCCGCCACGCGCACCCCGCGCGCCCGCTCGCCGCTGGAGGGCCTGCGCCGCCCGAAGACCGGCACCGGCGCCGACAAGGGCCGCACCGGCGCGATCCCGCTGCTGGTGTTCGCGTGCGCCGCGGTCGCCGCGGCGATCTCCGCGGCCGTCGCCGTCTGCGTGCTGCACGCCAAGGACCTGGGCGGCGGCCCCGTGCTGTACGGCCTGCTCGTCACCGCGCTGACCGGCGGTGTCGTGGTCGGCATCCGTACGGCCCCGAAGGTCCTGGTGTCGCTGTCGCGGCGCCGGCTGCTGTCCCTGTCGATCGCCTTCACCGGCGTCGCCCTGCTGGCCGCGGGACTCGTCCCGGACGTCACCAGCGTCCTGCTGATCGTCGCCCTGGCCGGTGTCGGCGCGGGCGTGGCCGCCAACACCGGGCACACCCTGCTCGACCAGGAGACCGAGGATCACCGCCGGGCCCGCACCACCGAGCACCTGCACGCCGTCGTCCGGGTCCTCGTCGCCCTCGCCGCCGTGGTCGCGCCGCTGATCGCCGCCGGTATCGGGCCGCACCGCCTGGAGAACGGCAAGTTCGTCTTCGCGCACGGCGGCGCCGCGTTCACGCTGATGCTCGTCGGCGCGCTGCTGCTGCCGGTGGCCGTGCTGGTGCTCGCCAAGGTCGACGACCGTGCGGGCGTGCCCCTGCGGCACGACCTGCGGGACGCGCTGCTCGGTGACGACCCGGTCCAGGCGCCCGCCGCCGGCGGCTTCTTCATCGCCCTGGAGGGCGGCGACGGCGCCGGCAAGTCCACGCAGGCCGAGGCGCTCGCCGAGTGGATCCGCGGCAAGGGCCACGAGGTTGTCGTCACGCGCGAGCCGGGCGCCACCCCGGTCGGCAAGCGGCTGCGCTCGATCCTGCTGGACGTGTCGTCGGCCGGGCTGTCCCACCGCGCGGAGGCGCTGCTGTACGCCGCCGACCGCGCCGAGCACGTCGACACGGTGGTGCGGCCCGCCCTGGAGCGGGGCGCGGTCGTCATCTCCGACCGGTACATCGACTCCTCCGTGGCCTACCAGGGCGCGGGCCGTGACCTTTCCCCGACGGAGATCGCCCGGATCAACCGCTGGGCGACCAACGGCCTCGTCCCGCATCTGACCGTCCTGCTGGACGTCGCGCCCGAGACCGCGCGTGAGCGGTTCACGGAGGCACCGGACCGGCTGGAGTCGGAGCCGGCGGAGTTCCACGCGCGCGTGCGTTCCGGCTTCCTGACGCTGGCCGCCGCCGACCCCGGGCGCTACCTGGTGGTCGACGCCGGTCAGGAGCCCGAGGCGGTCACGACCGTCATCCGGCACCGGCTGGACCAGGTGCTGCCGCTGTCCGAGGCCGAGATCAAGGCCCAGGAGGAGGCCCGGCGCAAGGCCGAGGAAGAGGCGCGCCGCAAGGCCGAGGAGGAAGCCGCCCGCAAGGCCGAGGAGGAACGCCTGGAGCGCGAGCGCCAGGAGGAGCTCGCCCGGCTGCGTGCCGAGGAGGAGGAGCGCAAGCGGCGCGAGCTGGAGGAGGCCCAGCGCCGCGAGGCCGAACGGCAGGCCGAGGAGGCCCGGCAGCGGGCCGAGGAAGCACGCCGCCGTGCCGAGGAGGAGCGGGCCCGGCTGCTCGCCGAGGAGAAGGCCCGCGCCGAGGAGGAGGCCCGCCGCAAGGCGGAGGAGGAGCAGCGGCGCAAGCAGGCCGAGGAGGAGGCGCGGCTGCGCGCCGAGGCCGAACGGCAGCGCCTGGAGAAGCAGCGCAAGGCCGAGGAGGCCCTGCTGCGCGCCGAGGAGGCCCGCCGGGCGGCGGAACAGGCCGCGGCGACCGCTCAGGCCGGCCCCAGGCCGGCCCCGCCGGCGGTGACGCCCGACGCGGCGACCGTGCCGACGCCGGTGGTCACACCGACCAACGCGACGGGCGGGCCGCTGGAGGAGACGGCGGTCCTGCGCCCGGTGCGCGAGGAGCGGCCCGAGGACTCGGCGGCCCGGGGATCCGGTGGCGACCGCGCCGAGACCTCCGACGCCGAGGTGACCACGGAACTGCCGCAGGCCGAAGTGACGGCGGAACTGCCGCAGCCGCCGGTGCCGACGGGCGCCGCGGACGAAACCGCGGTGCTGCCGCAGGTCCCGCCGGGTGCGGCCGACGAGACGGCCGTACTGCCGCCCGTGCGCGAGGAGAGTGCCGCGGACCGGGTGCCACCGGGATACTTCCGCGACGAGCCGGCGGGCCCGCGACCGGACGGTTCGGACGACCGCACGCGTGAGCTTCCGCAGCTCGACGCGGACGGTACGCCCACGCGCCGGCCCCGCTCCGACTGGGCCGAGGAGACCCCGCTGGACGACCTGCCGACCCTGGCCGACGAACTGCTGGGCCCGCGCTACGACGACGAGGACGATCACGACGAGGACCGCCGCGGTCGCGGACGGGGCCGGGGTCGCTGAACCCCGGCCGGCGCGGCGCCGGTTCTCCACGGTGCCGGTGAGTCCGGTCGTGTCCGGCGTGGGCCCCGGCGGTGTCGGTGAACCGGCGCCGGGGGCCCGCGTCGGCCGGGCCGTGGGCCTCGCCGCCCGGCGGGAAGCCGGTCGCGGCGTCGGTTGTCAGTGGTCCCCCGCACAATGGATCCCGCACGTGACGCAGGACGAAAGGGCGGGGTGACCCATGACGGTGTGGGACGACCTGGTCGGGCAGGAGCGGGTGAGCGAGCAGCTCGCCGCCGCCGCCCGGGACGCCGATGCCCTGGTGAGCGCGATCGAGACCGGCGGGCCGGCGCCCCAGGCGTCGAAGATGACCCACGCCTGGCTGTTCACGGGACCGCCCGGCGCCGGTCACGTCCAGGCGGCGCGGTCCTTCGCGGCCGCGCTGCAGTGCGTGAGCCCCGACCGCGCGCTGGGCGGCGTTCCCGGCTGCGGCTTCTGCGACGGCTGCCACACCGCGCTCATCGGCACGCACGCGGACGTCACGACCGTCGCCGCCGTCGGCACCCAGATCCTCGCCGAGGACATGCGGGACACGGTCCGCAAGTCGTTCACCTCACCGGCGAACGGCCGCTGGCAGGTCATCCTCGTCGAGGACGCCGAGCGGCTGAACGAGAAGTCGGCCAACGCCGTCCTCAAGGCCGTGGAGGAGCCCGCCCCGCGCACGGTGTGGCTGCTGTGCGCCCCGTCGATCGAGGACGTCCTGCCGACGATCCGCTCGCGTTGCCGCCACCTGAACCTGAGCACGCCGTCGGTCGCCGCCGTCGCCGACATGCTGGTCCGGCGGGAGGGCGTCGAGCCGGACGTGGCGGCGGCCGCCGCCCGTGCCACGCAGGGGCACGTCGACCGGGCTCGCCGGCTGGCCACCGATCCGGCCGCGCGGGAGCGCCGCGCCGCCGTGCTGAAGCTTCCGCTGCGCGTCGAGGACGTCGGTGGTGCCCTCCGGGCCGCGCAGGAGCTCGTCGACGCCGCCGCCGAGGACGCCAAGGCGCTCGCGGAGGAGCTGGACGCCAAGGAGACCGAGGAGCTGAAGGCGGCGCTCGGCGCGGCGCAGGGCGGTCGGCTGCCGCGCGGTACGGCGGGCGTGATGAAGGACCTCGAGGACAAGCAGAAACGGCGCCGCACCCGCACGCAGCGCGACAGCCTGGACCTCGCGCTGACCGATCTCACCGGCTTCTACCGTGACGTCCTCGCCCTCCAGCTCGGCTCCCGCGTGGCCATCGCCAACGCGGACGCGGAGGACGCGCTGGAGCGCCTCGCCCGCGCCGGTACGCCGGAGTCCACCCTGCGCCGCATCGAGGCCATCGCCGCGTGCCGCGAGGCCCTCGACCGCAATGTGGCGCCGCTGCTGGCGGTGGAGGCGATGACGATGGCCCTCAGAGCGGGCTGAGCCGCCGGCGCGCCTGCTTGTGCCGGGGGTTCGGCGGGACCGCCACGTCCCCGGCACCGACGGGGCCGCCACGCGCTCGGCACCGGCGAGGCCACCACGTGCCCGGCACCGACGGCGCCGCCACGCGCTCGGCACCGGCGAGGCCCGCCACGTGCCCGGCATCGGCGACGCCCCCCGCGCCCCCGCCCCGGCGCCGCCGTAACTCTTACGGGTCACGTGGAGCACGCAGCGCGCTGGACCGGTCGCGCAGCGTTACGCTCGCCGAATGCACACAAGGCGCGCTCTCCGCAGGTACCGCGCCGCCGCCGGCCTTCTGGCCGCCGCGGCGGTGCTCGTCTCCGGCTGCTCCGACGGCGGTTCCACGGCCACTCGCAGTTCCACTGCGGCCCAGGCGGCCCAGGTGGCACTCGCCCCGCTGCCGCAGGCCACGCCGTCCGCGCTGGCGTCGTACTACGGCCAGAAACCCAGCTGGCGCGCCTGTGGTGTCCCCGGCTTCCAGTGCGCCACGCTGAAGGCCCCGCTCGACTACACCCGGCCCGGCGCCGGGGACGTGCGGCTCGCGGTGGCCCGCAAGAAGGCCACCGGGCCGGGCAAGCCGCTCGGGTCGCTGCTGGTCAACCCCGGCGGCCCCGGCGGCTCGGCGGTCGGCTACCTCCAGGAGTACGCCGGCGTCGGCTACCCGGCCGAGGTGCGTGCCCGATACGACATGGTCGCCGTCGACCCGCGGGGCGTGGCCCGCAGCGAGCCCGTGACGTGCCTCGACGGGCGCCAGATGGACGCGTACACGCAGACCGACGTCACGCCCGACGACCAGGAGGAGACCGACGAGCTGGTCCAGGCGTACAAGAAGTTCGCGGAGGGCTGCGGTGCGCACTCGGCGAAGCTGCTGCGGCACGTCTCCACGGTGGAGGCGGCGCGGGACATGGACATCGTGCGGGCGGCGCTGGGGGACCGGAAGCTGAACTACGTGGGAGCGTCGTACGGGACGTTCCTGGGGGCGACGTACGCCGGGCTGTTCCCCGACCGGGTGGGGCGGCTGGTGCTGGACGGCGCGATGGACCCGTCCCTGTCGGCGCGCCGGATGAACCTGGACCAAACGGCCGGCTTCGAGACGGCGTTCCAGTCCTTCGCGAAGGACTGCGTGAAGCATGCCGACTGCCCGCTAGGCGGCCCGCGCACCTCGCCGCAGCGGGTCGGCGACAACCTGAAGGCGTTCTTCCGGAAGCTGGACGCGCATCCCATCCCGGCCGGTGACGCCGACGGCCGCACACTCGGCGAGGCGCTCGCCACGACCGGCGTGATCGCGGCGATGTACGACGAGGCGGCCTGGGAGCAACTGCGCGAGGCCCTCACCTCGGCGATGAAGCAGAACGACGGCGCCGGACTGCTGTCCCTCGCCGACAGCTACTACGAGCGGGACGCCGGCGGCCGCTACGCCAACCTGATGTTCGCCAACGCCGCCGTGAACTGCCTGGACCTGCCGCCTGCGTTCGACAGCCCGCAGGAGGTGGAGAAGGCCCTGCCCGCCTTCGAGAAGGCGTCCCCGGTCTTCGGCGCCGGTCTCGCCTGGTCCTCCCTGAACTGCGCGTACTGGCCCGTGAAGGCGACCGGCGAACCGCAGCGCATCGAGGCGGGGGGCGCGGCCCCGATCGTGGTCGTCGGCACCACCCGCGACCCGGCGACCCCCTACCGCTGGGCCCAGTCCCTGGCCGGCCAGCTGTCCTCGGCGCGCCTGCTCACCTACGTCGGCGACGGCCACACCGCCTACGGCCGCGGCAGCTCCTGCATCGACTCCGCGATCGACGCCTACCTGCTGCGCGGCACCGCGCCGACCAGCGGGAAGCGCTGCTCGTAGCCCGCGTCACCGGCCCCGGAGCCCGCGCTCCGGGGCTGGTGCGAAGCACCCCTGGAAACTGTGTAGACTTACCGTCGTTGCCGATCGCACCATGGTGCGGGCAGCGCGCCGCTTTAGCTCAGATGGCCAGAGCAACGCACTCGTAATGCGTAGGTCTCGGGTTCGAATCCCGAAAGCGGCTCCACTGGGACCCCAGGTCAGGCATCTGCCGACCTGGGGTTTCGTCGTTTCCGGGCGGTCTTTCCGCGGGGGCGGGAGTGATCGTGGGGGTTGGTGAGAGTGCGGTGAGCGTGCCGCGTGCCGGGCGTGGGGGCTCGTGGGGCGTTGTTAGCGTGGACACTTCAGGCTGTGCGGTCGACGGGGGACGGGGGATGGCATGGGCAGGCCGGGGGACGAGCAGGGCGAGACGCCCGCTCAGTTGAAGAAACGTGCGGATGATCTGCGGGAGTGCGCACGGCGGGCGCGGAGGATCGCCGGGACGCTCGGGCCGTATCTCGACAATGCGGTGAAGCAGGCGACGCCCGCCATCTGGAAGGGGCCGTTCGCCGAGCGTTCGACCGCCACGCTCGGTGCCCGCAAGGGCTCGCTGCACTCGATGGCGAGCGATCTCATGGCCGACGCCGCGCGCTGGGAGACCGAGGCGCGTGACCTCGACGACCAGGCCGCCAAGGCCCACAGCGACAAGCCGGGCGGGTGAGCTGATGGGTTTCAGGGGGTTCGACAGCGCCAAGGTCCGCAGCCTCGGCCGGGACCTGAAGACGCTCGGCGACAGCGCGGGCAAGCTGCACAGCGACCTGTCGGGGGTGCTGACCCAGGCCCAGGGCCTGCTCGGCGGCAAGCCCGCCACCACGAGTCCGGCCCTGGAACCGCTGGTCGGCAACCCGTTCACCTTCTGGCCGTTCGGCGGTGGCACGCTGCCGGGCTCGCTGGCCGGCGAGCTGAGCGACCTGTCCGACTCGATCACCCGCCGCTGCGACCAGCTGGACAGGTGCAACGAGCTGGTCGACAAGGGCTACGCGATCGACCCGGCGGTGGTGTTCGCCGACGAGAAGGCACCCGACGAGAAGAAGATCGTCGATGCGCTGTCCGCGATCGCGGCGCTGGACGGCAAGGGCTTCGGGGACAACGGCAACCGCGACGACCTGGACGAGGTCAAGGACAAGCTCGACGGACTGACCGCGGCGGAACTCGACGCGTTCCTCGCCAAGGTCCCCGCCGAGGACCTGCGCCGCTACGGCGACCTCGCGGGAAAGACCGACGACAGCGGCATGTGGTGGTGGGAGTCCCACGACGGCATCCCGGAGGGCCAGTTCCGCGACCACCTCAGCCACCTGCTGAAGGAGGCCGGGCCGTCGCACTGGGCGACACTGCAGGCCGCGTTCCCGGGTGTCCAGCCCGGATTCGACACGACGGACGCCTGGCTCCAGGGGTACAACTCGCAGCTCGGCCAAGGGGTGAAGGGCATGCACTACGGCACGCCCGGTGACCCGTTGTTCGCGAGCCCGGGCAAGGTCGACGCGTCGAGCATCTCCCAGGGCCAGTTCGCGGACTGCTGGTACATCGCGTCCCTCACCGCGACCGCCCAGGCCGACCCGAAGTTCATCGCCGAGGGGATCAAGCAGAACGACAACGGCACGGTGGACGTGCGGATCTGGGACAAGGACGGCAACCAGCACTGGGTCACCGTCACACCCGATCTGCCGATGGACGAGAACGGCAACGTGATCTCGGCCCACGGGGCGGGGGAGACCTGGCCGGCGTACTACGAGAAGGCGTTCGCCCTGATGTACGGCGGCGACGAGGGCGGGACCCCGGACAACCACGAGGGCGACAAGCGCTACGACCGCGCCGAGAAGGGCGACTACGGTGCGACAGAGTGGGACAACACCGACAAGGCCCCGCCGTATGTGACCGGCCACGACTCCAAGTCGATCGACAACAACCTCGACTCGATCAAGAAGTCCTTCAGCTCGCACCACCCGGTGATCGTGGCGACCGGGTCCGTCGACCCGAAGGACGTACCCGCCGAGTGGAAGAGCAGCTTCGTCAGCCGGCACGTCTTCTACGTCAAGGGCTTCACCCGGGACGGGAAGGTCATCCTCGGCAACCCGTGGGGCGGCGGCGCTCCGGACGTCGAGGCGACGCCCGAACAGTACGAGAAGTACTTCAACAGCCCACAGGAACTGCAGGTGTCACGATGAGGATGGCCAAACTCGGCGGAGGCGTGTGCCTCGCCCTGCTGCTGACCGGGTGCGGTGGTGCGGCCGGCGGGGCGAAGGGATCCGACACCACGGAGCCTTCCGCTTCGGCGTCCCCGTCGCCCGTGGCCGTGCCGGCCGCGGACAAGGGCCCGGAGTGCGAGGGCGCGAAGGACGCCGAGGGGCTGCATCTGCTGCGGGGCGGGGTGACCGTGGTGCCCGGGGCCGGCGCCGTGACCTACGCCCGGGCCGGCGCCGACGGCACGCGGCGCAGTGCCGGCCTGAGCGTCGCCGGGCACGAGCAGACCGTGGCCGTGGGGCAGAAGGTCACCTTGAAGGGGCGGACCTTCACGGTCGCCCAGATCTGTACCTACCGCGTGGTCCTCACCACGGCGGACCACCAGGGCGCGAACCAGGGGGCATCCATGGCCAAGTGGCCGACGACGCACGACGGGCACTGGCGGCTGCGCTGGCACGTGCCCGACAACGGGCCGGGCACCGGTGCCGTGGTCACCGACATCGAAGCCCCGCCGGCCCGCGCGGCGATCAGCGTGACCGCGGTCGGCAAGGGACAGCTCGCCTTCTACGACGATGTGCGCGAGGGCGGCACCGTCGAGATCGCGGGCAGGCTCTGGAAGGTGGAGACCATCGACGCCGGCCGCATGGACGTCGAGATGAACTCGCCGGACTTCCGGGCGGGATACGTGGATCTGCGGGACCTCGGGGCCGCCTGATCGCGCGCCGCGGCCGGCGGCCGGGTGGTGCGACCGGCGCACGCGTTCCGCCGCTGTGAGGAAAACGGCGTAAAGAGGGCGCAAAGCGCCTCGGTTCCCGGACAACCCCCGGCCCTGAGGCAACATCTTGGTGAACGACGGCCCGCGCGGCGAGGACGGGGGCGCGGTCGACGGCCGGATGGGGTGAAGGGCGTTGGTGGAGCCGAGGATCGCGGTCTCCGTGGTGACCATGGGGAACCGGCCCGCCGAGGTCGACGCCCTGCTGGAGTCCGTGGCCAAGCAGGATCTCGCGCCCGCCCGCGTCGTGATCGTCGGCAACGGCTGCCGGCTGCCGGAGTTCGGCCGGCGGCTGTCGCTGCCCGGCGAGGTCACCGTCATCGAGACGGACGAGAACCTCGGCTGCCCCGGCGGACGCAACGTCGCCCTCGCCCGGCTGCGCGAGTTCGGTGACGTCGATGTCGTGGTGGAACTCGACGACGACGGACTGCTCGTCGACGCGGACGTGCTGCGTCGCGTGGCGGAACTGTTCGCCGAGGACGCGCGGCTCGGCATCGTCGGGTTCCGCATCGCCGACGAGAACGGGGAGACCCAGCGCCGGCACGTGCCGCGGGCCGGCAACGCGGACCCGCTGAGGGGCGGGTACGTCACCGGGTTCCTGGGAGGCGGACACGCCTTCCGGACGGCGATGCTGGCGCAGATCGGCGACTGGCCCGCGGAGTTCTTCTTCGCGCACGAGGAGACCGACCTGGCCTGGCGGGCCGCCGACGCGGGCTGGAAGATCCTCTACGCTCCCGAACTGCTGCTCCGGCACCCGAAGACCTCGCCGGCCCGGCACGCCATCTACCACCGCGTCACCGCCCGCAACCGCGTCTGGCTCGTACGGCGCCGGCTGCCGCTGCCGCTCATCCCCGTCCACCTCGGTGTGTGGATCGCCGTCACCCTGCTGCGCACCCGGTCGGCGGCCGGGCTGCGGGCCTGGTTCGGGGGGTTCGCCGAGGGTCTGCGGGAACCGGCCGGTGAGCGACGCCCGATGCGGTGGCGCACGGTGTGGCGGCTGACCCGGCTGGGACGGCCCCCGGTGATCTGACCCGGAGAGTGGGGACGAGGACCCCGGTCGTTCACCTCTGACGGCCAGGGTCCTCGTGTGTCCCCGGATCCGGCCACGGCGGCGACACTCCCCCGAGCAGCGCGTGCACGATGTGCACCGCGCGCACCGTCGGGCCGGGATCGGATGTCATGATCACATAAAAATCAGCCGATCGACAGCCGGTTGTTTTCGGCCTGGCGAGCACCGGGCACGCAGGCGGTCACTTCGCGTCGGCGTAGCACTCGACCACCGCCGTCGTGAACGGGAACCGCACCGGCGTCTCGCCGAACGTCAGCCTGCCCGCCAGTCCGGCCGCCTCCCGGATCGCCGTGACGACCGCCGCGGCCTCCTGCTCGGGACAGTGCACGATCACCTCGTCGTGCTGGAAGAACACCAGCTCGGCCGCCATGTCCGCGCATCGCTGCCGCAGCCCGGCGAGCAGCAACAGGGCCCAGTCGGCGGCACTGCCCTGGACGACGAAGTTGCGCGCGAAGCGGCCCCGGGCACGCGCGTCGGTCGAGGCGTAGCCCGGCACCCAGGCCCGCTCGCCGGAGTCGTCCTCCGCGACCGGGATGCCCTCGCCCGCGTCGTCGGCCGCGCCCGCCACCGGCGGGCAGGTCCGGCCCAGCCAGGTGCGCACCAGACGGCCCTCCTCGCCGGCCCGAGCGGCGTCGTCGACGTACGCCACCGCCTTCGGGAAGCGGCGGCGCAGGGCGGCCAGGTTCTTCAGGCCGTCGCCCGAGGTCTGGCCGTACACCGCGCCGAGCACGGCGATCTTCGCCTGGTCGCGGTCACCCGCGAAGGCACGGTCGGACACCTCCTGGTACAGGTCGCTCTCGCGGCCGGCCACCTCCATCAGTCCCGGGTCGCGGGAGATCGCCGCCAGCACCCGCGGCTCCATCTGGTCGGCGTCCGCGACGACGAGCCGCCAGCCCGGGTCGGCGACCACCGCCCGGCGGATCACGCGGGGGATCTGCAGCGCGCCCCCGCCGTTGGTGACCCAGCGCCCGGTGACCGTGCCGCCCGCGAGGAACTCCGGGCGGAACCGGCCCTCGCGCACCCAGTCCTGCAGCCAGGACCAGCCGTGGGCGACCCAGATGCGGTACAGCTTCTTGTACTCCAGCAGGGGCTTCACCGCCGGGTGGTCGACGGACTCGATCTCCCAGCGGCGGGTCGACCTGACCTTGATGCCGGCCTGTGTGAACGCCTTCACCACGTCGGCGGGCAGGTCGGGCCGGACCCGGCGCCCGAAGGCCGCGGAGACCTCGTCCGCGAGTTCGGCCAGGCGGCGCGGCTCGCCCCCGCCCGCATACCGCTCGCCGAGCAGGTCGTGCAGCAGAGCGCGGTGGACGTCCGCGCGCCAGGGCAGCCCCGCGTGGTTCATCTCGGCGGCCACCAGCATCCCCGCCGACTCGGCGGCCGTCAGCAGCCGCATCCGGTCGGGGTGTTCGGCGCGCGCGTGGCGCCGCTGCTGCTCGGCGTAGACCTCGAGGAGGTCGGTCAGCGGCAGGCGGATGCCCTGCGGTTCGAAGAGCGGGGACTGGGCGCCCGGCTCCGCGGACCGCAGGGGCGGATCCGGGGGTACGGGGCCGCCGCGCAGCCGGGCCAGCGCGGCGGCCGCCGAACGGGGTTCGCCGGAGCGTCCCTCGTGGCCCAGCAGCAGGGTCTCGGCGTCCTCGACGTCGTAGCACCGCTCGACTCGCAGCCCCGCGGCGAGCAGACGCGGATAGACCTCGGCGGTGGACCGCCACACCCAGCGTGTGACGTGCGGCCTGCCGCGCACGGCTCGCGCCGGGTCCTCCTCCCGCTGGACGGGGCCGGAGGGCAGCCCGTCCGGGCCGAGGGGGGCGACGTCCACGCCACCGTCCTCGGCCGGAGCGAGTGCCCAACGGTCGGCCATGTCGCGAGTGTGGCAGAGGGGTCTGACAAAGGTGCTGAGCCAGCCGGACGGCCGCCGTCGCGGTGTTCTTGCGGTCGCCCTCCGGCGGGGGTCAGTCCTTCCCGTCCCCCTGGACGGACGCGAGGACCTCGGCGATGTGCTGTTCGGTGGCCGGCTTGCCGAGGCCCAGTCCGCTGAGGACGCCCTCGCCGTTCTCGTGCTCCAGCAGGGCCAGCAGGATGTGCTCGGTGCCGACGTAGTTGTGGCCGAGGCGCAGTGCCTCGCGGAACGTCAGCTCCAGGACCTTCTTCGCCGAGGAGCTGTACGGCACCAGGTCGGGGGCGTCCTCCACGGCCGGCGGGAGCGCCGCCCGCGCGGCCTCGCGGACCGCGTCGAGCGTGACGCCCTGCGCCGTGATCGCCATGGCGGCCAGCCCCTTCGGCTCGGCGAGCAGACCGAGGACCAGGTGCTCGGGGACGCTCTCGGCGCTGTGCGCCGCCTTGGCCTCGTTGTGGGAGGCCACGACGACGTTGCGGGCGCGCGGGGTGAAGCGGTTGAAGCCCTGGCCGGGGTCGAGGTCGGCCGACTCCTTGGGCACGAACCGCTTCTGCGCCGCCTGCCGGGTGACGCCCATGCTCTTGCCGATGTCGGTCCAGGACGCTCCGGAGCGGCGGGCCTGGTCGACGAAGTGGCCGATCAGGTGGTCGGCCACCTCGTCGAGGTGCTCCGCGGCGATCACCGCGTCCTCGAGCTGTTCGAGGGGTTCTTCGTGAACCTTCTTGATGGCCGCGATGAGGTCGTCGAGGCGGACGGATGTCGTGACAGCGGGATTCTTCGCCATGTGTCAACCTTAGGTTGACAGGCGGTAGGTGTCAACCGTCGGTTGACAGGGTGTGGTGGCTCGGCTCGGCTTGGCGCGGTGGCCCGGCTTCAGCGCGCGGCGGCCCGGTTCGGATCGCCGGGCGGGGCGAAGGCGGTCCCCGGGTTGTCAGTGCCCCGTGTCACGATCGTTGGGTGAGCGCTGTCGACCGGGCCTTCGAGGCCGCCCTGTACGACACCGGTGTGACCACCCTGGACACCGGTGCCTCCCTGCTGGCCGCCGACCCGGCGGCCGACGCCGACGTGGAGCGGCGTGGGCGGGAGTTCGTCGCGGTGCTCTGGCGGCGTGGCTGGCAGCCCGCCGACCTCGTACGGATCGTGCGGCGCGAACTGGACGACGTCCACGTACGGCTGGCCGCCGATCTGGTGCGGGCGCAGGCCCCCGACGACCGGGCCCGCGGTGCGCGCTGGCGGGCGCAGATCGAGGAGCTGCCCCCTTCCGCGCCGGTCCGGGCCGACCGCTTCACCCACGCCACCGCCGTCCTCGAGCTGTACCGGCTGCTGGTACGCCTGCCCGCGCTGGAGCCCCTGGAGGAACCGCGCAGGCCGCGCAGCTCCGATTCCCGGATGCTGGGCCGGATCCGCGCCCTGCTCGCCAAGGCGGAGGCGACCGGCTACCCGGAGGAGGCCGAGGCGCTCACCGCCAAGGCGCAGGAGCTGATGGCCCGGCACAGCGTCGACGAGGCGCTGCTCGACGCGCAGGCGCCCGCCCCTGACGCGCCCGGTGCCTGCCGGATCGGTGTCGAGCCGCCGTACGAGCAGGCCAAGGCGGTCCTGCTCGACGCGGTCGCCACCGCCAACCATTGCCGCGCGGTGTGGAACGAGGCGCTGTGCTTCTCCACGGTCGTCGGTTTCGAGGCCGACCTGGAGGCCGTCGAGCTGCTCTTCACCTCGCTGCTGGTGCAGGCCCAGTCGGCACTCGCCACGGCGGAGGCCGCGCAGCGCAAGGGCGGCCGTAAGCGGACGAAGACCTTCAGACAGTCGTTCCTCGCCGCGTACGCGCACCGGATAGGCGGGCGGCTCGCGGTTGCCGCGGAGACGCAGGTGAGCGACGACCTGCTGCCGGTGCTCGCCTCCCGCGAGGTCGCGGTCGGCGCCGCGGCCGACCGGATGTTCCCCGAGACGGTGTCCACCCGGCTGCGCGGGGTGAGCGACGAGGCGGGGTGGACCGAGGGCTCCCGCGCGGCGGACCGGGCGCGAATGGGGGACCGGCCGCGACTGCCGTGAGGCTCTGCGCGGCGGTTCGCTCTGCGGAGGCGGCTCGCTCTCCGGGGTGGGCGCTCTGTGGCGGCGCGATTGTGCACGGCGTCTGTGGTGTCCGGCGGTGCGGTCGCGCACGGCGTCTGTCGCGTCTGGCGATGCGGTCGCGCACGGCGTCTGTCGCGTCCGGCGATGCGGTCGCGCACCGCGAGAGTCTGTCGCGCCCGGCGGTGCAACCGCGCACCGCATCTGTCGCGCCCGGTGGTGCGTCGCACCGAGCGAGGCGTCGTGCTCGGCGGTGCTGCGGCTTTCCGGCATGCGCCGGCGCTCTGCCGGTGCGTGCGCTCCTCGGCGGTGGCGGTCTCGCGGGGTGGGTCGGGGTCGAGTCACGGCGTCGTGTGGGATGGCCGTGCCAGTGGGGGTGTGGCCGTGCCGGTGGGGGGTGCCGACGCCGTGACGTCGAGGCGTGTCGTCAGTCCCCGGCCCGTTCGAAGCCGCCCACCGTGGCGTCCGGGGTGCTGCCCTTGAGCGCGACCTCGCCGTACGACCACGGGAACTCGTGCGTGTCCTCCGCGCCGGGCAGGGCGAACGTCGCCGTCTTCACGGCCAGGCTCTGCGGGCCGGCCGATGCCGCCGCCCGCGTGTAGGTGATCGTGAAGGACGTCGTCGCGTCCTTGGCCAGCGACAGCTTCTGGCTCTGCGCCGCCTGGTCGGCGGGGACGACCGCCTTGGTGTCCCCGGCCTGCAGGACGACCTTCGGGAAGCCCTCCAGGGTGCAGTCGGAACCCGTGTTGGTGAGCGTGACGGTGACGGTGCCGGTGTCGCCGGCGGCGGGCGCGGCGCTGACCGGGCCGACCTCGGCGCCCACGCCGTCGAGGCGGCAGGCGGTGCTCTTGGCCGCCTTGGCGTCGCCGCCGGCCGCCTTGTCGTTGCTGTCGGTGCCGCTGTCGCAGGCGGTGAGGAGGAGCGCCGCCGCGAGGGCGGCGACGGTGATCGGCATGGCGCGCATGTGTGGAATCCCCTGAGATCGAGACGGTGCCCCAGGATCATCGCGCATGCGCGGGCCAGGTCCTACGAGCCGAGGCCCGCCGTGGGGAAGCGGGAGGGCATTCCGCCGTTCTCGGAGCGGGTGTACGTCTCCGTGCCGACGTCACCCACCCAGGTGACCTTCAGCGTCGTCTTGTCCACGGAGTCGATGTGGCCGTTGGTGTGGCCGGCCGCCGTGCCCTTGCACTTGAGCTGGATCGTGCGGTCCTTGATCGGGCCGCTGCACACGCTGCCGCCGGTGGTGAAGAGGGCGGCCTGCGTTCCGGTGAGGACCAGGACGACGGCCTTGCCGTTGGTGGTGGTGAGCCAGTTGCCCTGCAAGGCGCCGGCGGCGGGCTGGGGGGTGGTGGCGCCGGTCGAAGGGGACTGGGTCGTTGCCGGGGCGGTGGTCTTCCCGTCGCCGCTCCCGCTCCCGCCGCTCCCGCTGTCACCGCCACCGCCGCTGCACGCGGCCAGGGTCAGGGCGGCGGTGAGGGCTGCGGCCGCGGTCATGAGGCTTCGGCGGCGTGTGGGGGTCGGGGAAGTCACCGGGGCACGCTACCAACGGGTACGGAAGGGGGGCCAGACCCTGGAGCCGCCGTTCGTCCGCGGACGGGCGGGGGTGCTCTCGGCCCCTGCGGCGGAGCGTCGCACTCTCCCCCGACGTGCCGCCGCGCCGCCGATCTGTGTACGGCCCCGCACCCCCCCGTGTAAGACGCCGCACCCCCCCGTGTACGGCGCCGCCCCCCCCGTGTACGCCGCCGCACCGCCCGCATGCGTAGGAAGAACCCTACGGTTGACGCGTAGGCAATTTCCTACGTAACTTGTCGGGCATGAGCATCCGTCACGCCTCTTTCGTCACCCTCCCCGTCTCCGATCAGGATCGGGCCCTGCGCTTCTACCGCGACGTACTCGGGTTCGAGGTCGTCGCCGATCTGGAGATGCCCGCGGGGCGTTGGCTGCAGGTCGCGCCGGCGGGGGCGCAGACCGTGTTCACGCTGTCGGGGCCGGGGATGGGCGATTTCGAGACCGGGTCGGCGCGGGGGATCATGTTGGTCACGACCGATGTCGACGCCGACTGCGCCCGGCTCGCCGAGGCGGGTGCCGTGGTGCGGGGGCCGGAGGAGCAGCCGTGGGGCCGTATGGCCTCCTTCGCCGATCCCGACGGCAACGGTCTGATGCTGCTGACGGAGAAGGAAGGCTTCTGAGGCCGTGATGAGTGCCGGGGCCCGTGATGTCGCCGCCGAGGACCGTGTCTTCGCCGCGCTCGCCAACGCCACGCGCCGGGAGGTGCTGCGGCTGCTGCGGGAGGGCGGGCCCCAGCCGGTGCAGGCGATCGCCGATCACTTCGCCATGCGCCGGCCCAGCCTGTCGGAGCATCTGAAGGTGCTCCGGGACGCCGGTCTCGTCGCTGAGCAGCGGGCCGGGCGGCAGCGTATCTACCGGTTGCGGGCGGTGCCGCTCGCCGAGGTGCAGGAGTGGCTCCATCCGTACGAGCGGTTCTGGCGCGATCAGCTGAAGGGGCTGGGGGATCTGCTCGACCGGATGCCCGACGATGACCCGTCATGAGCAGCGACGACGATCTCACCACTGTCCGTGTCGACCAGTTCTTTCCGCATCCGCCCGCCAAGGTGTGGCGGGCGCTGACCGAGCCGGAGTTGCTCGCGCAGTGGCAGATGCCCGGCGCCGGGGAGTTCCGGCTGGCGGTCGGTCATCGGTACCGGATGACGTCCGTGCCGCGGCCCAACACCGGTTTCTCCGGGGTCGTAGAGGTGGAGGTTCTCGCGTTCGACGTGGAGCGGATGCTGGCCGTGCGGTGGCGGGACGCCGATCCCGCCCATCCGGCTGACTGGACGATCACCTGGCGGCTGGAACAGGAAGGGCGCGGAACGCGTCTGTTCCTGGTGCACGAGGGCTTCGATCCGGACGACCCGGCGCAACTGATGGCCCGGCGGATCATGGGCGGCGGCTGGGCCGCGCATGTTCTTCCTGCTCTGGGGCAGGCGCTGGAACGGTTCCCGTAAAGCGCTCGTCAAAAGCTGTAACCGGGGGAACACCTGGCGTGCACGTGCATTTGCTCAAGCATCTGCACGTGAACGGGGTTATGATCCCGATCAGTTGACCGATGCATCAATGGCCTCATCAGCCAGTGCACCACCGGGGAGCGACCTGTGGACCACGACGTGTACGACGTTGAGAACGCGTCCGGCGTGTACAACGGCATCGCCGCCACGCACCTGCACGGGGTCTCCTGGCAGAAGAGCCGGCACAGCAACTCCCAGGGCTCCTGCGTGGAGTTCGCCCGCCTGCCGGGCGGGGACGTCGCCGTGCGCAACTCGCGGTTCCCCGACGGGCCCGCGCTCGTCTACACGCGGGCGGAGATCGAGGCGATGCTGCTCGGCGTCAAGGACGGGGAGTTCGACCATCTCGTCGGCGGATGATCACGGCTCACGTGTGCCCGGTGTGAGAGCGCTTGCTTTGACGCGCGTAGAAACCCGGCGTCGAAGGACGCCGGGAGGGATTACACGGAGGGCAGCCGGAACAGGGCCCAGACCACCTTGCCGCCGAGGCCGCCCGTCAGCGGGTGCCAGCCCCAGCTGTCGCTGAAGGACTCGACGAGGAACAGCCCGCGGCCGGACTCCGCCGCGAAGTCGTCGGCCTCGCGTGCCACCGGGCCGTCCTCGCTCGTGTCGCGCACCGCGCACACCAGCCGCTCGCTCCACCGCATCAGGTGCAGCCGCACGGGCGGCAGCGGATCACCGGCCGCGCTCCCGGCCGGCGTGGCGTGCCGCAGCGCGTTGGTGACGAGTTCGGAGACGACGAGGCACACGTCGTCGAAGCGGTCGCCCAGCCCCCACTGGTCCAGGGTCCGGCGGGTGAACCGGCGTGCCTCGCCCACGGCTTCGTAACGGGCGGGCAGGGAACAGGAGGCGGCGTTGGAGACGGCTGCGGGATCCAGCGGCGGAAGGCCCTGCCGTAACGGCTGGAGCATGGTCGATCCATTCGTCCCCATGCGAGGCACTCCCGGGAGTTCGCGGTCGTTGCGATGCAGCGGTGGCGCGGGACCATGGTTTCGGATGCGCAGACCAGATGCAAGGGCAGATGCACGTGCACGTGACCGAAATGGATGCCCACGTGCCGCTTGTTGGCCATTTTTTCTGCCCGCTTCCCCCTCAACTCCCCCATCTTCTTTACCCCTTGATGGCCAGAAGTCGCACCGGCGTGACAGGAAGCTTTTCCGTCTCTGTAATCGGACGAGTACTGCTCGAAGTGTTTTAGTGGCAGACTGCGGGCCCTGGAGTCGGTAGGGAGGCAGCGGACGTGAGTGCGGGAGAGCCAGGATCAGTGGTGCGGCGCATGCTGCTCGGCTCGCAACTCAGGCGGCTGCGCGAGGCACGCGGGATCACGCGCGAGCAGGCGGGGTACTCGATCCGTGCCTCCGAGTCGAAGATCAGCCGGATGGAACTGGGCCGGGTGAGTTTCAAGACGAGGGACGTGGAGGACTTG
Source organism: Streptomyces sp. NPDC028635 (assembly GCF_040637635.1). Classification (NCBI taxonomy): domain Bacteria; kingdom Bacillati; phylum Actinomycetota; class Actinomycetes; order Kitasatosporales; family Streptomycetaceae; genus Streptomyces; species Streptomyces sp. NPDC028635. The sequence goes on along the minus strand of NZ_JBEZWX010000024.1, from coordinate 85,868 downwards.
CTGACGCTGTACGGCATCACGGACGAAGCGGAGCGCACGGCCCTGGTGAACCTGGCCCGCGAGGCCAACGTCGCGGGCTGGTGGCACAGTTACTCCGACGTCCTGCCGAGCTGGTTCCCCACCTACGTCGGCCTCGAGGGTGCCGCGTCCCTGATCCGCGCCTACGAGGTGCAGTTCGTCCACGGCCTGCTCCAGACCGAGGCGTACGCGCGTGCCGTGGTGCGGCGCGGGATGAAGGGCGCGAGCGAGGCCGACGTCGACAAGCGGGTGCAGCTGCGCCTGGAGCGGCAGAAGTACCTCGTCGCCGAGAACGCCCCCGAGTTCCACGTCGTCCTCGACGAGGCCGCCCTGCGCCGGCCGTACGGCGACCGCGCGGTGATGCGCGAGCAGCTGCAGCACCTGATCGACATGTCCGAGCGGCCCAACGTCCGGCTGCAGGTCATGCCGTTCAGCTTCGGCGGGCACTCCGGCGAGTCCGGCGCGTTCACCATCCTCAGCTTCCCCGAGTCCGATCTGTCGGACGTGGTCTTCACCGAACAGCTCACCAGCGCGCTGTACCTGGACAAGCCGGAGGACGTCGCCCAGTACGAGCAGGCGCTGAAGGAGTTGCAGCAGGACAGCCCCGGGCCGTCCGAGACCCGCGATCTTTTGCGTGGACTCCTTCAACTCTCCTGATGCACAAGTACGATGACGTGTGATCAGACCGCGAGGTGAGCGAGGCCGACTCGCCTGCCCCGGCAGGCAGGGATTCAGGGGGATCGCATGTCACCGTACTTCTCCGACCTGGCGCAGCAGTACATAGACGGTGAGTGGCGCCCGGGCACCGGCTCCTGGGACATCATCGACTGCAACCCGTACGACAGCGACAAGCTGGCCTCGATCACGATCGCCACGGCCGGGGAGGTCGACGCCGCCTACCGCGCCGCCGAACGGGCCCAGAAGCAGTGGGCGGCCACCAACCCCTTCGCCCGGCGGGCGGTGCTCGAGAAGGTGCTGCGTCTCGTCGAGGAGCGCGAGGCGGAGATCACCGAGGCGATGATCGCCGAGCTGGGCAGCACCCGGGGCAAGGCCGCCTTCGAGCTGCACCTGGCCAAGGAGTTCCTGCGCGAGGCGGCCCATGTGGCGCTCAGCGACGAGGGCCGGATCGTTCCCTCGCCGATCGACGGCAAGGAGAACCGTGTCTACCGGGTGCCGGTCGGGGTGGTCGGCGTCATCAGCCCCTTCAACGTGCCCTTCCTGCTGTCGCTGAAGTCGGTCGCCCCGGCGCTGGCGCTCGGCAACGCCGTCGTGCTCAAGCCGCACCAGAACACACCGGTCCTCGGCGGCACTCTGATAGCCAAGCTGTTCGAGGACGCCGGGCTGCCCGCCGGGGTGCTCAACGTCGTCGTCACCGACATAGCGGAGATCGGCGACGCCTTCCTGGAGCACCCGGTGCCGAAGGTCATCTCCTTCACCGGCTCCGACCAGGTCGGCCGGCACGTGGCCACCGTCTGCGCCGCCCACTTCAAGCGTGCGGTGCTCGAACTGGGCGGCAACAGCGCGCTGGTGGTCCTGGACGACGCCGATGTCGACTACGCCGTGGACGCCGCCGTCTTCAGCCGCTTCGTGCACCAGGGCCAGGTCTGCATGGCCGCCAACCGGGTGCTGGTCGACCGGTCCGTGGCCGAGGAGTTCTCCGCGAAGTTCGCCGAGCGGGTGAGAGGGCTCAAGGCCGGTGACCCGAGCGATCCGGCGACCGTCATCGGGCCGCTGATCGACTCCCGGCAGGCGGAGGACGTCTCCGGGGTGATCGAGCAGGCCCTCACCGAGGGCGCCACCGCGCTGGTGCGCGGCACCACGACGGACACGCTGGTCGAGCCCGCCGTGCTGACCGGGGTCCCGGCCGGCTCGCCGCTGCTGCGGCAGGAGGTCTTCGGCCCGGTCGTCTTCGTCGTCCCCTTCGACGGCGAGGAGGAGGCGGTACGGCTCGTCAACGACACCCCGTACGGGCTGAGCGGCGCGGTCTTCACCGCCGACGTCGAGCGGGGGGTACGGTTCGCGCGGCAGATCGACACCGGGATGTTCCATGTGAACGACGGCACGGTGCACGACGAGCCGATCGTTCCCTTCGGCGGTGAGAAGCACTCGGGACCCGGCCGGCTGAACGGCGAGTCGACGCTGGAGGCGTTCACGACGCTGAAGTGGATCTCGGTGCAGCACGGCCGCAGCCGCTTCCCCTTCTGACCAGCTACACGACTTCTGACGGGATCCACGACTTCTGACAGGAGCCTCGGCTTCGGACGGGAGCCTCGACTTCTGACAGGAGCTTCGACGCGTCGTCGACTTGCGGACAGCAGCTGACCGCAAGGGTCCGTAACGTCGTCTGTGTCGGGCGGGAAAGCCCGGTGACGACGAGACGAAAGGCGGCCGGTCATGGTCACTCACGTGCGAGCCGAAGCCCAGGGCGACGAGCGGGGGGCGCTGCTGTCCTTCCTCGAGGAGCAGCGCGGCGGCATCCGCCGGGCCGTGCTCGGCCTCACCGAGGAGCAGGCCGCGAGCCGGCCGAGCGCGAGCGAGCTGTCGCTGTCCGGCCTGGTCAAGCATGTCGCCGAGGTCGAGCAGAGCTGGGTGGCCCGGGCCAAGGGCGAACCGCCGGCGGTCAAGCGGGACGAGTCGAACTGGCACGAGTGCTTCCGGCTCACCGAGGGCGAGACGCTCGCTCAGCAGCTGGCGTACTGGGAGCAGGTCGCCGCCGAGACGGAGGCCTACTTCCGCTCGGTGCCCAGCCTGGACGACACCTTCGCGCTGCCGAACGACCCCTGGTTCCCGCCGGACGAGCGGGTGTCGCTGCGCTGGCTGGCCCTGCACCTGATCCGCGAGACGGCCCGCCACGCCGGCCACGCGGACATCATCCGCGAGTCCCTGGACGGCAGGACCGCGTTCGAGCTGGTGGCCCTGGAGCAGACGGCGGGCCGGGAGAACGCCGGGTAGGGAGAGCACCTGGCCGTGCGGGCCCGGCGCAGCCCGCACGGGGTACGGCCATAACCTGGACCCCATGTCAACGATCCGGCTGCTCGTGCTCGGGGCCGTCCGGCAGCACGGGCGGGCCCATGGGTACCAGGTGCGCGGCGACCTGGAGTACTGGGGCGCGCACGAGTGGTCCCACGCCAAGCCCGGGTCGATCTACCACGCCCTGAAGCAGATGGCGAAACAGGGACTGCTGCACGCGCACGAGACGGCGCCGTCCACGGCCGGCGGCCCGCCGCGCACGGAGTACGAGATCACCGAGCGCGGCACGCAGGAGTACTTCACGCTGCTGAGGGAGGCGCTCGTCGCCCGGGACCGCGGCGTCGACCTGCTCTCCGCGGCGATCGGTTTCATGGTCGATCTGGAGCGCGCGGAGGTCGTGGCGCTGCTGCGCGAACGCCTCCGGCGGCTGGCGGCGTGGCGGGACACCGTCACCGAGCACTACATCCCCGAGGACGGGCCGCAGCAGTTCGGCCACATCGGCGAGATCATGAACATGTGGGTGCACACGGCGGACGGTGAGGCCGCCTGGACGCGGGGCCTCGTCGAGCGCATCGAGGCCGGCGCCTACACCTTCGCCGGGGAGGGCGAACCGTTCGTCGGCGTCCTCGCCGAGGGCCAGGAGAACCCGTACGCGACGGGGGAACGCGGGCCGGGGAGCGCGTAGGAGGGGCGCTCAGTGGTGGAAGCCGGTCGCCGCGTCGCGGTCCCGGGTCTGCGGATGCGGTTGCCGGCGCAGTTCGGGCAGCAGGCGGGTGAGGTCCTCCACGAACAGCTCGGCGAGGTCCGAGGAGAAGCCGTTGCGGCACACCACCCGCAGCACCGACAGGTCCTCCCGCTTCGGCGGGAAGGTGTACGCCGGCACCAGCCAGCCCCGCTCGCGCAGCCGCCGGGAGACGTCGAAGACGTCGTACGCCGTGACACCCTCGGCCGTGGTGCACGCGAACACCGGCAGCTGGTCGCCCCGCGTCAGCAGCCGGAAGTCGCCGAGCGCCTCCATGCGTTCGGCGAGCGTGCGCGCCACGTCCCGGGAGGCCTGCTGCACCGCCCGGTAGCCGTCCCGGCCCAGCCGCAGGAACGTGTAGTACTGCGCCACGACCTGCGCGCCGGGCCGGGAGAAGTTCAGCGCGAAGGTCGGCATGTCGCCGCCCAGGTAGTTGACCCGGAACACCAGCTCCTCCGGCAGCGCCGCCGCGTCCCGCCACAGCGCCCAGCCGACCCCCGGGTAGACCAGCCCGTACTTGTGCCCGGAGGTGTTGATCGACGCCACCCGTGGCAGCCGGAAGTCCCACACCAGGTCCGGGTCGAGGAACGGCGCGACCATCGCACCGGACGCCCCGTCGACGTGGACCGGGATGTCCAGGCCGGTGCGCTCCTGGAGGGCGTCCAGGGCGGCGCACAGGTCGGCGATCGGCTCGTAGGAGCCGTCGAAGGTGGAACCGAGGACACCGACCACGCCGATCGTGTTCTCGTCGCACAGCTCGGCCGCGGTCTGCGGATCGAGATGGAAGCGCTCGCCCTCCATGGGCACCAGCCGGGGCTCCACCTCCCAGAAGGTGCAGAACTTGTCCCAGCAGACCTGCACGTTGACGCCCATCACCAGATTCGGCCTGGCCCCGGGGTAGCGGTCGCCCGCGCGCTTCGTCCAGCGCCGTTTCAGCGCCATCCCGGCCAGCATGCACGCCTCGCTGGACCCGGTCGTGGAGCAGCCCACGGCCGCCGACGCGTCCGGCGCGTGCCACAGGTCGGCGAGCATCGCCACGCAGCGCCGCTCCAGCTCGGCGGTGCGCGGGTACTCGTCCTTGTCGATCATGTTCTTGTCCCGGCACTCCGCCATCAGCACCCCGGCCTGCGGCTCCATCCAGGTGGTGACGAAGGTGGCCAGGTTCAGCCGGGAGTTGCCGTCCAGCATCAACTCGTCGTGCACCAGCTGGTACGCCGTCGTCGGCGCCATCGCGGTGTCGGGGAGGCGGTGCGTGGGCGGGGCCTGCGTCATCCCGCCGGCCGGGTTGGCCTCGCCGTAGAACGGGTTGACGGCCAGCGGACGGTCGGCGGGCTGCGCGGCGCCTTGGTGCAGGGGCATGCATCCGACGCTAAGTCCGCTCCGCCGGACCCGCACGCGGGCTTGCACCTCACGCGGCGTGAGGAGCCAGGGTGGACCGTGCAAGCAAGAAGGGAGCGGAAGTGAGCTATTCCGTGGGACAGGTCGCCGGCTTCGCCGGGGTCACGGTGCGCACCCTGCACCACTACGACGAGATCGGTCTGCTCGTGCCCGGCGAGCGCAGCCACGCGGGCCACCGGCGCTACAGCGACGCCGACCTCGACCGGCTGCAGCAGATCCTGTTCTACCGGGAGCTCGGCTTCCCGCTCGAGGAGGTCGCGGCCCTGCTCGACGACCCGGACGTGGAGCCGCGGGAGCACCTGCGGCGCCAGCACGAACTGCTGACCGCCCGGATCGAGAAGCTGCGGAAGATGGCCGAGGCCGTGGAGCACGCCATGGAGGCACGCACGATGGGAATCCAGCTCACGCCGGAGGAGAAGTTCGAGGTGTTCGGGGACCACGACCCCGACCAGTACGCCGACGAGGTCGAGCAGCGCTGGGGCGACACCGAGCAGTACCGGGAGTCGCAGCGCCGGACCGCCTCCTACACCAAGGAGGACTGGAAGCGGATCACCGGCGAGATGGACGCCGTCCACGGCCGGATGGCCGACCTGCTCGACCAGGGTGTCCCGGCCGGTTCCGTGGCGGCGATGGACGTCGCCGAGGAGCACCGCCGCTTCATCTGTTCCAGCTACTACGACTGCTCGCACGAGCTGCACGCGTGTCTGGGACAGATCTACGTCGACGACCCGCGCTTCACCGCGATGTACGAGAACATCCACACCGGGCTCGCCGTGTACATGCGAGACGCCATCAAGGCGAACGCGGCCCGGCACGCCGCCTGAGGACCGTGGCCCGGGTGCCGCTCCCGGGCCACGGCCACCGCCGCGCCGCAGGCGCGCACAGGGGTGCCGAGAAGACCGCCGCCGAAAAAAGCCGCTTAACTTGAGCCTTTTCAGCCAGGGCTTCGGAAAACAGCGGAAGGGGCCAGTCCGGGAGTCGTCCGCCAATCAAACAACGCGTAACTTTAGGCGGAATCGCGTGTTAGCTTGAGCGCCTTGACGACGGCATGGGCGGCGGCCCGCATATTCCGACCGGGCGTATTCGCCGTGACCGTCGGCAAAGCGGGGGGAGCGCTCATGGCGATGCACGGGGCACACGCGAGCCGGGGAGCCGGGAGAACCGCGAACGGCGCCGGGCCGGCACCGGGCGACGCCGGGCCGGCCGTGAGGAGCGCGGGGCCGATGGCGAAGGACGCCGGGTCGGTCGCGAGGGTCGCACGGCGGCACACGGGGCTGCTGCTCACCGGGGTACTGCTCGGCCTGCTGGGAGTGGGCGCCTCGCTCGCCCAGCCCTGGGCCATCGGGCAGCTCATCGAGGCGGCGGGCGCGGGCGCCTCGATGACCGGTCCCGTCACCCGGCTCGTCGCCCTTTTCTGCGCCGGCGCCCTCTTCTCCTCCCTCCAGGCATACGCCATCGGGCGGGCCGGGGAGAACATCGTCTTCGACGTCCGCCGTATTCTCGTGGAACGTATTCTGCGCGTCGATCTCACCGCGTTCGGACATCAGACCCAGGGGGATATTCTCACCCGCGCCGTCACGGACACCTCACTGGTGCGGATCGCCCTTTCGCAGAGCCTCGCCCAGCTGATCGTCAGCGGCGCCACGGTCATCGGCGGCGTCGTGCTGATGTTCCTCATCGATCTGCCTCTGACGCTCATCACCATGGGCTGTCTGGCGGCCGCCAGCCTCATCTCCGTCGTGCTCGCCCGCAGGCTCCGCAAGGAGGCGCTGCGCAACAGGGACGACACCGGCGCGTTCGCCGACGGCACCCAGCGCGTGCTCGCCGCCCTGCCCACGGTGAAGGCGTCCCGCGCCGAGACGCGCGAGGCCGCCCGCGTCGGCGAGCTGGCCGGGAGGGTGCGGCGCTCGGGCATACGGGTCAACGCGTACAACGCGCTGCTGATGCCGTCCATGAACGTCGGCACGCAGGGCGCCCTGGCCGTCGTCGTCGGGGTCGGAATGTCCTGGGTGGCCCGCGACGAGATGGACATGGCCAGTCTGACCACGTTCATCATGTATCTGTTCCAGCTGGTGTCGCCGCTGGTGATGTTCTTCCTGGGGGTGGGCCAGTTCGTCCAGGGCCGGGCCGCCGTCCAGCGGGTGGACGAGCTGGCCCGTCTGCCCCAGGAAGGCGAGGAGACGGCCGCCGCAGCGGACCCCGCCGCGCTCGCGGCGCTGGACCCGCACGAGCCGGCGGTCGAGTTCCAGGACGTGCGCTTCGCCTACCGGCGGGGCAAGGGGGCGGAGCGGACCCCGGTGCTCGACGGCGTCTCCTTCAGCGTGCCGGCGCGTGGCCTGACGGCGGTGGTCGGGCCGTCGGGCGCGGGCAAGACCACCCTGTTCCAGCTGATCGAACGCTTCTACCCGGTCGACGCGGGCCGCGTGCGGCTCGGCGGGCGCACCATCGAGGCGCTGCCCCTCGACACGGTCCGCGGGCTGGTGGGGTACGTCCAGCAGGACAGCGCGGCCCTGCGCGGCACCATCCGGGAGAACCTGACCTACGCCCATCCCACGGCCGGTGAGGACGCCATCCGGGAAGCCGTGGAGATGGCCGGACTCACCTCGGTGATCGCACGTCTGCCGCAGGGCCTCGACACCGAACTCGGCGACCAGGGCAGCGGGCTGTCCGGCGGCCAGCGGCAGCGTCTGTGCATCGCCCGCACGCTGTTGCAGCGGCCCGCGGTCATGCTGCTGGACGAAGCCACCTCCCACCTGGACTCCGAGACGGAGCGGGACCTCCGCGAGGTGCTGCGGCGGGTCTCCGAGCGCTGCGCGGTCATCGCGATCGCCCACCGGATCTCCACGGTGATCGACGCGGACCGGATCGTGGTGCTGGACAAAGGCCGGGTCCGGGCCGTCGGGGTGCACGACGACCTGATGGCGCGCGACGCGCTCTACCGGCGCCTGGCCGCGTCGCAGCTGCGCGCCGAACCCGGCGCCGCCACCGCTGGACGACACGGGCAACCGCGGGTGCCCACGTCCCCCGTGACAGCGGGCCCGCCGGCGTACGCCGGACCGGTCGAGCAGACGTTGCAGCTTCGCATCGTTAGGAAGGGGAGGCAGTGGTGAGCACTGCGGACGTCGCCATCGTGGGCACCGGGCCCAACGGCCTGGCCGCGGGCGTGGTCATGGCCCGCGCCGGACTGCGCGTGGAGCTGCACGAGGCGGCCGAGACCATCGGGGGAGGGCTGCGTACGGCTTCGCTCTTCGACTCCGGCGTCGTGCACGACCTGTGCTCCGCCGTCCACCCCATGGCCGCCGCCTCCCCGTTCTTCCGCGGCTTCGACCTGGCGGCCCGCGGGGTCGAGCTGCTGCAGCCCGAGATCAGCTACGCGCATCCGCTGGACGGGGGCCGGGCCGCTCTCGCCCACCGTTCCCTGGCGAAGACCTGCGAGCACCTGGGCGTCGACGGTCCCGCCTGGAGGCGGCTGATGGAACCCCTGCTGGAACGCAGCGAGGCCGTCGTCGACCTCGTCCTGTCCGGACAGCGCCGGCTGCCGGAAGACCCGGCGGCGGCCCTGCTGCTGGCGAGCCGGGTGGCGCTGCACGGCAGCGGACTCGGCGCGGCCCGTTTCCGGGGCGAGGAGGCACCCGCGCTGCTCACCGGGGTCGCCGCGCACGCGGTCGGCAGGCTGCCGAGCCTGGCGTCCGCGGCGGTGGCCATGCTGCTGGGACACCTGGCGCACGGGTCGGGGTGGCCGCTGCCCCGCGGCGGCAGCGGCCGGATCGCGCAGGCGCTGGCCGACGACATCACCGCGCACGGCGGTGTCTTCCACACCGGACACCACGTGACGGACCTCGCCGAACTGCACGGCGCCCGGGCCGTGTTGCTCGACACCGGCACCAAGGGTTTCCTGGCCCTCGCGGGCGGCCGGCTGCCCCGTGCCTACGCCCGCCGGCTCGAGCGGTTCCGGCCGGGTCCGGGCGCCGCCAAGGTCGATTTCCTGGTGTCCGGGCCGATCCCCTGGGCCGACCCGGCGGTGGGCCGCGCCGGCACCGTGCATCTGGGAGGCACGCACGCCGAGATGGTGCGGCAGGAGACGGCGAACGCCCGCGGGGTGCGCACCGCGAGGCCGTTCGTCCTCGTGGTGGACCCGGCGGTGGCCGATCCCGACCGGGCACTGCCGGGCAAGCGCCCCGTGTGGGCGTACGCGCACGTGCCCAACGGGGACCCCACCGACCCGTACGACCTGGTCCGGGAACGGATCGAGCGGTACGCACCCGGGTTCACGGACACCGTCGTCGCACATCGCTCCGTCGCCGCCGCCGCGTACGAGGAGTACAACCCGAACTACACCGGTGGTGACATCGGCACCGGCGCGATGACGCTCTACCAGAGCATCGCGCGACCGGTGCCCCGTCTCGACCCCTACCGCACGCCGCTGCCGGGTGTCTTCCTGTGTTCCGCGGCCACGCCTCCGGGGCCGAGTGTGCACGGAATGTCGGGATATCTGGCCGCGCGCTCCGCACTTCGCCATTGTTTCGGGATACGCGACGTTCCCGCCCTCGGGCCCGCCCGGGGGCCGGCCGTGACATCACCGGTGCCGCCCGAAACACGGGATGCGGCCGGCTGATGAATCCTCAATTGGCTTTATTCCGGCGGGCGGTGTGACGCAGCCCGCGCCCGGTATCCATGGGACGGCCCGGATTGCCTTTGATACGGTGGAGACAACGAAGTCACCCCACAGGCTCCGTTGAGGCGTTACCGCGCTGCTGTCTGACCAACCACGCGGGTCGGTTGCGGATCTGTCCGCGACCGATGTAGCCGGCATCTGTCTTTGTGCCCGGCCGCCGGCCCCTCGGCTTAGTGACGCTCCCATCGGTATGCAGTGGGGTCAGTGCTAGGGGGAAAACCTGTGGAAACCGCAGTCGACGACATAGGCTACGGGAGGCAGTTCAAAGGGTGGTACGACCGGCTGATCCCGGACGACAGGGTCACAGCCGAAGCCGTGAGAGGACTGGCCGCCCGCCACCCCGCCCCCGAGGCGGGAACCCTTGAACTGGGCGTCGGCACCGGGCGGATCGCCCTCCCGCTCTCCCGGAGCGTCGGTCACGTCACCGGCGTCGACTCCTCCGTGGAGATGCTGGACGCGCTGCGCGCCAAACTCCCGGACGGCGGCGACGTCACACCCGTGCACGGGGACATCCGCACCTACACCTCCGATTCCCGCTACGGGCTGGTGTACTGCGTGTGCGCGACCCTGTCCTGCCTGCTCACTCCCGAGGACCAGCAGCGCGCCGTCCGGCGTGCGGCGGACCTGCTGCTGCCCGGTGGCCGGCTGGTGATCGAGACGCACAACAAGCCGGCCATCGTGGACCTGCACGAGGGCCGGTCCCGCACCACCTACTTCGTCCCCTACCCGGAGCCGGGGACCGGGGTGCAGACCCATTCCACCCTGCTCGACGGCGGGCTGTGGCAGTGCTCGCACATCCTCTACCAGGCCGACGGCACCACCAGGGTGGGCAACGAGACCACCCGGCTCACCACTCCCGACGACGTCGACGGCTACGCACGCGCGGCCGGGCTGGAGCCGGAGTCCCGCATGTCGCGGTGGGACGGCACCCCGTACAGCGCCGCGGCGCCCCTGTTCATGTGCTGCTACGTCAAGCCCTGAGCACACCACACCCAGCACGCGGTAGGCCATGAGGGGGTTGCCCGTGGGGCGTCCGCCAGCACTTCCGGTAGACAAGAAACTCGGCCTGGTGGTCAGAGTGATGAGCGGTGAACTGACAGCGGCGGAAGCCGCGCGGGAAGCAGGGGTGTCCGAACAGTCGGTGTCCAACTGGCGCAGACAGTTTCTTGAGGGAGGCCGCAACGGCCTGGCCGGTGAAGGCGGCAAAGACACCGAAGAAGCGTCCAGGATGGCCGAGCTCGCCAAAGAAAACGCCATGCTGAAAGCAACGATCGGCGAACTCTACATGGAACTCCGGAAATACGGGCGGAGCATGGGAGTTCGTCCGCCGCAGCCCCGTGGGAGAACCCGCCCGGGACGGATGGTCAATTAACCCATAATTTTGGCCCGGTCATGCGTGTTAGCTTTTCGGGCAGACGGTCACTTCACATCACGGGGGAGGGAATGTGGCGTCTTTGGAGCGCCAGTTCGCTGTCGGTCTTGCCGGACTGGCCGGTGCAAGCCTTCTGACCGGAGCAATAACGCGGTACAGGGGCAGGAACGAGCGCGCGCGCCGTTACCTGCTGCACGAAAGGCCCGACGGCAAGCTGGTCGAGGTGTGCGTGCACATCCCGCCGCGGGCACAGCGCGCCGTTCTGCTCGACAACGGCATGGGCGCGCCCCAGGAGTACTGGGACTGGGTCTGCGACGCGCTTCCCGAGGACATGGGGTACGTGCGCTTCAACCGTCCCGGTTACGGGCTCAGCACGCCGGACACCCAGTACGGCGTCGAGGGCCACTTCGAGCTGCTGCAGGAGCTGCGCGACACCTACCTCGCCGGCCTTCCCCTCGTGCTGGCGGGTCACTCCCTGGGCGGGTACCTCGTCGCGGCCTACGCGTCGCTGCATCCGGACGCGGTCCACGGCGTGACCCAGGTGGTCATGATCGACGCCACCGAGGTCGTCAGCCTGCGCCACGCCCGCCGGACCGACGTCGACCGCTGGTCCCACCAGCGGATGCTGATGGAACAGCTCTTCGCCGCCACGGGGCTCTCCGTCTTCCGCCCCGCGATGAACGTCAACCAGCAGTACCGCCCGGACATCAACCGGAGCTACCGGGCCTTCCTGGCGACGCCCCGCACCTGGGCCACCGCCCACCGGGAGTACCGGGACGCGATGACCTACCCGGAACTGACCTCGCTGGAATGCCCCCTGACGGTCGTCACGGCGGAGAACAACATCGGCGACAACACGCTGCACGCCGGCATCCAGGCCAGGCTCGCCGTCATCTCCGAGCAGGCCCGGCACCACTTCGTCGACGGCTCCGACCACGAATCGCTGCTGGCCGTGCGCCGGCACGCCGAGGAGGTCGCGGAACTGATCGCCGGCGACCCGCCGTCGGGGCCACTCGGATCCTCCTGGCGGCCGTCCACCACGGCACGCCGGGCCGACGAGAGCGCCCCGGACCGGGAGAGGCAGCCGGCGTGATCATCAAGGTGAACACCGAACGGGCGAAGGTCGCCGCCGTCACCACGTCGCTCGCGGCCTGGCTGGTCGCGACCGCCGCGGCCCAGATCCCCGAGCAGCGGTTCGACGGGCTGCTCAACCGCGGACGGCTGCGCATACCGACTCCCAACTGGCGCTTCTTCGGGCCCAATCCCGGAGTGAAGGACAACCACCTGCTCTACCGGGACATCATCGGCGGAACACCGGGCGAGTGGACGGAGGTCCCGGTCGTCCACGACCGGCCCTGGTACGCACTGGCCTGGAACGCACGCAACCGCAGCCCGAAGGCCCTGTTCGACGCGACCCAGCACACCCTCGCCCAAGCGGTCGCCTTCGGCTCGCACGTCCTGCCGGTGACCACGGCATCGGGGTACCGGCTGCTGGCCCGGTACATCCAGCTCCACCTGCCCCACGCCGAAGGCGCCACGCACAGCCAGTTCATGCTGCTGCACTCGTACCCCACCAGCCCCGAGGACCGGCACATCGAACCGGTCTTCGTCTCCCTGGAGTTCCCGCTGGAGGGGGACGTCACCCCTGCCGACGCCCCGTCGCCGGCAGCCGCGTAGCGAGCCGACCGGCCCTCTCGACTGGAAGCCGCGAGCTCACTCGGCACCCCTGTGCCGCGTGAGTCCGCGCCCTCCCGCCGAACGGCTGGAGAACCCGCTCCATCCCTGAGAGAAAGAGGACACCACCATGTCTATCGTGGCTGATTTCGCCAACACGGAGCTGGCCGACGTGCGTCCGGGCCGCATCGGCAACGACGCGACCCCGACCATGCTGACCCCGCTGGCCACCCTCGCCACCCCCGAGGGCGTCGCCGTGACCTCCGCCACCGCCTACGCGCTGCACGAGGTTACCAAGGACATCCAGCGCTGACCGACCGGCCGGCAGGCGATGCCGACCGGCATCCCTGACTCCGCCCGATAAGGACACGGCGGCACGGTACGCCCGATACGCATACCGTGCCGCCGTTGTCCATTCCACCGTACTCGCATCACATCACCGGGAGCACCCATCCATGTTCCTCAGCGCTCCACCCGAGGTCACGGCACGCCGAGTGGCTTCGCTGGGCACGCTGGTCTCCGCACTGGAAATGCTGAGCCAGACACGTAAGTTCGAAGACGGGGAGATGCTCAGCGGCCAGGTGGCCAACATGCGCCCCAGGTTCGCCAAGCGCTTTCCCCGGCTGACGCGCGCCCTCGAGTCGAAGAAGGCGGCCGTCGCCCTGTACGGGGTGCAGGCGGGTGCTTCCGCCGCCACGCTGATCTGGGGCCACAAGCGGGGAGTACGCACGGCGGGCAGCGCCGTCCTGGCGGTGACGGGCGCGGCCGGACGGCTGCGTTCCCCCTTCGGCGGTGACGGCGCCGACCAGCTCCAGCAGGTGATCAACGTCGTCCTCGCCTCGACCGGCACGTTCAAGGACGGCGACAAGGCCCGCGATGTGGCCATGCGCGCGCTGGCGCTCGAGACGACCATCTCCTACGTCGCTTCCGGCGTGGTCAAGCTCGTGTCGCCGGTCTGGCTCAGTGGAGAGGCGTTCAGCGGGGTCATCCGTACCCACAACTACGGGGACCAGCGCGTGTACCGGCTCGTGCACAAGTACCCAGTGGCGGGGAAGCTCGTGACGTGGGGAACGATCGCCGCGGAGGTCGCCTTCCCGCTGGTCTTCGTCCTGCCCAAGCCCGCGGCGAAGGCGTTCCTCGGTTCCATGACGCTGTTCCACCTCGGGATCGGGCAGTTCATGGGCCTCAACCGCTTCGTCCTGGCCTTCGGGGCCACGCACCCGGCTCTTCTGTACGTCTTCGACCAGAGCGACAAGCGCGCGGCGCTCGCCGGTCGGGCCGCCACGGCCGGACCTGTGGCCGCGTCCGCCGCGTAACGCGCGGACGCGGCGCCCGGCACGGGGGTGACACGGGCAGGCGCGAGCGGCTGGGCGGACCTCGGCGGTTCCCGACGCCGGCGGCCACGCGCGGGAACGGCCCGGTCACGGGCTACTCGGGGCTCACGACCACCGCCGTGCCGTACGCGCACACCTCCGTGCCCACGTCCGCCGCCTCCGTCACGTCGAAGCGGAACGCCAGGACGGCGTTGGCGCCACGCGCGCGTGCCTGCTCGACCAGCCGTTCCATCGCCTGGTTGCGGGTCTCCACGAGGGTCTTGGTCAGCCCCCGCAGCTCGCCGCCGACCAGCGACTTCAGCCCGGCGCCGATCTGGCTGCCGATGTGCCGGGAGCGCACGGTCAGGCCGAACACCTCGCCGATGACCTGCTGCACCCGGTGACCCGGTACGTCGTTCGTGGTGACGACCAGCACATCCGCCTGGGGCGTCTGGCCGCCGCCGTAATCGTCGATGCCCATGGTCAACAGCTTCGTACCGGGCGGCGCGGGGTGCATCCTGAGGGAACCCGGGGAACCCGGACCGTTCACCGGGCGTTGATAGCTTTGGGCGCGCGCTACCCGCCGCCGTAGTCTCCCCACCCCCTCAGGAGCCCGGAACCGTGACGACGCTTGCCCTCGGCCCGAGCTGGCTCGATCCGAACTACCTCCTCGACACGTTCGGCATCTGGGGCCTGCTCCTGATCGTCTTCGCGGAGTCGGGACTGCTGATCGGCTTCTTCCTGCCGGGTGACTCGCTGCTGTTCACCTGCGGCCTGCTGATCACGTCCAACCAGCTGAACTTCCCCCTGTGGGGGGCCATCGCCCTGATCTGCGTCGCCGCGATCCTCGGTGACCAGGCCGGTTACATGTTCGGCAAGAAGGTCGGCCCGTCGCTGTTCAACCGGCCCGACTCGCGGCTGTTCAAGCAGGAGAACGTCGTCAAGGCGCACGAGTTCTTCGAGAAGTACGGCCCGAAGTCCCTGGTCCTGGCCCGCTTCGTGCCCATCGTGCGCACGTTCACGCCGATCATCGCCGGCGTCAGCGGCATGCGGTACCGCTCGTTCCTGCTGTTCAACGTCATCGGCGGCGTCCTGTGGGGCGCGGGTGTGACCTTGCTGGGCTCGTGGCTGGGCAACATCGACTTCGTCAAGAACAACATCGAGGCGATCCTGATCCTGATCGTCCTCGTCTCGGTGGTCCCCATCGCCATCGAGTTCCTGCGCGCCCGCGCGAAGAGCAAGAACGCTCCGCAGCAGCAGCAGCAGCAGCAGCGGCAGCAGCAGCCCGCCCCGGCCCCGGTGCCCCCGGCCATGGACGACGCGACCACCCAGCTGCGCCGCATCGACCAGACGCCGGACCACCAGCCCCGGCAGCAGCCCTACGGCGACCAGTACGGCAACCAGTACGGCAATCAGTACGGCGACGAGCACTACGGCAACGGCGACGAGCACTACGGCCGGCAGTACCCGCAGGAGCCCCACGGGCAGCAGCGGTACCCGCAGCAGCCGTACCCCCAGGAGCCGTACCAGCAGGGCTACGGCCGGCCGCAGCCGTACAACGGCCAGTCCCCGTACCACCAGGGCTGAGCGGCCTCAGAAGCCCCTCGTCCGCTTGGCCGCGCGGCGCTTGTCGGCGGAGCCGACCCGCAGGAACAGCCGGGAGATCTCCGACCCCAGGTTCACCCCGATGGCGATGGCCATCGCCAGCGCGGCCGCCTTCGTCAGGGACACCAGCCCCTTGTCGACGTCGTTCTGCGCGATCGACAGCAGCCCGAAGTACGTCGCCGAACCCGGCAGCAGCGGCCCGATCGCCGCCGTCGTGTACGGCAGCGCGGAGACGAACCGGTACCGCGACAGCAACTGCCCGAACAGGCCGACGAGCCCCGCCGCGACGGCCGTGGACGCCACCGGCGAGAATTCCCCGGTGTCGTGCATCGCGCCGTACACGACCCACGCCACGCCCCCGTTCAGGGTCACCGCGAGGACCGTGGACCGCTCCTGCTGCAGCAGCACCGCGAAGGTCGCCGACAGCACCATGGACGCGGCGATCTGCACCAGCGGCCGGTGCTGGAGCCGCAGCGCCGCGTCGGGGTTGAGATGGGCCCCGAGCTGCACGCCGACGTAGAGCATCACCAGGACACCGATGACGATGCCGACGAAGAAGTACAGCACCTCCAGCAGCCGCGCCGAGGCGGTGATGTAGAAGCCGGTCAGGCCGTCCTGCACGCCCGCGACCAGAGCCCGCCCCGGCAGCAGGGCGAAGAGCCCACCGGTGATGACGGCGGACGCGTTCACGTCCGCGTGCGCCAGGGTCAGCGCGATGCCGATCGCGGCCGGCGGCATCGCGGCCACCGTGAACTGGTAGAACTCCGGCAGTCCGCGCCCCGCGCACAGCCACGCCAGCCGGTCGCCGAGCATCGCGCCCACCATGGCCGCCGCGAACACCTGCACGCCGCCGCCGACCAGCAGTGAGGCCGCACCGGCGAGCAGCCCGCTGGCCAGCGTCAGCACCCAGCTGGGGAACGGGTGGCGGTTGCGGCGGATCTCCGCCAGACGCCGGTAGGCCTCCTCCAGGGAGATGTGGGTCTCCGGGTCGCTCAGGTCGTCCACGAGCCGGAACACGGCCGCGAGCCGTGTGTAGTCGGTGCCCCGGCGCCGCACGGTCCGGGACGCGGTGACCGGGTCCTCCACCAGCGAGGGCTGGTAGGAGATCGCCAGCAGGGTGAAGGTGACGTTCGGCTCGCAGCGGTCCAGGCCGTAGGAGCGGCAGACCGCGAACATCGCCGCCTCCACGTCCTCGGCGCCCTCGCCGCCGGCCAGCAGCAGCTCGCCGATACGCAGCGTCAGGTCCAGCACGCGCGGGACGGCCGGGCCGCCCTCCTCGGGCTTGTGCGCCTTCTCCGGCGCCGGCCGCTCGGCCACCGGCATGCGCAGCATCGTGCGCATCCGGTCCTGCCACGGCACGTCCTTGGTGAGGCTGACCGCGGGTGTCCCGCCGGGCGGCGTGAAGGCCGGCGGGGCGCTCTTGGCGCTGTAGGTGCGCGGCGGGCTGAACGCCGAGCCCTCCGGCTCGGCCCCGGCCGGCTGCGGCGCCTCCAGGCCGTCCGGCAGCGCGAACTCGGACGTCGTCTCCGGCTCCCCGCCCACCTTGGGCACGGCGAGCCCCGCGGGAATCGCGAACTCGGACGTGACCTCGGAGTCGTAGCTGCTCCTCGCCTCGTCCGACTGCGGTTTGCGGTCCTCCGCCTCGCTCACTTGCAGCAGCACTCCCTGTACGACACTCCGTAGGCCTCAGTATGCGCACAGACGCCGGACGGGCCGCACGCGTGCGCGTGCGACCCGTCAGCGGTCTGCTGGGGCGTGCGGGGGCTCAGTGGCCGCCGTGCGCCTCGTTGCGCTTGATCGAGCGCTCGATCTCGGCCTCGGCGTCCGAGCGGCCGACCCAGTTGGCGCCTTCGACGCTCTTGCCCGGCTCGAGGTCCTTGTAGACCTCGAAGAAGTGCTGGATCTCCAGGCGGTCGAACTCCGAGACGTGGTGGATGTCGCGCAGGTGCTCCATCCGCGGGTCGGACGCGGGCACGCACAGCACCTTGTCGTCGCCGCCGGCCTCGTCGCGCATCCGGAACATGCCGATGGCGCGGCACTTCACCAGCACGCCGGGGAAGGTGGGCTCGTCCAGGATGACCAGCGCGTCCAGCGGGTCGCCGTCCTCGCCGAGGGTGCCCTCGATGTAGCCGTAGTCGGCCGGGTAGACCGTCGAGGTGAAGAGGTGCCGGTCCAGGCGGATCCGACCCGTCTCGTGGTCCACTTCGTACTTGTTCCGCGAACCCTTCGGGATCTCGATCGTGACGTCGAACTCCACCGGTGGCTCCTCCATGATCAACACATACTTCGGGTGATTAAGTGTCCCTCACGCCAGTGTGTGATCGCGAAAGGGGCTGGTGGTCGTGCCGGAACTGAAGCCCTGGCGGGCCGCGAGACCGCACATGGCGCGGATCGCGAACGCCGTACGGCCGCGACTGCGGCGCGCCGCCACCGTCACCGCCGCCCGGCTGCGCACCCGCGCCACCCGGCTGCGGCCCGTCAGAACCTGGCAGTACACAGCGGGTGCCGCCACCGTCGGTCTCGCACTGGCCGCCGGCGTCGTCACCGCCGCCGGCCCCTGGGACTCGGGTCAGCGTACGGCCGAACGGGAGTGGGCCGCCGCCCAGGAAGGCCCGGGTGGCGCAGATCACGGCCGTACGTCTGATTCGTCCGGATCCTCCGGGGCGGCGGGCGGGGTGCCCCGGCCCGCGCCCAGCGCGCCCGCCGTCCTCACCGGCCTCGGCGGCCCCGCGACCTCGGCACGGTCCGCGCCCGGCGCACCGGCCCTGGCCGCCCTCCTCGACCCGCTGCTGAAGGACCCCGCCCTCGGCGACCGGCACGCGGCCGCCGTCGTCGACCTGTCGACCGGCGGGCGCCTGTACGCCACCGGCGCCGACGAAACGCTCACCCCCGCCTCCACCACGAAGATCGCCACCGCGGTCGCCGCGCTCTCGGCCATGGGCGGCGACCACCGCCTCACCACGCGCGCCGTGCTGGAACCGGACACCCGCGAGCTGATCCTGGTCGGCGGCGGCGACCCGACCCTGACCGCCCACGCGGACACCGGCGGCTGGGCGAGCCTGCGCACCCTGGCCGCGTCCACCGCCGCCGCCCTGAAGCAGCGCGGCGTGAGCGAGGTGACGCTGTCGTACGACACCAGCCTGTACGCCGGGCCCGAACGTCACCCGATCGGGGAGAACGAGAACCTCGCCCCGGTCACCGCCCTCATGGTGGACGAAGGCCGCCTGAACGACTCGACGTCCGGCACCGCGGACCGCTCACGCGAACCCGCGGCGGACGCCACCCGCCGGTTCGCCGACCTCCTGCACGCGCAGGGCATCCGCACCACGCCCCCCGGCCCCTCCAAGGCCACCGCGCGTGCGCAGACGCTCGCCACGGTGACGTCCCCGCCGCTGTCCGACCTGGTCGAGCGGATGCTCACCAACAGCGACAACGACATCGCCGAGCACCTGGCCCGCCAGACCGCCCTCGCCACCGGCGTCCGCCCCGACTTCACCGGCGGCGGTGAGGCGATCCACCGCCGGCTCGCGGCGCTCGGCCTGCCCCTGGCGGGGGCCGTCTTCCACGACGGCAGCGGCCTCGACCGCACCGACCGCCTCACGGCCCACCTCCTGACCGCCCTCCTGGTCACCGCCGCCGACCCCGCCCGCCCCGACCTGCGCCCCGTCCTCACCGGCCTGCCCGTCGCCGGCTTCACCGGCACCCTGACCACCCGCTACACGGACGGCGCCGCCGGCATCGTCCGCGCCAAGACCGGCACCCTGTCCCACGTCAACACCCTCGCCGGCACCGTCGTCGACCACCAGGGCCACGTCCTGGCCTTCGCCTTCCTGGCCGCGGGAACGACCGACGCCGACGCGGCCCAGCGCGCCCTGGACCGGGCCGCCACCGCACTGGCGGGCTGAACCGGACCGCCGCGACGCCCGTCCCACGGCCTGCCCCCAGCGGGAACGCTCACGTACGGTTGACACATGACGAGCATCGGTGGTGCCGCATCTGCTGGGATGATCGACTGGAATCTCGCGGTCGCGACCGCGACCCGGCTCGTACGGCCGGGCCCCGAAGTCAGCCGCGAGGAGGCCCGTGACGTCGTCACGGAACTGCGCCGGCACGCCAAGGCCTCGGAGGAGCACGTCCGGGGCTTCACTCGTATGGGGACCGGCGAGATCCACGACACCCCGGTCCTCGTCGTCGACCGCCCGGGCTGGGTGAAGGCGAACGTCGCCGGGTTCCGCGAGATCCTCAAGCCGCTGCTGCAGAAGATGCAGGAGCGCCGCGGCAGCACCCCCGGCGGACAGGTCCTCGGCGCCGTCGGCGGCAAGGTCACCGGCGTCGAACTGGGCATGCTCCTGTCCTTCCTCGCCTCCCGCGTCCTCGGCCAGTACGAGACCTTCGCCCCCTCCACCCGCGAACTCCCGGCCGGCGAGCAGGGCGGCGGCCGCCTGCTGCTCGTCGCCCCCAACATCGTCCACGTCGAGCGCGAACTCGACGTCCAGCCGCACGACTTCCGCCTCTGGGTCTGCCTGCACGAGGAGACGCACCGCACGCAGTTCAGCGCCGTGCCGTGGCTGCGCGACCATCTGGAGGGCGAGATCCAGTCGTTCCTCGCCGAGACCGACGTCGACCCCATGACCATCCTGGAGCGCATCCGCGAGGCCGCCCAGTCGCTGGCCGGCGGCCGCCCCGAGGGCGAGGAGGACGACGGCGGCCGCTCCCTCGTGGAGATCGTCCAGACCCCCGCCCAGCGGGAGATCCTCGGCCGCCTCACCGCCGTGATGAGCCTGCTGGAGGGCCACGCCGACTTCGTGATGGACGGCGTCGGCCCGTCCGTCGTGCCCTCCGTCGCCGAGATCCGCGAGAAGTTCCAGCAGCGCCGCGCCAAGGGCGCCTCCCGCCTGGACCTCGCCCTGCGCAAACTGCTCGGCCTGGACGCCAAGCTGCGGCAGTACCGGGACGGCGAGCGCTTCGTACGCGCCGTCGTCGACGAGGTCGGCATGGACGGCTTCAACCGCGTGTGGACCTCCCCGAACACACTCCCGACCAAGGCGGAGATCTCCAAACCGGCGGACTGGGTCGCGCGGGTGCACCGCAGGCCCGAGGCGTGAACGGCGGACCACCGTGGTGAACACGATCCGGCCGACGGCAGGAGAACGCCCCCGCAATCACCCGTCCGAGGGACCGTGAGCCGTGGACAGGCGTGCAATGCTCGGGTCACCGCCCGTTTCTGTCACCATCTACACACTCTGAGTGACCGACTCGGGTTCACCCCCCGACGAGCTTCCTGAAGGGAACCGGACATGGGTCCCCATCCTGCGGTCGCGGCGATACGCCTGGCGGTCCGCCGCGTCCTCCACGACATCCTCACCGAACAGCACGCCTCCCCGGCTGCCGCCTCCGCCGGGACCGCCCTCCTCGAGCGCCCGCCCGCGCCGCTCGTGCTCGTGGCCTGCTCCGGCGGCGCCGACTCCATGGCGCTCGCCTCCGCCCTCGCCTTCGAGGCCCCCCGGCTCGGGATCCGCGCCGGCGGCATCACCGTCGACCACGGCCTGCAGCCCGGCTCCGACCTGCGCGCCGCCGAAGTCGTCCTGCGCCTGACCGACCTCGGCCTCGCACCCGTGGAGTCCACCGCCGTCACCGTCGGCCGCGACGGAGGCCCCGAGGCCGCCGCCCGGGACGCCCGCTACGCCGCCCTCGACGACGCCGCCGAACGCCACGGCGCCGCCGCGATCCTGCTCGGCCACACCCGCGACGACCAGGCCGAGACCGTCCTGCTCGGCCTCGCCCGCGGCTCCGGCATCCGCTCCCTGTCCGGCATGGCCGCGGTCTCGGGGGCCGGCGGCCGTTACCGGCGCCCCTTCCTCCAACTCGACCGGCAGACCGCCCGCAAGGCCTGCATGGTCCAGTCCCTGCCCGTCTGGGACGACCCGCACAACACCGACCCCGCCTACACCCGCTCCCGGCTGCGCCACGAGGGCCTGCCCGCCCTGGAGAAGGCCCTCGGCAAAGGCGTCGTGGAAGCCCTCGCCCGCACGGCCCAGCTCTCCCGCGACGACGCCGACGCCCTCGACGCCTGGGCCAGCCAGGCCGAGGCCGGCGTGCGCGACGCGGCCGGCCGGCTGGAGTGCGCCAAGCTCTACGCCCTCCCGCCCGCCGTACGCCGCAGGATCCTGCGCCGCGCCGCCATCGAGGCCGGTGCCCCGGCCGGTTCCCTCTTCGCCCGGCACATCGAGGAGATGGACCGGCTGATCACCGGCTGGCGCGGTCAGGGAGCCATCAATCTGCCCGGCAAAGTCGTCGCCCAGCGCCAGGGTGGCAGACTGGTGATTCGGCAAGGCTGAGTCCCGACCCCTTTCGCACCTGCGGCAGGGGCCGGACCGGCCGGTGGGACGACCGACCGAAAGTGATGCGGGTGGACGCGAACGACATGGGTGCCGACCTTCAGCAGGTGCTCATCACCAAAGAAGAGATCGACGCGAAGCTGGCCGAGCTGGCCGCGAAGATCGACGCGGAGTACGCGGGCAAGGACCTGCTGATCGTCGGTGTGCTCAAGGGCGCCGTGATGGTCATGGCCGACCTGGCCCGGGCGCTGTCCACCCCCGTCACCATGGACTGGATGGCCGTCTCCTCCTACGGCGCGGGCACCCAGTCCTCCGGTGTCGTGCGGATCCTCAAGGACCTCGACACCGACATCAAGGGCCGCCACGTCCTGATCGTCGAGGACATCATCGACTCCGGCCTGACCCTGTCCTGGCTGATCAACAACCTCGGCTCGCGCGAGCCCGCCTCGCTGAAGGTGTGCACGCTGCTGCGCAAGCCGGACGCCGCGAAGGTCGCCATCGACGTGGAGTGGGTCGGCTTCGACATCCCCAACGAGTTCGTCGTCGGCTACGGCCTCGACTACGCCGAGAAGTACCGCAACCTGCCGTTCGTCGGTACGCTCGCGCCTCACGTCTACGGCGGCTAGCCCACCCGGGCACGGTTCCCGCGACGATCGGGAACCCCGGCGGGGCTCCCTCCGTTGGAGCATGCAGACGGGTTCCCCAGCGCTCCCGTGCGGCTTCGGACGCCAAGGCTGGGGTACCGTCAGAAGAACTGTCTTATCAAACTCACTATGGCAGGAGGGACGGGGCGGCACCGCTCCGTGTGGATGGACGTGAAGCGATACTTCCGTGGGCCGGTCATGTGGATCGTGCTGGCCGTCCTTGCCGTGGTCGTGTTGATGCAGGTCGTCGGCTCGTCCGGCGGCTACAAGACGGTGGACACCTCCCAGGTCGTCCAGGCCATCAACGACAACAAGGTCGAGCAGGCCAAGCTCACCACCGGCGACGAGCAGAACATCAAGGTCGAGCTGAAGGACGGCGTCAAGGTCGACGGCAGCTCGAAGATCCAGGCCAGCTACATCGGCGACCAGGGGGTGACCATCGCCGGGACGCTGCAGACCAAGTTCCAGGACAAGCAGATCCCGAAGGGCTACACGGTCTCGCCCTCGAAGCAGAACCCGTTCCTCGGGATCCTGCTCTCCCTGGGGCTGCCGCTGGTCCTCATCGTGGTGGTCTTCCTGTTCCTGATGAATCAGATGCAGGGCGGCGGCAGCCGCGTGATGAACTTCGGCAAGTCCAAGGCCAAGCTCATCACCAAGGACACCCCCAAGACGACGTTCACCGACGTCGCCGGCTGCGACGAGGCCGTCGAGGAGCTCCAGGAGATCAAGGAGTTCCTCCAGGAACCGGCCAAGTTCCAGGCCGTCGGCGCCAAGATCCCCAAGGGTGTGCTGCTCTACGGCCGCCCGGGCACCGGCAAGACCCTGCTCGCGCGCGCCGTCGCCGGCGAGGCGGGCGTCCCGTTCTACTCGATCTCCGGTTCCGACTTCGTCGAGATGTTCGTCGGTGTCGGTGCCTCCCGAGTCCGTGACCTGTTCGAGCAGGCCAAGGCGAACGCCCCGGCGATCGTCTTCGTCGACGAGATCGACGCGGTCGGCCGCCACCGCGGCGCCGGCCTCGGCGGCGGCCACGACGAGCGCGAGCAGACCCTGAACCAGCTGCTCGTCGAGATGGACGGCTTCGACGTGAAGGGCGGCGTCATCCTGATCGCCGCCACCAACCGGCCCGACATCCTCGACCCGGCGCTGCTGCGCCCCGGACGCTTCGACCGGCAGATCGCCGTCGACCCGCCGGACCTGCAGGGCCGTCTGGAGATCCTCAAGGTCCACCAGAAGGGCAAGCCGGTCGCCCCGGACGTCGACCTGTCGGCCGTCGCCCGGCGCACCCCCGGCATGACCGGTGCCGACCTGGCCAACGTGCTGAACGAGGCGGCGCTGCTCACGGCCCGCTCCAACCAGAAGCTGGTCGACAACAAGATGCTCGACGAGGCGATCGACCGCGTCGTCGCCGGCCCGCAGAAGCGGACCCGCATCATGTCGGACAAGGAGAAGAAGATCACCGCGTACCACGAGGGCGGACACGCCCTGGTCGCGGCGGCCTCACCGAACTCCGACCCGGTCCACAAGATCACCATCCTGTCCCGCGGCCGCGCCCTGGGCTACACGATGGTGCTGCCGGACGAGGACAGGTACTCCACCACCCGCAACGAGATGCTCGACCAGCTCGCCTACATGCTGGGCGGTCGCGCGGCCGAGGAACTGGTCTTCCACGACCCCACCACGGGCGCCGCGAACGACATCGAGAAGGCCACCAACCTGGCCCGCGCGATGGTCACCCAGTACGGCATGACCGAGCGTCTCGGCGCGATCAAGTTCGGCGGCGACAACAGCGAGCCGTTCCTGGGCCGTGAGATGGCTCACCAGCGCGACTACTCCGAGGAGGTCGCCGCGCTGGTGGACGAGGAAGTCAAGAAGCTCATCGAGACCGCGCACAACGAGGCCTGGGAGATCCTGGTCGAGAACCGCGACGTGCTCGACAACCTCGTCCTGCAGCTGCTGGAGAAGGAGACGCTGGGCAAGGAGGAGATCGCCGAGATCTTCGCCCCCATCGTCAAGCGCCCGCCGCGGCCCGCGTGGACGGGTTCCTCCCGGCGCACGCCGTCCACCCGTCCGCCGGTGCTCTCCCCGAAGGAGCTCGCCCTGACGAACGGCGCCAACGGCGCGACGGCCGCGATCAGCACGGCGAAGTCGACGGCGGCGGACCCCGCCCCCACGACCGAGCCGGCGCGTGAGGACCGCCCCGAGAGCTGAGCCGTTCCGGCCACCGGGCCGGAATGGATGCCGCGCCCCCCGGGTTCTAGCCTGGGGGGCGCGGCTTTTCGTATACCGCGGTTTTGCAGCGCGTGGCCTCCCACGTGTGACAGGTACAGGAACGAGGAACCAGATGACCGACCCCGTGACGCTGGACGGCGAAGGCACCATCGGCGAGTTCGACGAGAAGCGTGCCGAGAACGCCGTACGCGAACTCCTCATCGCGGTCGGCGAGGACCCGGACCGCGAGGGCCTCAGGGAGACGCCGGGGCGCGTGGCCCGGGCGTACAAGGAGATATTCGCGGGCCTGTGGCAGAAGCCCGAGGATGTCCTGACCACGACGTTCGACATCGGCCACGACGAGATGGTGCTGGTGAAGGACATCGAAGTGTTCTCGACCTGTGAGCACCATCTCGTGCCGTTCCGGGGCGTGGCCCACGTCGGCTACATCCCGTCCACCAGCGGGAAGATCACCGGCCTGTCCAAGCTGGCGCGGCTCGTGGACGTCTACGCCCGCCGCCCCCAGGTGCAGGAACGACTCACCACGCAGGTCGCGGACGCCCTGATGGAGATCCTGGAGCCGCGCGGGGTCATCGTGGTCATCGAGTGCGAGCACATGTGCATGTCGATGCGCGGTATCCGCAAGCCCGGCGCGAAGACCATCACCTCCGCCGTGCGCGGTCAGCTGAGGGACGCGGCGACCCGCAACGAGGCGATGAGCCTGATCATGGCCAACTGAGGCCGGTCACCACGAGCCCGCGAGCTCGTACGGGGCGGTGTCACGCGGGGTGGGCCGCCCCGTTGTTGTTTTCGTCTTCGTCTTCGGGGAGCTTGCAGACTCGCTCCAGGAACAGCGCTGCCGCTATCACGGCGATGCCTGCGACGACCGACAAGCCGGCGTAGATGGCCTGGTCGCGGCGGGCCGGGATGTCCAGGAGTTCCAGCAGGAGGACGCCCGTGCCGCCGTACATGCCGGCGACGAGGGCGGCGACCAGCGCGCTGGCCTGGCCGAAGACGACCGCCCGGGCCGCCATCAGCGGGTCCACGCCCTTGGCGTCGGGGACGCGGTCGCGCTGCGCCTTGAGGCGGGCCCGCAGCGACAGCGCCGTGGCCAGCAGGACCACCGCGATCAGCGCGAGGACGATGGGGGCGGCCAGGGGGACGCTGGGCAGCGTCCCCACCGAGTTCCACAGGCGGGCGCCGGCCCAGGACAGGATCCCGGCGACGACGAACACACCGACCAGCGCCCTGATGCGCAGCTCTCTCACGGTGACCCTTCAGCTCCCCCGGACCGGGTGGACGGGCGGCTCCCGTCCTGTGCGGCCGCGCACGCGGCCCCGCGTCGACCTTAACGACTACTCGGGCAGGTGGAGTTCCAGGTCCTTGCGGGGCGCGACACCCTCTCGGGTGACGGTGTCCAGGAGCTGCCCGATCATGCCTCGGCCGGGCAGTTCGGCGTCGGGTTCGACGTCGTACCAGGGGGCGAGGACGAAGGCGCGCTCGTGGGCGCGCGGGTGGGGGAGGGTGAGGTGCGGGTCCTCGGAGACGACACCGGCGTAGGCGACGATGTCGACGTCGAGGGTGCGTGCGCCCCAGCGCTCGGTGCGCACCCGGTGGAAGGCCTCCTCCACCGCGTGCGCCCGCTCCAGCAGGGAGGACGGGGGCAGGGTGGTCTTCACCAGCACGACGGCGTTGAAGTACGACGGCTGGCTGCCGGGGTCCACGCCCCACGGCTCGGTCTCGTAGACCGGGGAGACGGCCTTGACGCGCACGCCCGGCGTGTCCTCCAGGGCGTCGATGGCGCCCTGGAGGGTCTCCAGCCGGTTGCCGAGGTTGGAGCCGAGGGCGATCACGGCCCGTTTCGGGTTCTGCAGCGTGGTGTCGGCGGCGTCGACCTGCTCGACGACGGAGGCGGGTACCGGCTGGACGGTCGGGTCGCTGTGACCCTTGGTGAAGGGTGCAGTCATACTCGGCTCCGGGTGATCGTGACGGTCACGTCGTCGAAGGGGACGGTGATCGGGGCGTCCGGCTTGTGGACGCACACCTCGACCTCCTTGACCCCCTCGTGCTTCAGACACACCTGGGCGATGCGCTCGGCGAGGGTCTCGATGAGGTTCACGGGCTCGCCCTCCACGGCGGCCACGACCTCCTCGGCCACGATGCCGTAGTGCACGGTCTTCGCCAGGTCGTCGTCCGCCGCGGCCGGCCGGGTGTCCAGGCCGATCACGAGGTCCACGATGAAGGTCTGGCCCTCTTCGCGTTCCTTGGGGAACACACCGTGGTGCCCGCGGGCCTTCAGGCCGCGCAGCGCGACACGATCCACGCGAATCACTCCTGCAATCGTCGGGTGCGGCCGGTCCGTACCGCGTGCGGGCGGTGCGTCGGCCTCAGTCGAATCTACCTGCGGGCACCGACAGCGCCGGGCCACGGGTCGGCGGGCCGGCGCGGTTCGGACAGGGTTCACCGCGTGTTTCCCCTGGGAAACCCGCTGGCTCACGGGCTGGTGGCCGCTTCGGCCCGGGCGCCCGTGATTCCAGCCACTTCCTGGCCTCGCGGGTGGTCCCGTAGATCACCTACCCACTCAGGAGGGTGACTCCTCGTCCTCGTCCTCGTCGTTTTCGGCCAGAACGGGCGAGGCGTGGTGCGACCAGAGCTTCCACCCCTCCGGCGTGCGCCGGAACACGTTCGTGGCGACCACGAGCTGGCCGACGAGCGGTCCCAGCTCCTCGCCTTCGGTGGGGGCGGGGCCGCCGCTGAGGATGTTCTCGGTGCAGGTGACCACGGCTGTGTCGCCGGTGACCGAGACATGCACGTCGGTGAGGAAGAACTGGATGTAGTCGGTGTTGGCCATGATCAGCGCGTACGAGCGCAGGACCTCGCCGCGGCCGGTGAGCACGGGCCAGCCGGGGTGTACGCAGGAGACCACGCCGGCGTCGGCCGGGTCGTGGTAGGTCTCGTCGACGCCCAGGTCGGCCGGGGTGAGCCAGGCCGAGGCGACCTCCTCGAAGTCCCCTCGCTCCAGTGCCTCGTAGAAGGCCGTGTTGGCGGCCTCGACCTGTTCGACGTCGGTGTGCGGGGCGCTCACCGGGCTCCTTCGGGCCCGCGGGTACCGGGCTCGGGGGAGGCGGGGTCCACGGAGGGCTCAGGGCGCGCGGGGGTGCCAGGGTGCGCGGGGGTGCCAGGGTGCGCGTCGGGCGCCGTGCGCGCCCCTTCCACGGCGCGGGCGACCCGTACCGCGTCCGCGGTGGCGCGGACCTCGTGGACGCGGACCGCCCAGGCGCCGGCGTGTGCGGCGAGCGCGGAGACGGCTGCCGTGGCGGCGTCGCGTTCGCGGGCGGGCGGCGGTGCGCCGTCGGGACCGGCCAGGATGCGGCCGAGGAACCGCTTGCGGGAGGCGGCGATGAGCAGCGGATGGCCGAGCGCGTGGAGCCGGTGGGCGTGGGCGAGGAGGGCGAGGTCGTGCTCGGCGTCCTTGGAGAAGCCGAGGCCCGGGTCGACGATGATCCGGTCGGGGGTGATGCCGCCGTCGAGGGCGGCCTGCACGCGTGCGTGGAGCTCGTCGACGACTTCGGTGACGACGTCGGCGTAGTGGCCCGGGACGTTGCCGCCCTGGAGGAAGCCGCGCCAGTGCATGACGACGAAGGGGGCGCCGGCGTCGGCGACGGCGGGGATCATCGAGGGGTCGGCCATGCCGCCGCTGACGTCGTTGACGAGGGCGGCGCCGGCCGCGAGGGACTGGGCGGCGACCCGGGCGCGCATGGTGTCCACGGAGACGACGACGCCCTCGGAGGCGAGGCCCCGTACGACGGGGATGACCCGGCGCAGTTCCTCGTCCTCGTCGACGCGGGTGGCGCCGGGGCGGGTCGACTCGCCGCCGACGTCGACCAGGTCGGCGCCCTGGGCGACGAGGTCGAGGCCGTGCTTGACGGCGGCGGTCGTGTCGAACCAGCGGCCGCCGTCGGAGAAGGAGTCGGGGGTGACGTTCACGACACCCATG
This sequence comes from Streptomyces sp. NPDC028635, assembly GCF_040637635.1. Lineage (NCBI taxonomy): Bacteria > Bacillati > Actinomycetota > Actinomycetes > Kitasatosporales > Streptomycetaceae > Streptomyces > Streptomyces sp. NPDC028635. The sequence goes on along the minus strand of NZ_JBEZWX010000024.1, from coordinate 56,914 downwards.
ACCGCGCAGCGGTCCCAGTCCGGAAGGCCCGCGGCGCGTCGGCGTCCGCTGTGGTTGCTCATATGTTCAGCGTAGGCCCCTCACCGGGGCCGTATCGCCGGACGGCCCGGGCGCGGGCCCCGGTGACGGCGGGGACCCGTGCGCGGGCCGTCCGGGTCGGCCGGGGCGCCCCGCGCGCGGGGACGCGGGGCGGGTGTCCACGCGTGCGTGGACGGGTGGGCGGCATGCGCGCGGGGGTCAGGCCGCGCGTACGTCGCGTTCGGCCACGCCGTGGGCGCACGGGCGCTGGGCGGCGGTGCGGCGGCGCAGGAAGCGCGGCAGCGGCGGGGCGAGGTTCACGAAGCCCTCGGCCTGCATGTAGGCGAAGCCGATGCGGGGCAGGTCGGCGGAGGCGCGGTAGACGATGAAGCGCGGCTCCCAGCGCGGCTGGAACTTGGCGTTGAACTTGTACAGCGACTCGATCTGGAACCAGCGCGAGAGGAAGATCAGCAGCCCGCGCCAGGTGCGCAGCACCGGGCCGGCGCCGAGCTTCTCGCCGCGGGCGAGCGCGGAGCGGAAGACGGCGAAGTTCAGCGAGATGCGCTCGATGCCGAGCTTCGGGGCGGCCTGCAGGGCGGCCACGATCAGCAGTTCGTTCATGCCGGGGTCGGCGCTGCGGTCGCGTCGCATCAGGTCGAGCGAGACGCCGTCCTTGCCCCAGGGCACGAAGTGCAGGATCGCCTTGAGGTCGCCGTACGCGCCGGGTTCGTCGTCGGCCTTGTGCGCGGTGGCGACGAGGCAGTCCGCGTCGGCGGGGTCGCCGAGGCGGCCCAGCGCCATGGAGAAGCCGCGCTCGGTGTCGGTGCCGCGCCAGTCGTCGGCCGCGCGCCGGATGCGATCCAGCTCGGCCTCGCCGAGGTCACCGATACGCCGTACTCGCGTCTCGTAACCGGCCCGCTCGATGCGCTTGACCATCTGGCGCACGTTGCGCATCGCACGCCCGGAGAGGGAGAAATCCTTGACGTCCACCACCGCCTCGTCGCCCAGTTCGAGGGCGTCGAGGCCGGTCTCGCGGGTCCATACCTCGCCGCCGGTCTCGGAGCAGCCGACCACGGCGGGCGTCCAGGAGTGGGCCTTGGCCTCGTCCATGAAGCGCTCGATGGCGCCCGGCCAGGCCTCGACGTCGCCGATGGGGTCGCCGCTGGCGAGCATGACGCCGGAGACGACGCGGTAGGTGACGGCGGCCTTGCCGCTGGGGGAGAAGACGACGGCCTTGTCGCGGCGCAGCGCGAAGTGGCCGAGGGAGTCGCGTCCGCCGTGCTTGGCGAGCAGGTCGCGCAGCCGTGCCTCGTCGTCCTCGGTGAGGCGGGCGGCCGGGTGCTCGGGGCGGAAGGCCAGGTAGATGGTGGTGACGGCGGTGAGCCAGCCGAGCGCGCCGAGGGAGAAGGCGACGGTCCAGGAGGTGTTGCCCTGGTAGTCGACCGGTCCCTCGAAGCCGAACAGGCCGTAGATCACATGCGTGATCCGGTCGGCCAGGCTCGGGTCGCCGACCATCCGGTTCGGGTGGACGCTGACGATGATCAGCCCCAGCACGAGGGATCCGGCGCTCATGAGGACGAAGTTGGCCAGGGCCCGCCAGCGGCTGCGCGGGTCGGGCAGGGCCGTGAACTGGTCGCGGTGCAGGATCAGCGGCGCGAGCAGCGCGGCGGAGATCAGCACCCCGATGACCGAGTGCCGGTACACGAACTGGGCCACGGCGCCGACCGGCAGCAGCACGACGGCGGCGCGCCAGGCGCGGCGCTTGCCGCGCTTGAGGCCGTGGGCGAGCAGCAGCAGCAGGATTCCGTCGGCCAGCGAGACCGCCGCCGCGAACGGCCCGAACGAGCCGGGCAGCACTTCGGCGATCGCGTGCATACGGCTGTGCCTGAACCGCGGGAAGACCCCCGCGGCGATGTCCAGGACACCCACGAGCGCGGCCGCTCTGCCGACGAGGACCGGACTGGCCTCGGGGCGCGGGCCGCGCACGAAGCGCCGTACCCGGCTTGATCGGCTCGGAACCCCGTCCGACATTTCCCCATCTTCCCTGACAGACATCGCATCCCGTAGTTCTGCGAGAGACCTTGAACCCGGTGCCGTATCGGGCATCCGGCGACATTGCGTCCTCTAGGACGGTGTCCAGGGGAGAGAGGTTCACTCGCCCCGTCAAAGCCGGTTCAAAGGCCGAGAAAAGTCCGGGGCAAGCCTTCGCGAAGGAAGCGGGGGGATGCGCCGGTCCCGGATGGAAAGCGCAGGCAGGAACACCCCATGGGTCTCACGAGCAAGAAGGTGCTGTTGCTGGCGATCGTGGTCGCCGCGGTGCTGTTCGTCGGCACGGTGTGGCTGTGGCCGCGTCTGTCGCGCCGCAACTGGCGCGCGATCGCCGGGCGGGTCGGGCTGCTGCTCGTCACGCAGGTGACGCTGTTCGCGTGCGTGGGACTCGCGGCGAACCGTTCCTTCGGCTTCTACGCCAGCTGGGCCGACCTCTTCGGGCAGGAGAACGGTGCCGGTGTGGTCGTCGACCACAACGCGCACGGCCCCGACGGCGGCCCGCTCCAGGTGCTCGACACCCGCAAGGTCAGCAAGGCGGGCGGGGGCCGGCCGGAGATCGGTGGGCAGATCCAGAAGGTCGCCATCACCGGCGCCAAGACCCGCATCGCCACGCCCGCGTACGTCTACCTGCCGCCGGAGTACTTCCAGAAGCAGTACGCCAAGCGCGCGTTCCCCGCGGCCGTCGTCCTGACGGGCTACCCCGGGACGGCGGAGGCGCTCGTGGACAAGCTGCACTACCCGCGCACCGCGCGCGATCTCGCCAAGCAGGGCCGGATGCAGCCGATGATCCTGGTGATGATGCGGCCGACGGTCGCGCCCCCGCGCGACACCGAGTGTGTGGACGTGCCGGGCGGCCCGCAGACGGAGACGTTCTTCGCCAAGGACCTGCCGCAGGCGGTGTCGGCCCACTACCGGGTGGGTCACGGCCCGGGCTCCTGGGGCGTCATAGGTGATTCCACCGGCGGTTACTGCGCTCTGAAGTTCGCCATGCACCACCCGGACGCGTACGCGGCGGCCGTGGGCCTCTCCCCCTATTACAAGGCGCCCGTCGACCCGACCACGGGCGACCTCTTCCACGGTGACAAGCAGCTGCGCAACCGCGCCGACCTGATGTGGTGCCTCAAGCACATGCCGGCGCCCGACACCTCACTGCTCGTCACCAGCAGCAAGGTGGGGGAGAACAACTACAAGAGCACGACGAAGTTCATCGACGCGGTGAAGGCGACCGGTACGACCCGTATCTCGTCGATCATCCTCGACAGCGGCGGGCACAACTTCAACACGTGGCGGCGCGAGATCCCCGAGTCGCTGGCGTGGCTCAGCGGCCGGCTGACGGCGGGCTGACGCGGGCCGACCGCAGCCCTTGCGCCCCTTGCCTTTTGCTGATGCTCCGTGAACCCTTGCCCATGGCTCTGTTTTTACGGGGCGGGGCTTCACGAGCCGCCTACGCGCGGTAAGTTTCTGGCCATGCCACGTGGACGTCACCGCCATTCCCCGCCCTTGCACAGGGTGCTGCCGCCGTCGGCGATCGCAGGTGTCTCGGTCGTCTGCGCCCTAGGCCCCTGGGTGTCCACGGACGCCCTGGTGCTGCGGATCCTGGCCGGGGCGGGCGCGGTGACGGCCGTCCTCGGCGCGTTCGTCATGCGGCGCTGGGACATCCAGGCGGGCAAGCAGGTGGCCGACCTCACGCGCGCGCGTGCCAGCGACGAGTGGCGCTACGAGGAGCGGGTCGCCGAACTGGAGACCGACCTGGAGGAGTCGCGCGAACTGCGCGCCAAGCTCGAGCAGCGGCTGCGGGCCAAGCGCACGGAGCTGGCGGGCCTGCGCAACGAGCACGCGGCCCTGCTGCGCCGTTACGCCACGGCGGAGACGGAGCGGGCCAGCGCCCTGGAGGGCCGGCGCCTGCTCGAACTCGAGGCCCCGGTACGCGCACTGCCGCCGGCGGCCCCGAAGGACGACGCCGCGGACAAGCCGGTGGGCCCGGCCCCGGCGGCCTTCTCCCGGGAGGGCGCGCGCCTGTTCCAGGCGGCGAACGCGGCGCTGATCCGCCTCGCCACCGGCGCCGAGCGGGAGGACGAGGACGAGGGGAAGTCCGGGGCGGCCGACGCGCAGGAGCACGCGGCCGCCGCCGGCGAGAAGCCGGAGAGCCAGGGCAGCGGTCACTTCGCCGTGCCGACCGCCGTGGCCGTCGTACCGCCGGCGCCGCCGGTACGACGTCCTGTGACGGAGGGCGAGTTCGACTTCTTCGGTACGAAGTCGTCGCCGACGCCCGCGGCCCTGGAGGCCGTGCAGAACGAGGACCTCGCCGACGTGGTCGGCCAGGAGGCGCTCGCGCTGCACAAGGCGGAGTCCGCCTTCAAGCCGGCCGACGACACCACGCCCCGCGCGGGCCAGGTCATCGACCTGACGGCCCACGACGAGACGGAGCAGATCGACGTGCAGAGCTTGCGCAGCGCAGCGTCCTGACTCCGTCGGTTTGTCAGGAGGGGTGGGCTGGGCGGGGCCTGCGCTCTGTGGTGGGCGGTGCTGTGGTTGTCCGTTTCCTGGGCGCCCGGAGCGGGTGTGTCGTCGTCTGCGGGTGCGTGGGTGGTTGCTCGCGCCGTTCCCCGCGCCCCTTTTGTGCCTGCGGCGGCCCCTTGCTGTCCGGTGGGTGGTTGCGGTCTCGCCTGCGGTGGTCTGTGAGTCGGGGCCGGGGTGGGGGGTGTCCGTCCTCGGTCCGGCCGCCCGTTTCCGACGAGGGGCGCCGTTGCCCGGTGCCGGACGCTGCGGGCGGACACCCCCCACCCCGTCCCCTTCCCGCCGTCGGCGCCTGCGGCCCGTCGCACCTACTGGGTCCGGTGCGGGGCGCGGGGCGGGCGGTCCGTTCAGGCGGGCGGTCACCGTAGACACCTAGGGGCGCGGGGAACTGCGCGACCAGCCACGACGCACCCGCATCCGACAACGCACCCCTGGCGCCGCAGGCACAACGCACCCAGCGCCGCAGGCTCACGTCATCCAGCGGTCCGCCCGCGCAGCCCGTCGGCCCGTTCGGGAGCGTTCCGCCTGGCTTCGCAGCAACTCCGCCGCCTCCCCCGCATCCCGCAACCGCGCCGTGACCGTCTTGTCGGCGCCCGTGTCCACGTGCACGTCGGCCAGCCCCCACAGCCGCTCCCACGGCCCCTGCGTGACCCGTACGCTCTGCACCTTGGCGTGCGGCACGAGCGCGAGACGCCGTCGCAGCAAGCCGTGCCGCGCGGCGAACACCTCTCCGGTGACCGCGAGCCCGTAGCCCCGCCACCACACCGGCACGCACCACCCGGCCCGCCGCGAAGGCCGTGACAGCGACGGCATCGCCGGTACGACCACCCCGGGCAGCACGCGTGCGACGACCGCCTCGGCGACCTCGCGCGGCGCGACCGGCACGAGCACCGAGTTCGACGACCCGGCCACGTCCAGCTCCACCCGCACCCACCCCCGGCGGCGCCACAGCAGCGGCTGCACGATCCGCACCGTCTGCACCCGCCCCGGCGGCACCGTCTCGTGGCTGCGGTCCAGCAGGCCCCGGTCGATGCGCAGCCCGTCCGGCGACTCGCCGACCGTCCAGTCGTACTCCGCCACGAACCGCCCCACACTGCTCGCCCCGGCCGTACCGAGCAGCGGCGCCGCGGTCGCGAGGACCGTCCACAGGCTGTGGGTGACCAGCCACAGCACCGGCGGGACGACGAGCGCGGCGACCAGCGAACCCCATGTGGCCCCCGTCAGAGCCAGCGACAGCGCGAGCACCCGCGGCGGCACGCGCAGCACCTCGCGGGCCGGCGCCTCCCCGACCTCGTGCGCCGTCTCGGGCGCGAACCCGGCGGCGCGCGCCAGCAGTTCCGCGCGCAGCGCGCGCGCCTCGCGCTCGCCGAGGAACGCCAGCTCGTCCTTCTTCTCCGCGCCGACCACGTCGAGCCGCAGCTTCGCCACCCCCGCGATCCGCGCGAGCAGCGGCTGCGTGACGTCGATCGCCTGGATGCGTTCCAGCCGGATGTGCGCGCTCCGGCGGAACAGCAGGCCGGTGCGGATGCGCAGCTCCGAGTCGGTCACCGCGTAGTGCGTGAACCACCAGGTCAGAAAGCCGTACAGGGCGGCCGCCGGGACGATGACGGCGAGCGCGAGCAGCAGCGTGGTGGTGGTCAGCCGGGTCAGCTGCCGCTGCGCCTGGTCGGGGTCGTGCACCGCCCAGCCCACGATCACCGCGATCGGCGCCCACGCCCGCCGCAACGGCGTCACCGGATGCAGCCGCCGCTCGACGACGGCCACCTCCCCGCCGGCACCGACGACGGCCGGCTCCGCGCCCGTGCCGCCGGCGGCCCCGTGCGCCGTCACAGTCCCGCCGATCGGGCCTCGCCCAGCTCGGTGAGCCGGTCGCGCAGCCGTTCCGCCTCGGCCGGGTCCAGGCCGGGGATGGCCGCGTCGGTCGCCGCGGCCGCCGTGTGCAGCTGCACGCCGGCCAGCCCGAAGTACCGCTCGACGGGACCGGAGGTGACCTCCACCAGCTGCATCCGCCCGTACGGCACGACGGTCTCCTCGCGCCACAGCACACCCCGGCTGATCAGCAGGTCGTCGGCGCGCTCGGCGTACCGCCAGGAGCGCCAGTTGCGGCCGAGCAGCACCCAGCCCCATACCGCCGCCGCAGCCGAAGGCAGCACCGCGAAGGCCGCCCACGCCGGACCGACGAGCAGCCCCAGCAGCAGCCCGCCGGTCAGGGCGATCACCCCCAGCCACGCCACCAGCAGCAGCCGTCGCATCCGCAGCAGCCCCGGTGGCAGGCCCGTCCACACGGGCTCCACCCCCTGCGCCGTCGTCCCCGTGTCCGCCGCATCCCGCCGGTCGTGCGGGCTCCCCGTCTCCATGCGGCCAGCGTACGTAGGAGAGACTGTGTCCATGACTCCTACGACGGAGACCATGGTCGGGATCGGCGGCGCCGCGGAGAGCACCGACATGGTGCTCAACATCGGGCCTCAGCACCCGTCCACGCACGGCGTGCTGCGGCTGAAGCTCGTGCTGGACGGTGAGCGCATCATGCGCGCGGAGCCGGTGATCGGCTATATGCACCGCGGCGCGGAGAAGCTGTTCGAGGCGCGCGACTACCGCCAGATCATCGTGCTCGCCAACCGCCACGACTGGCTGTCGGCGTTCTCCAACGAGCTGGGCGTGGTGCTCGCCGTCGAGCGGATGCTCGGCATGGAGGTGCCCGAGCGCGCTGTGTGGACGCGCACGCTGCTCGCGGAGCTGAACCGGGTGCTGAACCACCTGATGTTCCTCGGCTCCTACCCGCTGGAGCTGGGCGGGATCACGCCGGTCTTCTACGCGTTCCGCGAGCGCGAGGTGCTGCAGAACGTCATGGAGGAGGTCTCCGGCGGACGCATGCACTACATGTTCAACCGCGTCGGCGGCCTCAAGGAGGACCTGCCGGCCGGCTGGAGCGCACGCGCGCGTGAGGCGGTGGCCGCCGTGCGCTCCCGTATGGACGTCTTCGACGACCTCGTCCTCGGCAACGAGATCTTCCGCGGGCGCACCCGCGACGTGGGCACGCTCGCGCCCGAGACGGTGCACGCGTACGGCGTGAGCGGCCCCATCGCGCGCGGCTCCGGCGTCGACTTCGACCTGCGCCGCGACGAGCCGTACCTGGCCTACGGGGAGCTGCAGGACACGCTGAAGGTGGTCACCCGGACCGAGGGCGACTGCCTGGCCCGCTTCGAGTGCCTGCTGGAACAGACGCACAATGCGCTCGACCTGGCCGACGCCTGCCTCGACCGGCTCGCGGAACTGCCGCCGGGACCGATCAACCAGCGGCTGCCGAAGGTCCTGAAGGCGCCCGAGGGCCACACGTACGCGTGGACCGAGAACCCGCTCGGGATCAACGGCTACTACCTGGTCAGCAAGGGCGAGAAGACGCCGTACCGGCTGAAGCTGCGCTCGGCGTCGTACAACAACATCCAGGCGCTGACCGAGCTGCTGCCCGGGACGCTGGTCGCGGACATGGTGGCGATCCTGGGGTCGATGTTCTTCGTGGTCGGCGACATCGACAAGTAGGTCGCACGGCCGGCACCGGCACGTGGCGTCACCCGGCGGTCAGCGGGTCGGGGACGCCGACGGGCTGGAGGAGCCAGCCGAAGTCGCCGAGGCCGCCCGGCGCGGTCAGCTCGGCGGCCTCACCGGCGCTCGCGAGGGCGCGCACATAAGCGGCGGGGTCCGTGGAGGCGAGGGTGAGCGGGGGGCGTGCGCCGGTGATGCCGAGGGCGCGCAGTGCCTCGCGCTGGGTCAGGGTCCGCCCGCCCGGCAGGGCGCACGCGTCCAGCGCCACGTGCGCCGTGATGTCGCACGATCCGTCCGGTACGGGAGCCATCTCGCGCCCCTGCCGGAAGCCCGTCAGCGTGCCGAACGGCGGGCGTGCCGCCGCCGTGTGCGCGTAGTCCACGGCCACCGCGAGCCCCCGCGCGACGCGGCCCACCGCCGCCGACCACGCCTCGTCGCGCGGCCGCCCGATCTCCGCGCGCAGCCCCGGCTCCCCGGCCAGCGGCCACCAGCGCGCCAGCCACGCGGCGTCCGCGCCCGACACGGGCTCGCCGAGCCGCTCGGTGCCGTCGCGCCGGACCAGCACCAGCCGCGCGGTGCCCGACGCGTCCACCTCGGCGACGTCGACGGGGACGTTGTCCAGCCACTCGTTGGCGAACAGCAGCCCGGTGATCTCCCGCGGCGGCTCGGTGAGCCACTCGATCCGGTGATCGAGCCCGGCGGGACGGGCGGCGATCTCGACGGCGCACACGCGCGTGCGTCGGGCCACCTCGGCGGGCAGAGCGGCCAGCACCCCGGCGGCCAGCTCCCCGCGCCCCGCGGCCATGTCCACGAAGTCCAGTCCGGCGGGCCGGCCCAGGGCCTCGTCCACCCGTACCAGCAGCGCCGCCACGGCTCGTGCGAACAGCGGGGATGCGTGCACCGACGTACGGAAGTGCCCGGCCGGGCCCTCCGGCCGACGGTAGAAACCGTGCGCGCCGTACAGCGCCTCCTCGGTCGCGGCCCGCCAGCCGCGCCGGCCGTTCGCGCCGCCCGCGCGGTCCGTCGTCTCCTCACCCACGCGCACAGAGTAGGCGTACAGGTGATCGCGGCCTCCACCTTGGGGAGTACGCTCGCCGGGCGGGGATCGACCCTCCGGTTGACCCCTGCACCTATCCCGCTTGCCTACGCTGGGTTACGTGCAGCGCCTCTACGACTTCCTCCGCAGACACCCGACCGGTGTCGACGCCTTCTGGGCCGTCGCCCTGTTCGGGGTCTCGCTGATGGCCGCGGGGGCCGGTCAGGCGAACCGGGGCACCGACGCCGCCGCGCTGCTCGTGCCGGTGACGCTGCTGCTGTGCCTGGTGGTCGCGCTGCGCCGGCGCATGCCGGAGAAGATGCTGCTGCTGGCCGTCGCGCTCGGGGTGGCGCAGCTCGCGCTGGACGTCGACACGATGACCCCGGACTTCGCGATGCTGGTGATCGTCTACACGGTCGCCGCGACCGGCGCGCGCTGGGCCTCCCGGCTCGCGCTGGCCATGGGCCTGAGCGCGGCCACCGTGGCGCAGCTGCGCTGGCCCAACGAGAACGCGAGCGTGGCGGGCAACGTCGCCCTGGTGGTGTTCCAGACCGTGCCCTTCGCCCTGGCCTGGGTGCTCGGCGACTCGATACGCACCCGGCGCGCCTACTACGCCCAGCTGGAGGAGCGCGCCGCCCGCCTGGAGAAGGAACGCGAGGCGCAGGCGAAGGTGGCGGTGGCCGCCGAGCGCGCCCGGATCGCGCGCGAGCTGCACGACGTGGTCGCGCACAACGTGTCCGTGATGGTGGTCCAGGCCGACGGCGCCGCCTATGTGCTGGACGCGGCCCCCGACCAGGCGAAGAAGGCCCTGGAGACGATCTCCTCCACCGGCCGGCAGGCCCTCGCCGAGATGCGCCGCCTGCTCGGCGTGCTGCGCACCGGCGAGCACCAGGAGGGCGGCGAGTACGTCCCGCAGCCCGATGTGGAGCAGATCGAGGACCTGGTCGAGCAGTGCCGGGGCTCCGGACTGCCCGTCGACTTCCGCGTCGAGGGCACGCCGCGCCCGCTGCCCAGTGGCGTCGAGCTGACCGCGTACCGGATCGTGCAGGAAGCGCTCACCAACACCCGCAAGCACGGCGGGCCGAACGCGGGCGCCAGCGTGCGCCTGGTGTACTTCGACGACGGGCTCGGCCTGCTCATCGAGGACGACGGCAAGGGCGCCCCGCACGAGTTGTACGAGGAGGGCGGCATCGACGGCAGGGGGCACGGTCTGATCGGCATGCGCGAGCGGGTCGGCATGGTCGGCGGCACCCTGGACGCCGGGCCGCGCCCGGGCGGAGGATTCCGCATCAGCGCCCTCCTGCCGCTCAAGCCGGCCCACTGACCGGCTATGTGACCGGCCCGGCCCACTCACCGACCCTGTGACTTCGAACGGAAGAGGCCCGATGACGATCCGCGTGATGCTCGTCGACGACCAGGTGCTGCTGCGCACCGGGTTCCGGATGGTGCTTGCCGCCCAGCCGGACATGGAGGTCGTCGCGGAGGCGGGCGACGGCGTCGAGGCCCTGCAGGTGCTGCGTTCGACGGCCGTCGACGTCGTCCTGATGGACGTGCGCATGCCGAAGCTGGACGGCGTGGAGACCACCCGGCGCATCTGCTCCGAGCCCGAACCGCCCAAGGTGCTCATCCTGACCACCTTCGACCTGGACGAGTACGCCTTCTCCGGGCTCAAGGCGGGTGCTTCCGGTTTCATGCTCAAGGACGTGCCGCCCGGCGACCTGCTCGCCGCGATCCGGGCCGTGCACAGCGGTGACGCGGTCGTCGCGCCGTCCACCACGCGCCGGCTGCTGGACCGGTTCGCGCCGATGCTGCCGTCCTCGGGCCGGGAGCCGCAGGCCAAGGAGCTGGAGCGGCTCACCGAGCGGGAGCGCGAGGTGATGGTGCTGGTCGCGCAGGGCCTGTCCAACGGCGAGATCGCCGCCCGGCTGGTGCTGTCGGAGGCGACCGTGAAGACCCATGTGGGCCGCATCCTGACCAAACTGGGGCTGCGCGACCGTGTGCAGGTGGTGGTCCTGGCGTACGAGACCGGGCTGGTGCGGGCCGGCGGACACGGCTGACCGGGTGGTGCGGCGCCGGTAGGGTGTCGGGCCATGCTCCTGTGGATCAACGGCCCCTTCGGTGGCGGCAAGACACAGACGGCTCATGAGATACGGCGCCGGCTTCCCGGCAGCGTCATCTGCGACCCCGAGCACGCCGGGTTCGGCCTGCGTCGCATGCTGCCGCCCGGACTGCGCGGAGACTTCCGTGACCTGCTCTCCTGGCGGCAGGGTGTCGTCGAGGTGCTCGACCTCGCGCTGACCGGGCACGAGGGTGTGGTGATCGTCCCCATGACGGTCACCGACTCCGGCTGTTTCGCCGAAACGGTCGGCCGGCTGCGCGAACGGGGCCATGACGTACGGCACTTCACGCTGCTCGCCGAGCGGGAGACCGTACTGAGGCGGCTGCGTGAGCGCGGCTTCGGTCACCTCCTGTTGTTCGCCGCCGGGAAGAACGCCGGGCTGCGCCGCGAGAGCTGGGCGGTGCAGCAGCTCGACCACTGCCTGGAGAGCCTGCGGGAACCGGAGTTCGCGGAGCATCTGTGGACCGACGACACCACGGTGCCCAAGACGGCCGACCGCATCGCCGTCCTGGCCGGACTGCGGCTGACCCCGAACACCGACAGCCGGCTGCGGACGCGGCTGCGGCGGACGGCGGTGGGGCTGCGCCACATCCGCTTCGACTGACGCCCGCCCTTCCGGCGGCCCCGAAGCGGTGGCCTACCGGAGGATCCCTTCCAGGAAGTCGCTGCCGAGCCGGGCCACCACCGTCACGTCCAATTGGTGCAGGACGTAGCGGCCGCGGCGGCGGGTGGTGATCAGGCCGGCCTTCTTCAGCACGCCGAGGTGGCGGGATATCTCGGGCGGCGACATGTCGTGCACACGGGCCAGCTCCCCCGTGGTGTACGCGCTGCGGGCCAGGTGGCGGCAGATGCGCATGCGCACCGGGTGGGACAGGGCGGTCATCCGCAGGGTGAGTTCCTCGACCGAGGTGGGCGCGGTCAGGTCGGGGGAGCCGACGGGGTAGTGCAGCAGGGGCTGCCAGCCCGCTCGGTGCAGGACGTTCAGATGCGGCCAGCCGAGACTGGTCGGGACGAGCAGCAGGCCGCCGCCCGCGGTGATCGTGAGGGCCTGGGCCAGCTTGTCCACGACGATGTGCCCGCGCTCCTCGTCGAGGCTCGTCGCGGGCGAGACCGCGGCCAGGGCCTCCGCGAGTCCCTTGCGTCGCAGCAGATCCGTCTTGTGCCGGGCATCGGCGGCCAGTTGGTGGCGCAGTCGCGCCCAGACGTCGGCGAAGAACGCCTCCTCGCAGTCCTGAAGGAAGCGACGCAGCCACGCCCGGACGCTGGGCGGGTCGTCCAGCAGCCGCTTGGTGAAACGCACCTGCCGGGGCCCTCGGGAGGCGGCCACCTCCAGGGCCCGGCAGCGCACCGCCGGATCGTCCAGGATTCCGACCTGCGGCGCGGCGGTCGCCGGGGTGCAGGTGAACTCCAGGGCGGCGTCGACGAACTGCGCGTCCGTCAGTTCGTCCAGCAGGTCGAGGTCCTCGGCGAGCGTGGCCCCGGGCAGGGTGCTGCCGCCGGGGATGCCGGCGAAGGGCAGGAACAGGTCGGAGAACGTCGTCCGCCACAGGAAGTCGGCCTCGCACATCCGGTCGGCCAGATGCGGGTCGAGCCGGGCCGTCACCCCGGTCACCCAGCCCTGCAGTCCCGGATGGTGGCCCGGTTCGGACAGCGCGTGCAGCGCCATGCCGAGTTCGGCCAGGGCGGAGGGCACGACGGCCACCTGCTCCGGCCGCAGCCCCGTGATGTCGATGCGCACGCTCATGTGCCCATCGTGCACCCCACCACTGACAGCGCCCCCGCCGATTGACGGCGACCGTCAATCGGCGGGACGTACGCGGCGGACCGGACGCAGGCTGGAGGCACCGGGGCCGCCGCGGAGCCTTCCGGACCCTTCCCGAACTCCCTGTCCCCGCACGTCACACCCCGAAGAGGCGATCCGCCATGAGCATCACCCAGCAGTACCTCCTCGACGCCCACCGCGCCCGGCAGCACGGCGAGGCGGCCCCGCCCGCGCCGGGCAGCCACGCGTGGCGGCTGGTGCGCGAGCTGCGCGACCACGGCCGGTTCCGCGCGGTGCTCGCCGGGCGCCCGGCCCGCGGTCGGCTGTGGTGGCGGCTGCGGTCGCGGCGCGCGGACGTCAGCCGGCGAGCGCACGCACGCGTGTGACGAAGTCGGCCACCGCGGCGCGCACGTCGGCCTCGCTCCACTCCAGGCCGGCGGCGCGCACCGTGACCTCGGTGCGGGACAGACCCGGTCCGGCCTGCTCCCACGGGCTCTGGAAGAGCAGCGTCCCGGTCTCCTCACCCTGACGCACCGCCGCCTCGGACAGCGGCCGAGGGTCGTAGGGCAGCCAGACCTGGAACTGGTGGGTGTGCGGCACCTCGGGGTGCACGCGCGCCCAGGGCAGGCCGGACTCGGCGAACCCCTCGCGCAGAGCGGTGGCGACCACGCGCGCGTGCGCCACGTACTCCGGCAGCCGGGGCAGCTCCCACTCGAGACCGGCGAGCGCCGTGAGCACGGCCGGGAACTGCTGCAGGATCATGCCGCCGTACCGGTGCCGCCAGGTCTTCGCCTCCTCCACCAGCGTCGCGGGGCCGGCGAGGGCGGCGCCGCCGAAGCCGTCGAGGGACTTGTAGAACGACACGTACACGCTGTCGGCCAGGCCGGCGATCTCCGTCAGCGGGCGGCCGAAGTGGGACGTTGCCTCCCACAGCCGCGCGCCGTCGATGTGCACCACCGCGTCGCGTTCGCGCGCCGCCTCCACGACCCCGGTGAGCTCCTCCCAGGACGGCAGCAGGAATCCCGCGTCACGCAGCGGCAGCTCCAGCATCAGCGCCCCGAACGGCTCCGGGAAGGCACGCACCTCCTCGGCCGTCGGCATCCGCGGCGCGCTCGTCACCGGGACCGTGCGCAACCCGCTGACCACGGAGAACGCCCCGCCCTCGTGCACCTGGGGGTGGGCCAGCGCGTGCAGGGCGACGGTGGGGTCGCCGGTGCGGGCCGCCCAGCAGCGCAGGGCGACCTGCTGTGCCATCGTGCCGGTCGGGAAGAACGCGGCCGCCTCGGTGCCGAGCAGCTCCGCGACCCGGGCCTCCAGGGTCTCGACGATGCCGTCGCCGTACTGATCGGGGCGGTCGTCGAGGTCGTGCAGCTGCGCCGCGCGCTCCAGGAACGCCAGGCGCTCCCGCAGGGTGGCCAGATAGCCGGGGCGTGAGAGCACCCGTTGCGCGCCCCTGTGTGCGACAAGGCGCCGGTCGCGCATCTGCTCGCGCAACCCGTCGGCCGCCGGTTCGTCCGTGTGCCGCGCCGGGTCGCTCGTCTCGTCCGCCCGCCGTCCGTCCTGCTCCGCCGCATCGCTCATGCGCGCGATCATGCCGTGCGCCGGGTGAGGCGGGCATCCGCATTTCGCGCCGCGCCCCACCGCAGGCACGCGCATGCCCCGCCGCGCCCCACCGCAGGCATGCGCAGGTCCCTGCCTCGCCCCCACCGCAGGCATGCGCAGGTCCCTGCCTCGCCCCCACCGCAGGGCCTCCGCGCGGGGCGTGGCGTAACCCACAGCCTGTGGACGAACGGACGCCTGGCGACCCGATAGCGTTAACATGACGAGAAATCGTCCGGTACCCGGAGCGGACTGGAACGGAAGGCCCCCGTCGCGTGAGTACAAGCCAGCAGCCAGATCCCAGGGACCGCCCCGCGCGGCTCACTGTCGGCGTCGTCGGCGCCGGGCGCGTGGGCCCCGCGCTCGCCGCCTCCCTCCAGCTCGCCGGGCACCGCCCGGTCGCCGTCTCCGGGGTCTCCGACGCCTCCCGCCGGCGCGCCGCGCTCCTGCTGCCCGACGTGCCCCTCGTGCCGCCCGCCGAGGTCCTCCAGCGCGCCGACCTGGTCCTGCTCACCGTCCCCGACGACACCCTGCCCGCCCTCGTCGCGGGCCTCGCCGAGACCGGCGCCGTCCGGCCGGGCCAGCTCCTCGTGCACACCTCCGGTCGGTACGGCGCGAAGGTGCTCGACCCGGCGCTGCGCGCGGGCGCGCTGCCGCTGGCCCTGCACCCGGCGATGACGTTCACCGGCACGCCCGTGGACGTGCAGCGCCTGGCCGGCTGCTCCTTCGGCGTCACCGCGCCCGAGGAGCTGCGGCTGGCCGCCGAGGCCCTGGTGATCGAGATGGGCGGCGAACCGGAGTGGATCGCCGAGGAGAGGCGCCCGCTGTACCACGCGGCGCTCGCCCTCGGCGCGAACCACCTGGTCACCCTGGTCGCCCAGTCCATGGAACTGCTGCGCGAGGCCGGCGTCGAGGCCCCCGACCGGATGCTCGGCCCGCTGCTGGGCGCCGCCCTCGACAACGCCCTGCGCTCCGGCGACGCCGCCCTGACCGGCCCCGTCGCGCGCGGGGACGCCGGCACGGTCGCCGCGCACGTCGAAGAGCTGCGCAAGCACGCGCCGCAGACCGTCGCCGGGTACCTGGCGATGGCCCGTGCGACCGCCGACCGGGCGCTCGCCCACGGACTGCTCAAGCCGGAACTCGCGCAGGACCTCCTCGGGGTACTCGCCACCGGCACCGACGGGATCGACGGCACCGAAGGGGACGCCCGATGACCATCACCTTGCTGCGCACCGCCGGCGAACTCCACGCACGCACGCGTGGCGGCCGCCGCGCCGTCGTGATGACCATGGGCGCCCTGCACGAGGGTCACGCCACGCTCATCCGCACCGCGCGCGGGGTCGCCGGCGCCGACGGCGAGGTCGTCGTCACCGTCTTCGTCAACCCCCTGCAGTTCGGCAAGGGCGAGGACCTCGACCGCTACCCGCGCACCCTGGACGCCGACCTCAAGATCGCCGAGCAGGCCGGAGCGGACGCCGTCTTCGCGCCGTCCGTGGAAGAGGTCTACCCGGGCGGCGAACCGCAGGTCCGCATCAGCGCCGGCCCCATGGGGGAGCGGCTGGAGGGCTCCTCGCGCCCCGGCCACTTCGACGGCATGCTCACCGTCGTCGGCAAGCTGCTGCACCTCACCCGCCCCGACGTCGCCCTGTACGGCCAGAAGGACGCCCAGCAGCTCGCCCTGATCCGGCGCATGGTGCGCGACCTGAACTTCGGCGTCGAGATCGTCGGCGTGCCCACCGTCCGCGAGGACGACGGGCTCGCCCTGTCCAGCCGCAACCGCTACCTGTCCCCGCAGGAGCGGCACACCGCGCTCGCGCTGTCCCGCGCGCTGTTCGCCGGCCGCGACCGGCACGCCGCCCAGGAGGCGCTGCGCGCACGCGCGCGTGAGGTGCCCGCCACGCACGCGCGTGCCGAAGCCCTCAGCGCCCTCGGCGAGTCCCGCGCCGCCGCCGACGCGCACGCCGTGGCGACCGTCGCCCCCGGCGGCCCGGCCGCCGTACGCGCCGCCGCGCGAGCCGTCCTCGACGAGGCCGCCCGCCTGGACCCGCCGCTCGTACTGGACTACCTCGCACTCGTCGACCCGTCCGACTTCACCGAGATCGAGGACGACTTCACCGGCGAGGCCGTCCTCGCCGTCGCCGCCCGGGTCGGCGCGACCCGGCTGATCGACAACCTTCCTCTCACCTTCGGAGCCGCCTCGTGACCAGCACAGGCATACGACTGCACGCGCCCGCCCCCGGGTGGTCCATCGCCGCGGACGTGGTGGTCGTCGGCTCCGGCGTCGCCGGCCTGACCGCGGCCCTGCGCTGCGAGGCCGCCGGCCTGAACACGGTCGTCGTCACCAAGGCCCGCCTCGACGACGGCTCCACCCGCTGGGCGCAGGGCGGCATCGCCGCCGCCCTCGGCGAGGGCGACACCCCCGAGGAGCACCTCGAGGACACCCTCGTCGCCGGTGCCGGCCTGTGCGACGAGGAAGCCGTGCGCGTCCTGGTCACCGAGGGCCCCGACGCGGTACGGCGGCTCATCGCGACCGGCGCCCACTTCGACGAGTCCGACGAGGGCGGCCTCCAGCTCACCCGCGAGGGCGGCCACCACCGGCGCCGTATCGCCCACGCGGGCGGCGACGCCACCGGCGCGGAGGTCTCCAGGGCCCTCGTCGAGGCCGTACGCGCGCGGGGGATGCGCACCATCGAGAACGCGCTCGTGCTCGACCTGCTCACCGACGCCGACGGCCGCACCGCGGGCGTCACCCTGCACGTCATGGGCGAGGGCCAGCACGACGGCGTGGGCGCCGTGCACGCGCCCGCCGTCGTCCTCGCCACCGGCGGCATGGGCCAGGTGTTCTCCGCGACCACCAACCCGTCCGTGTCCACGGGCGACGGTGTGGCGCTCGCCCTGCGCGCGGGCGCGGAGATCTCCGACCTGGAGTTCATGCAGTTCCACCCGACCGTGCTCTTCCTCGGGCCCGACGCCGAAGGCCAGCAGCCGCTGGTCTCGGAGGCGGTGCGCGGCGAGGGCGCCCACCTGGTCGACGCCGACGGTGTGCGCTTCATGGTCGGGCAGCACGAACTGGCCGAGCTGGCGCCGCGCGACATCGTCGCCAAGGGCATCCTGCGCCGCATGCTGGAGCAGGACGCCGAGCACATGTTCCTCGACGCCCGGCACTTCGGCGCCGAGATGTGGGAGCAGCGCTTCCCGACCATCCTCGCCGCCTGCCGCGCCCACGGCATCGACCCCGTCCACGAGCCCATCCCGATCGCCCCGGCCGCGCACTACGCCTCCGGCGGCGTGCGCACCGACCCCCGGGGCCGCACCACCGTGCCCGGGCTGTACGCGTGCGGCGAGGTCGCCTGCACCGGCGTGCACGGCGCGAACCGGCTCGCCTCCAACTCGCTGCTGGAGGGCCTGGTCTACGCCGAGCGCATCGCGGCCGACATCGCCGCCAGCCACGCCGCGAGCGGCCTGCACGCGCGTGTGCCCGAGCCGGTGCCGTACCCGGACAAGCCGGCGTTCCCGCTGCTCGCTCCCGAGACCCGGTTCGCCGTCCAGCGGATCATGACCGAGGGCGCGGGCGTGCTGCGCTCCGCCGAGTCCCTCGCCAGGGCCGCCGACCAGCTCCAGCGCCTGCACGCCGAGGCCCGCGACGCGCTGGAGGAGAACGGCAAGACGGCCGAGCCCGGCGTCGACACCTGGGAGGCCACCAACCTCCTGTGCGTGGCGCGCGTCCTGGTCGCCGCCGCCCAGCAGCGCGAGGAGACCCGCGGCTGCCACTGGCGCGAGGACCGCACCGAGCGCGACGACACCCACTGGCGCCGCCACATCGTCGTGACGCTGAATCCGGACCGGTCGCTCGCCGTGCACACCACCGACACCGCCGACTTCCCCCCGACCCGCCCCGAGGCCCCCGCGCCCCGGCGTCCCCAGGAGCAGTGACCCAAGTGACCGATCAGGACCTTCCCCTCGCCTCGAACGGCGGCTGCGGCGACGGCTGCGCGTGCGGCGCGGACACCGACGAGGAGTACCTGGAGTGCGGCCTCGACCCCGCGCTCGCCGAACTCCTGGCCGATGCCGGACTCGACCCGGTCGAGGTCGAGGACATCGCCAACGTCGCCATCCAGGAGGACCTGGACGGCGGCGTGGACGTGACGACCGTCGCGACCATCCCCGAGGACGCCGTCGCCACGGCCGACTTCACCGCGCGTGAGGCGGGCGTCGTCGCCGGCCTGCGGGTCGCCGAGGCGGTGCTCTCGGTCGTGTGCACCGACGAGTTCGAGGTCGAGCGCCACGTCGAGGACGGCGACCGCGTCGAGGCCGGGCAGAAGCTGCTGTCGGTCACCACGCGCACGCGTGACCTGCTCACCGCCGAGCGCAGCGCCCTGAACATCCTGTGCCGCCTGTCCGGCATCGCCACCGCCACGCGCGCGTGGGCCGACGTGCTGGACGGCACGAAGACACGCGTGCGTGACACGCGCAAGACGACGCCGGGCCTGCGTTCGCTGGAGAAGTTCGCGGTGCGCTGCGGCGGCGGCGTCAACCACCGTATGTCGCTGTCCGACGCCGCCCTGGTCAAGGACAACCACGTCGTCGCCGCGGGCGGTGTCGCCCAGGCCTTCAAGGCCGTACGCGAGGCGTTCCCGGAGGTGCCGATCGAGGTCGAGGTCGACACGCTGCACCAGCTGCGCGAGGTCGTGGAGGCCGGCGCGGACCTGATCCTGCTGGACAACTTCACGCCGGCCGAGTGCGCCGAGGCCGTCGGGATCGTCGGCGGGCGGGCGCTGCTGGAGGCGTCGGGCCGACTGACGCTCGACACCGCGCGCGCGTATGCCGAGACCGGCGTGGACTTCCTCGCCGTCGGCGCCCTCACCCACTCCTCGCCGATCCTCGACATCGGCCTGGACCTGCGCGAGGCGGAGTAGGGACCGGCCATGCTGCTGACGATCGACGTAGGCAACACGCACACCGTCCTCGGGCTGTTCGACGGGGAGGAGATCGTCGAGCACTGGCGCATCTCCACCGACGCCCGCCGCACCGCCGACGAGCTGGCGGTCCTCCTCCAGGGCCTGATGGGCATGCACCCGTTGCTCGGCGACGGCCTCGGCGACGGCATCGACGGCATCGCCATCTGCGCGACCGTCCCGTCGGTGCTGCACGAGCTGCGCGAGGTCACCCGCCGCTACTACGGCGACGTCCCCGCGGTCCTCGTCGAACCCGGTGTGAAGACGGGCGTGCCGATCCTCTTCGACAACCCCAAGGAGGTCGGCGCCGACCGCATCATCAACGCGGTCGCGGCGAACGAGCTGTACGGCGGCCCGGCGATCGTCGTCGACTTCGGGACGGCGACCACGTTCGACGCGGTCTCCGCGCGCGGGGAGTACGTCGGCGGTGTCATCGCGCCCGGCATCGAGATCTCCGTCGAGGCGCTCGGCGTGCGGGCCGCGATGCTGCGCAAGATCGAGGTCGCCCGGCCGCGCAGCGTCATCGGCAAGAACACCGTCGAGGCCATGCAGGCCGGCATCGTGTACGGCTTCGCCGGCCAGGTCGACGGCGTCGTCAGCCGCATGGCCCGCGAACTCGCCGACGACCCCGAGGACGTCACGGTCATCGCCACGGGCGGCCTGGCCCCGATGGTGCTCGGCGAGTCCTCGGTCATCGACGAGCACGAGCCGTGGCTGACGCTGATCGGCCTGCGCATGGTCTACGAGCGGAACGTCTCCCGCACCTGAGACCGCGCGCCGCCGGCCCCGGTGCGGTGACGGGGCGACGCGCTCCGGTGCCGGAGGACGCCGAGGCGGACCTGCCCCTGCGGCGCACGCCGCCCAGGCAGGGGCGTGGGCGGCGCAACCTCGCCGCGTCGCCCCGGCGGCGGCCATCCCATCGGCGGCGTCGGCCCGGCCGGGCCCGCTGATCATCTGGGAGCACCCCTCCCGGGCGGCGTGGCCCGGCCGCCTTTCCATACGGCGGCGGCCACCCCCGCGAGGGGCGGGCCGCGCACCCCGAACCGCACCGCGTACCGCGTGTCCGTCCCGCGGCGGGTCACCCGGCGGGCCGCGCACCGGCACCGCGCGTTCGCCTTGCGCCCGGGCCGGCCGGGTCGTGCACCGGCACCGCGCGTTGGCCCTGCACCCGGGCCGGCCGGGTCGCGCACCGGCACCGCGGGTTCGCCTTGCACCCGGGCCGGCCGGGTCGTGCACCGGCGCCGTGCGTTCGCCCCGGACCCGGTCCGGGCGGCAGGCGTGCGGGCCGCGTACCGGCACGCGTGCGTCCGTCCGGGGGCGGCCGGATTCCGGCCCCCTTGGTGGCCGGTCGGCCGTCCGGACCGCAGGCCGGAGAGCGGCGCGGTCTCAGCGTCGGTGCACCCGCGCCGCGTCGGGACGACAGGGGCCGTGTGCCGCGAGGCGCCGGTCCCGCAGCACGCGGGTGATCATGCGGCGCCCACCCGGGTGGCTCGGTGCGCCACGCCCCGGCGATGTGTCTGGTTTGTCTGATTAGCGCGTATGGTCGCCGCATGCCCACGCCATACGGATCCCGCGGCGGCATGGCGTTCGGCGTGGAGGAGCTGCGTGTGCTCCGCCGCGCTCTCGCCCTCGCCCTGAACCCCGCCCCCGCCTCGGCCGAGGACGTCCAGGACTGTCTCCGCCTCGCCGAGTCCCTCGACGAGGCGATGCGCGAGGGCGCCCGCCTGCGGGCCTTCCTCGTGGCCGACCTCGGCCGCTACCGCGCCGCGCTTCCGGGCACCGCCGCCGGCTACCTCACCCTGCTCGAGGAGGCGCTGGGTGCCGGATACCGGCCGGACCCCGACGACCTGGCCGCCCTGCGCGCCCTGCGCGCCAACCCCGTGGCGGCCGCACTGCTCGACCGATGCCGGGTGATGGCCGAGCAGGATGTGCGGGCCCGCCTGGCGCGCGGCACGGCCGCTCGCGGCGCCACCGTCACGGCCGTACCGACCGTGCCCGCCTGCCGCACCCGTCTGCTCGCGCTGCCGGGCGGCCGTACGGCGGCGGACGACCGCCCCGCGGCCGGTGACGGCGACAAGCAGGAGAAGCGACCCGCGCAGAAGCCGTCGCCCGCCACCCCGCCGTCGCCCTCGGGCCCCGCCCCGGACCGCCGCCCCATCCCCACCCCCGGCGAGGTCTTCCCCCGCCGCAAGCCCGCGCCCTCGCCCGGCAAGCCGCCCCAGCAGCTGGTGGCCGGCTGACGCCTCCCATTTCATCCATCCGGGCGGGAGCGGCCGAATCGTCCGACCCCGCCCGGATTCCGCACGCGCGCGTGGCTACTCTGGAGCCATGGACTACGTCTCCGCGCTCCTGCCCCCGGTCGTGATGGCCGTGTTCTTCATCGGCGTGATCCGGGTGATCGTCAAGACCCAGGGCGGCGCCAACAAGGCCAAGGAGGATGCGGCCGTCGACGCCGCCCTCGCGCGCGCCGAGGGGGCCCGCCAGGCCTCCGCCGCCGGCGACGCCTGACCGACCGCCGCCCGGCCGCCGTACGATCGCCTCGCAGCTGCTCGGCGACCACTGGACGGCCGCCTGATGGCAGGCTGACGCAGCCGTCCACCGTGTCGGCCGGCCCCGCGGCCGCGTCCCGGCGTACGACTCCCCGCACAGCTTCCGCTGCCGAGTCGTACGCCCTTTTTGTTCGCGTTTGCCGTCGAAAGCGCACGTCCGGCACGCCAATGGGGAGATGTCCCACTATTGTCGAGCTGTGCCTCGCCCATTGGGAGAACTCGAAGACGCGGTCATGACGCGGGTGTGGAAGTGGAACCGCCCCGTCACGGTTCGAGAAGTCCTTGAAGATCTGCAACAGGAACGGTCGATCGCCTACACCACGGTCATGACCGTTTTGGACAATCTCCATCAGAAGGGCTGGGTGCGCCGCGAAGCGGAAGGCCGGGCCTATCGATATGAGGCGGTCTCCACGCGGGCCGCCTACGCCGCCGCCCTGATGAACGACGCGTGGGCGCAGAGCGACAACCCCGCCGCCGCTCTCGTCGCCTTCTTCGGCATGATGAGCGACGAACAACGGCAGGCCTTGCGGGACGCCCTGCGCATCATCCGCGACGCCGGCGAGGAACCCGTAGCCGAAACAGCGGCCGCTCCCGAAGGCACGGAAGGCGCCGGCCCGAACGCCGCCGATGCGGTCGACGCACAGGAGAACCCCGACTCGGCAACGCGAGGCGGCGGGCGATAGCGTCCCGTCATGTCCGCACGAAGCCCGGAACCCACCGCTAAAGCCATCACCGTCCGGCGGGCGCGCACCAGCGATGTCCCCGCCGTGCGCCGACTCCTCGACGCCTACGCCCGTGACGGCATCCTGCTCGACAAAGCGATGGTGACGCTTTACGAGGACATCCAGGAGTTCTGGGTCGCGGAACGCGACGACAACGCCGAGGTGGTCGGCTGCGGCGCGCTGCACGTGATGTGGGAAGACCTCGCGGAAGTGCGCACTCTCGCCGTGAAGCCCGGTCTGAAGGGGGCGGGCGTCGGCCACCGGGTGCTGGAGAAGTTGCTGCAGACCGCCCGCTGGCTGGGGGTTCGCCGCGTATTCTGTCTGACCTTCGAAGTCGACTTCTTCGGCAAGCACGGCTTCGTGGAGATCGGTGAGACACCGGTCGACCGCGATGTGTACGCGGAGCTCCTGCGTTCCTATGACGAGGGTGTCGCGGAGTTCCTCGGTCTCGAACGAGTGAAACCGAACACCCTGGGCAACAGCCGGATGCTTCTCCATCTGTGATCGCCGGGGCCAACGGGCAAGCGGGTCAACGCCTATTCGGCGCGACGGCAGGCTGCCCCGGTTCCCTATGTCCGAAACGCACATGTTTCCGTCCCGGAGCGGGCGGAGCGGTCTCTGCCAGGGGTTTGTGTTTTTCCGGCAAAAGCGGTTTGCTTTCCGACGTACTGCCGTACTGCATATAACAGGGGCGGTGGCGAAACGGGCGGACGCCACGCACCCCGACCCTCAGCGTTTTCGATGAAAGGAAATCCGGTGGCACAGAAGGTTCAGGTCCTTCTTGTCGACGACCTCGACGGCGGCGAGGCAGACGAGACCGTGACGTTCGCGCTGGACGGCAAGACGTACGAGATCGATCTCACGACCGCCAATGCGGACAAGCTGCGCGGCCTTCTCGAGCCGTACGTGAAGAATGGGCGTCGTACCGGAGGCCGCGCCTCGGGCGGTCGTGGAAAGGCCCGCGCCGCCGCTTCCGGCGGTACGCAGGACACCGCCGCGATCCGCGCCTGGGCCAAGGAGAACGGCTACGAGGTCAATGACCGCGGCCGCGTTCCCGCGTCCATTCGCGAGGCCTACGAGAAGGCCAACGGCTGAGCGCACGCGCGCCGCAGGCGGATCCGGTGGCACCGCGTGGCCACCGTGTCCACCACGCGTACGAGATCGGGGGTGCCCGCACGGCCCCCCAGCGCCGACATCGTCGGCAGCGAGGACTCGGCCTCGCTCCCCGGAACGGGGGGCCGCAGCCATACGGCGGCCCCCTGCGAAGCGGCTGAGCGGCCGATCCTGGCCGCCCACGCGCCGACCGCCCCGGTTCCGGCCGCCCGTGTGCCGACCCCTCGGGGGCCGGTCGGCGGGCCTGTCACGGCCGCCTCTTCCGGCCCGGCTCCGGCCCGCGCCCCCGCTCGGGAGGCCGTCGGCCCCTCCAGCCTCTGCGGCCCCTTGATCCCGGCTGCGGCGGGCCCTCCCGGCACGCCGGCGGTCCACTGCCCGGCCCCCTCGGCCGACCACGCCGGCGCACTCACGCAGGACGCCCCCGGCGGCTCCCCGGGGAACGGCACCGGCGCAGGGGCCTCCAGCGTGCTTCCCGGGCCCAGGGCCCTGAGGTCCAGGGACGCGGCCAGCGGGCCCCACTCCAGCCACTCCAGCAGGCCCGGCAGCTCCTCGGCACTGCCCGGGGCCAGCAGGAGCCGCATCCGGTCCCCGTGCAGGGCCACGGGCGACGTGGGCGCCAGATGGCGCAGCGCCGCCCGCCCCGCCTCGGCCGGGACGTCCAGGACGTCGAAGCGCGGGCCCACGGAAAGTCGTACCGGCTCTCCGGGCACCACCGGCCAGCCCAGTTCGTTCTCGTACCAGTGCCGGAGCGGATCGGCCCGCTCGGGTGACCGCCGGGGGAAGGGGACCGTGGGCCATGGGGGGACTGCGCCAGCCATGCCAAGTGCAACAGCCGGAAACCCGTGCGGGTTACGCTGGGTGCTCCGATGAGTGCGCAGAGTTCCGGTCCCGGGGGTGCGCGGGGACGCCAGGAGGCGCAAGGTTGTTCGCCCGTAGCGGAGGGAAGCCGTGCACGCGGCATGGACTGTCCGTCGCAGCGGGTAAGACATCCCTAGTGGGAGGGGGCGACACGCGGCCCGGGAGGTCTCCCGTTCGCCATCGGCGTACTGGCGACTGGGGTAACTGCCTGGCCTGCGGGAACATCGTCTCGCACCATCGGGTTGGAGCAGATGTCGGCGTTCGGGGTCAGGAGGCCATCGACGGTGTCGGCAGTTGGAATGAGCGGTCCCCGCTTGCGGGACTAAGCTGCGGAAGGACAGGGAGGGGAAGTTCCCCCCACTGCCTGACCGCTCTGAGGAGCGATTAACGATGTTCGAGAGGTTCACCGACCGCGCGCGGCGGGTTGTCGTCCTGGCTCAGGAAGAAGCCCGGATGCTCAACCACAACTACATCGGCACCGAGCACATCCTCCTGGGCCTGATCCACGAGGGTGAGGGTGTCGCCGCCAAGGCCCTTGAGAGCCTCGGGATTTCGCTCGAGGCGGTCCGCCAGCAGGTGGAGGAGATCATCGGCCAGGGCCAGCAGGCCCCGTCCGGCCACATCCCCTTCACCCCCCGTGCCAAGAAGGTGCTGGAGCTCTCGCTGCGCGAGGCGCTGCAGCTGGGCCACAACTACATCGGCACGGAGCACATCCTGCTCGGCCTGATCCGTGAGGGCGAGGGCGTCGCCGCCCAGGTCCTGGTCAAGCTGGGCGCTGATCTGAACCGCGTGCGGCAGCAGGTGATCCAGCTGCTCTCCGGTTACCAGGGCAAGGAGACCGCCGCTGCCGGTGGTCCTGCCGAGGGCACCCCCTCCACGTCCCTGGTCCTCGACCAGTTCGGCCGGAACCTCACCCAGGCCGCCCGTGAGTCCAAGCTCGACCCGGTCATCGGGCGCGAGAAGGAGATCGAGCGGGTCATGCAGGTGCTGTCCCGCCGTACCAAGAACAACCCGGTCCTGATCGGTGAGCCCGGCGTCGGCAAGACCGCCGTCGTCGAGGGCCTCGCCCAGGCCATCGTCAAGGGCGAGGTGCCCGAGACCCTCAAGGACAAGCACCTCTACACCCTGGACCTCGGCGCGCTGGTCGCCGGCTCCCGCTACCGCGGTGACTTCGAGGAGCGCCTGAAGAAGGTGCTCAAGGAGATCCGCACCCGCGGCGACATCATCCTGTTCATCGACGAGCTGCACACGCTGGTCGGTGCGGGTGCCGCCGAGGGCGCCATCGACGCGGCCTCCATCCTGAAGCCGATGCTGGCCCGCGGTGAGCTGCAGACCATCGGTGCGACCACGCTGGACGAGTACCGCAAGCACCTGGAGAAGGACGCGGCCCTCGAGCGCCGCTTCCAGCCCATCCAGGTCGCCGAGCCGTCCCTGCCGCACACGATCGAGATCCTCAAGGGCCTGCGCGACCGGTACGAGGCGCACCACCGTGTCTCCATCACCGACGAGGCGCTGGTCCAGGCCGCCACCCTGGCCGACCGCTACATCTCCGACCGCTTCCTGCCGGACAAGGCGATCGACCTGATCGACGAGGCCGGCTCCCGGATGCGCATCCGCCGGATGACCGCTCCGCCGGACCTGCGCGAGTTCGACGAGAAGATCGCGGGTGTCCGCCGCGACAAGGAGTCCGCCATCGACTCCCAGGACTTCGAGAAGGCGGCGTCTCTCCGCGACAAGGAGAAGCAGCTGCTGGCGGCGAAGGCCAAGCGGGAGAAGGAGTGGAAGGCCGGCGACATGGACGTCGTCGCGGAGGTCGACGGCGAGCTGATCGCCGAGGTCCTCGCCACGGCCACCGGCATCCCGGTCTTCAAGCTGACCGAGGAGGAGTCCAGCCGCCTGCTCCGTATGGAGGAGGAGCTGCACAAGCGGGTCATCGGCCAGAACGACGCCGTCAAGGCGCTGTCGAAGGCGATCCGCCGTACGCGTGCCGGTCTGAAGGACCCCAAGCGTCCCGGTGGCTCGTTCATCTTCGCCGGCCCGTCCGGTGTCGGTAAGACCGAGCTGTCCAAGGCCCTCGCCGAGTTCCTCTTCGGTGACGAGGACGCGCTGATCTCCCTCGACATGTCGGAGTTCAGCGAGAAGCACACGGTGTCGCGTCTCTTCGGTTCGCCCCCCGGCTACGTGGGCTACGAAGAGGGCGGCCAGCTGACGGAGAAGGTGCGCCGCAAGCCGTTCTCGGTCGTCCTCTTCGACGAGGTCGAGAAGGCCCACCCGGACATCTTCAACTCGCTGTTGCAGATCCTGGAGGACGGTCGCCTGACCGACTCCCAGGGCCGGGTCGTGGACTTCAAGAACACGGTCATCATCATGACGACCAACCTCGGCACCCGGGACATCTCCAAGGGCTTCAACCTGGGCTTCGCCGCCGCGGGCGACACGAAGACCAACTACGAGCGCATGAAGAACAAGGTGTCGGACGAGCTGAAGCAGCACTTCCGTCCCGAGTTCCTCAACCGCGTCGACGACGTGGTCGTCTTCCCGCAGCTGACCCAGGACGACATCCTGCGGATCGTCGACCTGATGATCGGCAAGGTGGACGAGCGCCTGAAGGACCGGGACATGGGCATCGAGCTGTCCCAGGCCGCCAAGGAGCTGCTGTCCAAGAAGGGCTACGACCCGGTGATGGGCGCGCGGCCGCTGCGCCGCACGATCCAGCGGGAGATCGAGGACTCGCTGTCGGAGAAGATCCTCTTCGGCGAGGTGCGTCCCGGTCAGATCGTGGTCGTGGACACCGAGGGCGAGGGCGACGAGAAGACCTTCACCTTCCGCGGTGAGGAGAAGTCGGCGCTGCCCGACGTCCCGCCGATCGAGCAGGCGGCCGGCGGTGCCGGACCGAACCTGAGCAAGGACGCGTAAGCGCCGCGCTCGGCACCGGCCGGAAAGCGAAAGGGAGCTGCCCCGGGACTCACGTCCCGGGGCAGCTCCCTTTTCGCTGCCCGCTGCCGTCCGTCAGGACAGCTGTCCGTCGTAGTCCGGCAGCTTGAACGTCTTCTCGGCGTGGCCGCCGGAGAGGTCCGTGGCGCTGTTGCCGATGTTCGCGATGATCGTGTAGCCCTGGGTCTCGATCTGGGCGCGCTGTGCGGTCTTGTAGGCGGCGACGTCCTTGAACAGGTCGAACAGGCCGCGCACGCGCAGACCGGCGACGTCGTAGCCGTCGTACTCCAGATTGAACTCGGTGGGCGCGTAGAGGATGCCGGGGCGTGCCGTGACGAAGAAGAGCGAGACGCCGTGCTCCTGGGCGTAGCGGGCCACCTGGAGGACCGGCTTGTTGGCCGGCTGGGGGAAGTGGAAGCCGAAGTCGGTCTCCAGGGTCGTGTTGTCGATGTCGAGGACGATCGCCTGGCGCTCGCCCGGCCGGGCGGCGGCGATCCGCTGCTGCAGATACGGCAGCGCCTGGTCCATCACGCTCTGGCAGTCGCGCTGCCAGGTGGCGTGGTCGACGGCCCCGGCCGTCGCCGTGCCGGCCGCGGTGGGCGCCGCGGGGGCCGCCGGCTCCGCGGCGTGCGCGGGGGTGGCCAGCGCCGTCAGGGCGGCCGCGGAGACGGCGGCCGTCGAGGCCCGGCGCAGCCAGGCGCGTCTGATCGTCATGTGGGGGTTCCTCTCCCGTCCGTGCACACGGTGGTGTCGTGTGCATGCTCTTCGGTGAGGGTGGCGCGGGAGGAACCGTAGGGTTACCGACTGGTAAGTGGCTAGAGGTTTGCGCCACATTCGTACGGGCGTCCGTGGGGCTCCCCGGTGACGTGCCGCACGCGACCTGCGTCACTTACGAGGCGGAATAGTGGGCTCGGGAGATCCATAAAACGGACTTTCGGCACGGAAGTGCCCTGCTTGCAGGGTGCTCAGGTGCGTTTTGCCCGAAATGTTGGTTGCGTCGGAAGTTGAAGGTTTTGTGTTGGACTACTAGAGGTCGTCGTAGATCACACATTTGAGCTGATCTGCGCCGTGGGGTTACCAAGGATGAGCCCATCCGGCGGGATGCCTGTGCGTCGGGTGGCTTTTCTCTGTCCCCGGCTTCACGAGGTTCACATGTCCCAGCGCGTCACGTCCCGTCAGTCCCGTACGTCCACCCTTCGCACCCGCGCCGCTGTGCTGGCCGCCGGTCTCGGGGTCTCGGTCGCTCTGGGAGCCGGGGTCGCGGCCGCCGCCGACGCCACGTCCGCCTCCACCACCGCCACCGCCACCGCGGTCGAGGCGCAGGCCGCCGCGCAGGCCAAGGCCGCCCAGGCCGCGAAGACCGCCGCGGCCGCCAAGGCCAAGGCCGCTGCCGCCGCCGAGCAGGCCGCCAAGCAGGCCGCCGCGAAGAAGGCTGCCGCGCAGAAGGCCGCCGCCAAGAAGAAGGCCGCCTCCTGGGTCCACCCGGTGGCGCACTACACGCTGTCCGCGAGCTTCAACCAGGCCGGCGGCATGTGGTCGCACCGCCACTCCGGCCAGGACTTCGCGGTGCCGCTCGGCACCAACGTCGTCGCCGCCCACGGCGGCACGGTCGTCAAGGCCGGCCCGAACGGCGCCGGTGACGGCCCCGCCTACGGCAACGCCATCGTCATCCGGCACGGCAACGGCACGTACTCCCAGTACGCCCACCTGTCCCGCATCGACGTGAAGATCGGCCAGGTCGTGGCCACCGGCCAGCACATCGCCAAGTCCGGCAACACCGGCAACTCCAGCGGCCCGCACCTGCACTTCGAGATCCGCAAGACGCCGAACTACGGCTCCGCGATCAACCCGGTCGCCTTCCTGCGATCCAAGGGCGTGTCCGTCTGACCCGCCGCCGCCCCACGCGGGCGGACGCTCAGGCCCCCTTGTGGGCCTGAGCCACCAGATCGAACGCGACCTCGAGGGTGGCCCTGCGCTTCTCCTCGGGGTCGCCTTCGACGTCCTGCAGGACGAACATCCCGGCGTGCAGCGTGAACAGCGCGCTGATGCAGCGGACCTTGTCGACCAGGTCCGCGTCCGGGTCGACGAGGATGTCCCGCAGCCCGAGCATGCGCTCCTTGAACATCTCGCCGATGCGCAGCTCGCGGACCGTCGCCTGGTTCTCCTGCATGAAGCGGAAGAGCGGGGTCGCCCCGGTGAGGGCCTCGCTGTAGCGGCGGACGATCTCCTGCTTGGTCTCGAGGGTGTGCGGCTGCTGCCGCCCCCACTCGATCAGGTCCTCGATCGGCCGGGACAGATCCTCGAAGATGCTGACGAGGATCTCTTCCTTGGTCTTGAAGTGGTAGTACAGCGCCGCCTTGGTGACGTCCAGGCTCTCGGCGATCTCCCGCAGGGAGGTCTTCTCGTAGCCCTGCTCGGCGAAGAGTTCGAGCGCGACGTCCTGGATGCGCTGGCGGGTGTTCCCGCGACGCTGCTGCTTGGTGCCGTCCATGGTGACGTCCATCCTCGTCCTCCTAGGGCTTCCCCGGAAACTTACCTGCCGCCCGGCTGGTAAAACTTACTTGACGACCGGCTAGTTACGGAGCTACCTTCCCAGTGTAGGGATAACTAGCCGGTCGGCAAGTAAGTAGTAGTCGCTGGGGGAAGTAGGGACGATGACCGCCACGGAATCAGTCGAGACAGAAGCGGGCAAGCGCCCCAGGAGTGTTCGGGTCGTTCTGCTCGCGCTCATGATCACGATGATGCTCGCCATGCTGGACAACATGATCGTCGGCACCGCGATGCCGACCATCGTGGGTGAGCTGGGTGGCCTGGAGCATCTCTCCTGGGTCGTCACCGCCTACACCCTGGCCACCGCCGCCTCCACCCCGCTCTGGGGCAAGATCGGCGACATGTACGGGCGCAAGGGCTCGTTCATGGGCTCCATCGTGATCTTCCTGGTCGGTTCCGCACTCAGCGGCATGGCGCAGGACATGGGGCAGCTGATCGGCTTCCGGGCCGTGCAGGGCCTCGGCGCCGGTGGTCTGATGGTCGGCGTCATGGCGATCATCGGCGACCTGATCCCGCCGCGTGAGCGCGGCAAGTACCAGGGCATGATGGCCGGCGTCATGGCGCTGGCGATGATCGGCGGCCCGCTGGTGGGCGGCACGATCACCGACCACTGGGGCTGGCGCTGGGCCTTCTACATCAACCTGCCGCTCGGTGTCGTCTCGCTCGGCCTGATCAGCGTGGTGCTGCACCTGCCGAAGAAGCGGGCCAAGGCGCGCATCGACTACCTCGGCGCCCTGCTGCTGACCGTCGGCATCACCTCCATCGTCCTGGTCACCACCTGGGGCGGTACGGAGTACGCCTGGACCTCCGCGCGGATCATGGAACTGATCGGCATCGGCGTCGTCGCGCTGATCGGGTTCGTCTTCTGGCAGACCAAGGCCGCCGAGCCGGTCGTGCCGCTGCACATCTTCCGCAGCCGCAACTTCACGCTGATGTCGGTCATCGGCTTCATCACCGGTTTCGCGATGTTCGGCGCCACGCTGTTCCTGCCGCTGTACCAGCAGGCCGTGCAGGGGGCGTCCGCCACGAACTCCGGGTTGCTGCTGCTGCCGATGCTCGGCGCGATGCTCGTCACCTCGATGGTGGCCGGGCGGATCACTACCAACAGTGGCCGCTACAAGGCCTTCCCGATCGTCGGCGGTGTGCTGATGGTCGTCGGGCTGTACCTGCTGTCGACGATGGACACGGGGACCACGCGGTTCACGTCCGGGCTCTACATGGCCGTGCTCGGTCTCGGCATGGGCTGCCTCATGCAGATCACCATGCTGGTCGCGCAGAACAGCGTGGAGATGAAGGACATGGGCGTCGCGTCCTCCTCCACCACCCTGTTCCGGACGCTCGGTTCCTCGTTCGGTGTCGCGATCATGGGCGCGCTGTTCAACCACCGGGTGCAGGACGTCATGGCCGAGAAGGCCGGGGCGCTGGGCTCGAAGATCACGGAGAGGTCCGCGCAGCTGGATGCGGCGAGCCTGGCGAAGCTGCCGGCCGCGGCGCGCGAGGCGTACCAGCATGCGGTGTCCTCCGGGACGCATGCGGCGTTCCTGCTCGGTGCGGTGGTTGCGGTGGTCGTGCTGGTGGCGGCGCTGTTCGTCAAGGAGGTGCCGCTGCGGGGGGCCGGGCCTCAGGCGGGCGGCACGGAGGCTGCTGCGCAGGCGGCGGTGGTCGAGGCGGTGTGACTCCGTCGGTTGAGGCGGTGTGACTCCGTCGGTTGTTGTGGGGCGCTCGCCGGGGTTCCGGCGGGCGCCTCGTTGTTGTCTGGGGTGTGGGGTCTGGGCGGGGGGCGGGGGGGCCTGCGGCGCCTGGTTGTGTTTCGTCTGCCGGTGCGTTGTGGCTGGTCGCGCCGTTCCCCGCGCCCCTTTGGGGCCTGCGGCGGCCCGTTGCGGTGCGTGGTGGGCTGGTGTCTCGCCAACGGTTCGTTGTGGGTCGGGGCCGGGGCGGGGGGTGTCCGTCCTCGGTCCGGCCGCCCGTTCCCGACGAGGGGCGCCCTTGCCCGGTGCCGGACGCTGCGGGCGGACACCCCCCACCCCGGCCCCTTCCCGCCGTACGCGGGTGCGGCGGCGTTGTGGCGCTCGGCACCGATGCCGTGGTGTGCGGCAGGTGTGCGTGGTGCCGTGCAGCGGGGGGCTACGGGAGGACGGGGTAGCTGCCTGTGTTGGTGGGGGCGTGTTCCGGGAGCCAGAGGACTGCTACCGCGCCCTCGGCCGGTATGTGGGGTGGGGCGCCGGCTGGGCGGATGTTGCGGAAGGTCAGGCGGGCGCCGAGGACGCGGGCCTGGCCGGCGGCGATGGTGAGGCCCAGGCCGTGGCCGTGGCCGGCGCGGTCGGTGCTGCCGGTGCGGAAGCGGCTCGGTCCCTCGGCGAGGATGTCCTCGGGGAAGCCGGGGCCGTGGTCGCGCACCCGGATGACCCGGCCCTCCACGGTCACCTCGATGGGCGGCTTGCCGTGCCGGGCTGCGTTGGCCAGCAGGTTGAACAGCACGCGCTCCAGGCGGCGCGGGTCGGTGGTGACCTCCGATTCATGGACGACCCGGACCTCGATCTCCGGGTCCTTGACCGCCACCCGGCGGGCGACGAAGTCACCGAGCAGGATGTCCTGCAGTTCCGCCCGCTCCGAAGCGCCGTCCAGGCGGGCCACCTCCAGGACGTCCTCCACCAGGGTGCGCATCGCCTTCGCCCGGTCCAGCACCAGCTCGGTCGGGCGGCCGGGCGGCAGCAGCTCGGCCGCCGTGAGCAGCCCGGTGACCGGGGTGCGCAGCTCGTGCGCGATGTCGGCGGTCACCCGGCGTTCGGCCTCCAGGCGCTGCTGGAGCGCGTCCGCCATGGCGTCCACGGCGCTCGCCAGGTCGTCGGTCTCGTCCCGGACGATCCCGCCGATGGCGTCCCGCACCCGTACCTCGGTCTCCCCGCGGGCGACCTGGTTGGCGGCGGCCGCCGCCTTGCGCAGCCGGCGCGACAGCTGCCCGCCGATGAGTACGCCGAGCGCGCTGCCGCCCAGGACGACCGCGATGGAGCCGATGACGAGTGCCTGGTCGAGGTCGCGCAGGATGTCCGTGCTGCGGTCGGTGAAGTGGGTGTGCAGCGAGAGGATGCGCCCGTCCTTCGCCGGGGTGGCGGCCCAGATGTCCGGCGGGTGGCCCTGGTGGTCGGAGACATAGGTCGCCACCCGGTTGGCCAGGACCCGCTCACGCAGCGGTTCGGGCAGGCCGGCGTCGTTGATCGCGACGCCGGGGAAGTTCGCCCGGTGGGTCAGGTCGTAGTTCCGCTGGGCGATCTTGATCCGCTCGACGGCCAGATCGCGGGCGTTGTCCAGCATCGACACCCGTGCCGCGTTGTGGACGACCAGGCTCAGCACGATCGCCACGAGCGCGCCGACCAGCGCGATCGCAGCGCTGAGCTTCCATCTCAGCCCCGTCCGGATACCCGCCCGCTCCAGATGCCCCGGAAGCAGACTTCGCACGATCCCCCGCATGCCGGGCCCCGCTCAGGCCTTCAACTTGTAGCCGAAGCCGCGGACCGTCTCGATGCGGTCCTGGCCGATCTTGGTGCGCAGCCGCTGCACATGGACGTCGACGACACGGGTGTCCCCGCCCCAGCCGTACTCCCAGACGCGCTCCAGGAGCTTGTCCCGCGACAGGACCGTGCCCGGCGCGGAGGAGAACTCCAGCAGCAGGCGCATCTCGGTCGGGGTCAGCGCCACCGGGCGGCCGGACCGGCGTACCTCCATGCCGTCCGTGTCGACCTCCAGATCGCCGAAGGTCAGCACGCCGCCCTCGTCCGCCGCGCCCGCGCCGTCCGCCTGACGGTCACCGCCCGCGTGTCCGAAGCGGCGCAGCACCGCGCGGATGCGGGCGACCAGCACCGCCCCGTCGAACGGCTTGGTGACGTAGTCGTCGGCGCCCGCCTCCAGGCCCAGGACCACGTCGATCGCGTCGGCGCGCGCCGACAGCATGATCACCGGCACGGTGGACTCGTCGCGGATGCGCCGGCACAGGCTGACGCCGTCCAGGCCCGGGACCATGACGTCCAGCAGCGCGATGTCGGGGCGGTTCGCCCGGAACGCCTCCAGGCCCGACAGGCCGTCGGGCATGGCGGTGACCACGAAGCCGTCCCGCTCCAGGGCGAGCTGGGTGGCCTCGCGGATGACGTCGTCGTCCTCGACGAACAGGACGTGGGTCTGGTCTGCCATCCCGGTGCTCTCAGTCCTTGTGTGCTTCTCGGTCGTAAGGCTCTCTACGTGGACGCGTGGATCTCGCGGTGCGTTCACTCCTCCATCGGAACGAGTGGTCCGATCGGTTCACGCCCGCCGCGATGTCCGCGTCAGTTGTCCGCCGGCGCCGGTGCGGGCGTCTGTGCCGGAGTGGTGTCCACCGTGGTGCCGTAGTCGGTGTGGTGGAAGTCGTCCTGCACGAACCGGCCCGCTTTCCAGACGTACGTGATCACGTTCTCGCCGGACGGGTTCGACACCGGATCGCCATTCTTGTACACCTGCTTGGTCACCATCAGAGCGCCTCGGTCTATCTCGGCGTAGACCGGGGATTCCTCGGACTGGAACACATTCTGGTACCGGTCGCCGTTGGCGCGGTACACGTACGAGCCGACGCCCACCGCGTCACCGCACGTCAGCACATTGATGACGACGTCGTCGACCGATCCGTCGGTCAGGTCGCCGTACGACACGTCGACGGGGTA
The DNA here is from genome assembly GCF_040637635.1 of Streptomyces sp. NPDC028635. Lineage (NCBI taxonomy): Bacteria > Bacillati > Actinomycetota > Actinomycetes > Kitasatosporales > Streptomycetaceae > Streptomyces > Streptomyces sp. NPDC028635. Next base: position 21,902 of record NZ_JBEZWX010000024.1, on the reverse strand, counting down.
GTCGTCCCCCACACACGGACGCAGGCTCTTCTTGACCGCGTCCGAGACCAGCGGGTCCGCCTTGACCAGCCGGACCGGGTCCACCCTCTGCATGGTGTGCACGGGGCTGGGGGAGGGCGAGGCCGCCGCGCCCGCGACCGAGTCGGCGCGGGCGGGGCCCTCGTCACGGGTCCCGGTGCCGCCGGTGGCGCACGCGGAGACCAAAAGGGCGAGGGCGGCGAGCACGGCCGCCGCCGTGATCACCGCCTGAAGACTCCCCCTGGACGGGGAGACGTCCCCGTCCGTCAGGCCGCGCACCGCTCCCGCTCCTCACGCTCCAGCGCGCGTGCGTCCAGATCGCGGGCCTCCAGCTCCTCGCGGAGCCGGGCGAGCGCCCGGTGCAGCGTGCTCTTGACCGTTCCGGCCGACATGCCGAGGGCGGCGGCCGTCTCCTCCGTGGACATCTGCTCCCAGTGTCGCAGCACGACCACGCTGCGCTGCTTCGGGGCGAGCACCTTCATGATGTCCATCAGCAGGGCGCGGTCGGCGTGCTGCTCGGTGGAGTCGTCCACGGAGGCGTCCGGGAGCTGCTCGGTGGGCACCTCCTCCAGCTTGCGGGCGCGCCACCACTCGGTACGCGTGTTGATCATGACGCGGCGCAGGTAGGCGTCGGCCAGCCGCTTGTCGGCGATGCCCTCCCAGCGGCCGTAGGTGCGGGCCAGGGCGGTCTGGAGCAGGTCCTGGGCGTCGACCGGGTCCGGAACCAGCCGGCGAGCGCTGCGCAGCAGCGCGTCCTGCCGGGTGCGGACGTACTCCTCGAACTCGAGCACCTCGCCCTGCGCCATGATCAACCGCCTCCGAAAAGTCCCCGTGGTGCCGGCTGCCTGCTGCCGGTGTCCTGCCTGTGGTCGTCGTGTCCCTGACGGGCACGACAACGAAGGTACGGAGGCGTTGTCACGGCGTTGTGCGGAGCAGCCTGCGGCCAGCGCTCGGCTGTACGTCGGTTGTGTAACGGAAGCCGGTCGTGGGTAAAGGGGCTGGCCGATTTTTCGGAGTATGACCCGATTTGGGTTCTGTGATGGACCGTAACACGCGGCCGGGCACTGTGAAGTGTCTGTACGTCAGCCCGGGGCGGACCGTGCGCGGACCGGCCGCGTGTTCGACGGAGCCCGTGCGTCAGCTCAGCGGCAGCCGGTACAGCCCGCCCGGCAGCGGCTCCACCAGACCGTCCGCGACGAGGCCGTCCAACGCCCGGGCGCGCTGCACCGGCTCGTGCCACACCCGGTCCAGCGCGGCCTGCGGCACGGGCGCGTGCGCCTCCCTCAGCACGGCGAGCAGCTTGCCGCGCACCTGCCGGTCGGTACCGGCGTAGGTCTGGCCGCGCCGCGGCGGCCCGTCGTGCTCCGGCTTGCCCGCGAGCCGCCACGCGCACTGCGCGGCGATCGGGCAGCGGTGACAGTCCTCGTTCTTCGCCGTGCACACCAGGGCGCCCAGCTCCATCGAGGCCGCGGCCCAGCGCGCGGCGGTCCGCTCGTCCTGCGGCAGCAGCATGCGGGCGAGCCGCCGCTCGGCGGCCGTGGTCGCGTTCGGCGGATACTGCACACCGCTCACCGCGCGGGCGAAGACCCGGCGCACATTGGTGTCCAGCACCGCGTGCCGCTGCCCGTAGGCGAACGACGCGACCGCCGCGGCCGTGTACTCGCCGATGCCGGGCAGCGCGAGCAGCTGGGCGTGGTCGGCGGGTACGTCACCGCCGTGCCGCTCCGTTATCGCCACCGCCGCGCCGTGCAGACGCAGCGCGCGGCGCGGGTAGCCGAGCCGGCCCCAGGCGCGTACCGCCTCACCGGGCGCATCCTCGGCCAGGTCGGCGGGGCGGGGCCAGCGGGCCAGCCACTGCTCGTAGACGGGCAGCACCCGGCTGACCGGCGTCTGCTGGAGCATGAACTCGCTGACCATCACACCCCAGGCACCCGCCTCCGGGCGCCGCCAGGGCAGATCCCGCGCGTGCGCGTCGAACCAGGCGATGACAGGGGTGTGCAGTTCCTCCCCGGCCGGCACGGCCGACGGGACGGGGCTGCTGTGCAAAAGCTTCGTGGGCGCAGTCATGGCGCTACCGATCCTGCCATGCACGACCACGCGCGCGTGCGCACCGACGGGGGGCGGGTCGGAGCGCGGGCGGCGTCCGCCGGTGCGGGACGCGCGGCGGGAGAGGGGACGGAGGTGGCGGGGCGAGGGTGCGGAGGCGGCGGGGCGGCGGCTGCGGACAGGGGGCGGCGGTGGCCGGGGGAGGGGTGGCGGCCGGGGTGAGCCGGCGGTGGTGTCGGGGTGGTGGCCGGGGTGAGCGGGTGGTGGTGTCGGGGTGGTGGCGCGGCACGAGTGGTGGTTCTCGCGGCGTCGGCGCCGCCCCGCATCCGCGCGTGCCGGACGACGGGCTGCGCTCCTGCCCCTGCGCCCGGCCGCGCGCGTCCCGTCTCGGCGACCGCGGCCGCGACCCCGCCGTGTACCGCACACGCCGGACGTCGGGCCTCGCTCGCCGGTCGGCCGGCGAGCCGCGAACTCCTCACGCGCCTTGATCACTTGGAAACCCGCACCCCCCGGCCGTGGCCACAGGTGCAAGGGCTGCGATCGTGAACGCACCGGAGCGCCCAGGTGTGTTCGAGAGTGGTCTCCGGGATGATGATCCGGAAAAGTTGTGCCGCGGGCGGCGGGTGACGCAAGCGAACGCAGCGATCTCTCGTACAGTTTGCGCCGTGGGATCTCTGCGCAATCCGGTCGGGCCGCTTCCCTCCTCCATCTATTGGCGACGGAGGGCCGTACTGCTGTCTGTGGTCGCGCTGTTGGCGCTGTTGATCACATGGGTCGTCACCTCGGGTGACGGCGGCGGCAAGAACGACGCCGGTGGGTCCAACGGCAAGAATCCCGCGTCCTCGATCACGCCCGGACCGTCCGGCTCGGGACCGGCGATCAGCCAACATCCGGGCGGGCGCGACGAGTCGAGCGGTGGTGACTCCAGCGGCTCGGGGGCCGGCTCCGGTGCGGGCGGCGGCTCCGGCTCGGGCGGCACCGGCGGTGCGGACGGTTCCGGTGGGGCCGGCGGCGCCGGTGGTGCCGGTGGTACGGGCTCGGCCGGCGGAGCGGACGACGGGATCAACGGCAGCGCGGGCGGCGGCAGCGGTGCGGGCGCGGTGCTCCCGGCCGGTTCCCCGCTGCCCAACTGCACCGCCGGTGACGTGACGTTGACGCTGCGCAGCGTTCGCAACAGCTACACCCCGGACCAGACGCCGACGTTCCAGATCGTCGCGCGCAACACCTCCGCCCACGACTGCAAGGTCGACCTCGGGCCGAAGAACGCGGTGGTGACGGTCAGTCAGGAAGGCGAACACTTCTGGTCGTCCGCCGACTGCCCCAAGGGCAACGGGAGCCTGCTGTACCGGGTGCCGGCGAGCAGCAGCATCACGTACGTCGTGACGTGGGACCGACGGGCGAGCGCGCCGCAGTGCGCGACGCCTCCGGCCCGGACGGCCACACCGGGGACGTACCTGGTGGAGGCGAAGGCGCCCGGGTTCGAGAAGGCGCAGACGTCGTTCGTCCTCGCGGCCGACTGAGGCGGGGCCCGACGCACGGACACGGACGGACGCGTACGGACACGCCAAGGGGTGCCGCCCGGCTCGGGCAGGCACCCCTTGTGCGTGTCAACGGTCCGCGAACCGCCGGAGGCTAGACGTACCGCTCCAGGATCGACGACTCCGCCAGCCGCGACAGGCCCTCACGGACGCTGCGGGCGCGGGCCTCGCCGACGCCGTCGACGGTCTGCAGGTCGTCGACGCTGGCGGCGAGCAGCTTCTGCAGGCCGCCGAAGTGCTCCACCAGACGGTCGATGATGGCGCCCGGAAGTCGCGGGACCTTCGCCAGCAGCCGGAAGCCGCGCGGCGAGACCGCGGAGTCGAGGGCCTCGGGGGAGCCCGTGTACCCCAGGGCGCGGGCCACCGTGGACAGCTCCAGCAGCTCGGCGTGGGTGAGCTTGTCCAGCTCGGCCAGCGCCTCGTCGACCGTGCGGGAACGCTTCGCGGTCGGCTCGGGGACGTAGTCCCGCACGACCAGCTCCCGCTCGGGCTCGACCCCGGCGATCAACTCGTCGAGCTGGAGGGCGAGCAGCCGCCCGTCGGTGCCCAGCTCGATCACGTACTCGGCGATCTCGGTGGCGATGCGGCGCACCATCTCCAGCCGCTGCGCCACCGCGGAGACGTCCCGGACCGTCACCAGGTCCTCGATCTCGAGTGCCGACAGGGTGCCGGCGACCTCGTCCAGGCGCAGCTTGTAGCGCTCCAGGGTGGCCAGCGCCTGGTTGGCGCGGGACAGGATCGCCGCCGAGTCCTCCAGGACGCGGCGCTGCCCGTCGACGTACAGGGCGACCAGGCGCATGGACTGGGAGACGGAGACGACCGGGAAGCCGACCTGCTTGGAGACGCGGTCCGCGGTGCGGTGCCGGGTGCCGGTCTCCTCCGTCGGGATCGTCGCGTCGGGGACGAACTGGACACCCGCCCGCAGGATCTTCGACAGGTCCGAGGAGAGCACGATGCCGCCGTCCAGCTTGCACAGCTCGCGCAGCCGGGTCGCGGTGAACTCCACGTCCAGGACGAAACCACCTGTGCACATCGTCTCGACCGTCTTGTCGAAGCCGAGCACGATCAGGCCGCCGGTGTTGCCGCGCAGCACCCGCTCGAGGCCGTCCCGCAGGGCCGTGCCCGGTGCCACAGCGCTCAGCGAGGCGCGCATCAGGCCATCGGAACCGGCACTCCCACCGGACTTTCCGGGAGCTGCTGCCCGGTCGTTGGCTGCCACTGCACTCCTCCGGTCGCAGGTTCTGGGGCGCTCCCGTTGCGCACTCGGTTCGTACGGACGGGCGAGACCAGGGCAAAGTCTACCGGCGGTCTTCCGCCTCCCGTGGGGCCTCTCGGCGACGGGAGCGCGGCAGCACCCGCAGGGCGTCCCCTATGTCGGCGACTTCCAGGACCTTCATACCGGCCGGGATCTTCCCCGGATCGCCCGGTACGAGCGCGTGCGTGAAGCCCAGCCGGTGCGCCTCGGACAGGCGCCGCTGCACGCCCGTGACCCGTCTGACCTCGCCCGCCAGGCCCACCTCGCCGATCGCGACCAGGTTCTTCGGCAGGGGCGTGTCGCTGGCGGCGGAGGCCAGGGCGAGCGCGATCGCGAGGTCCGCGGCGGGCTCCGACAGCTTCACACCGCCGACCGTCGCGGAGTAGATGTCCCTCTTGCCCAGGGCGCTGATCCGGCCGCGCTGCTCCAGCACCGCCAGCATCATCGACACCCGGGACGTCTCCAGGCCGGAGGTCGTACGGCGCGGGGAGGGAATCTGCGAGTCCACGGTGAGCGCCTGGACCTCGGCCACGAGCGGGCGGCGGCCCTCCAGGGTGACCGTCAGGCAGGTGCCCGGGACGGGTTCGTCACGACGGGTCAGGAAGAGCCCGCTCGGGTCGGCGAGGCCCGTGATGCCCTCGTCGTGCAGCTCGAAGCAGCCGACCTCGTCCGTCGTGCCGTAGCGGTTCTTCACGCCGCGCACCAGGCGCAGACGCGCGTGCCGGTCGCCCTCGAAGTGGAGCACCACGTCCACCAGGTGCTCCAGCAGGCGGGGTCCGGCGATCGCGCCGTCCTTGGTGACATGGCCCACCAGCAGCGTGGACATGCCGCGCTCCTTGGAGGCGCGGATCAGGGCGCCGGCCACCTCGCGGACCTGCGCCATGCCGCCGGGCGCGCCGTCGATCTCGGGCGAGGCCACCGTCTGCACCGAGTCCATGATCAGCAGCGACGGCTTGACCGCGTCCAAGTGGCCGAGCACGGCCGCGAGGTCGGTCTCGGCGGCCAGGTAGAGGTGGTCGTCGATGGCGTTGATCCGGTCGGCGCGCAGCCGGACCTGGCTCGCGGACTCCTCGCCGGTGACATAGAGGGTGGGGTGCTCGGCACTGGCCGACTTGGCGGCGACGTCGAGGAGGAGGGTGGACTTGCCGACGCCGGGCTCACCGGCCACGAGCACGACCGCGCCGGGGACGAGGCCGCCGCCGAGGACCCGGTCCAGCTCCGGGACGCCGGTGGGTCGGGCGGTGGCCTGCCGGCCGTCGACCTGGCCGATGGGCAGCGCGGACGTGGTGACCCGGCCCGGCGTCGTCGTACGGACCGCGGGCGCGCCGTACTCCTCGACCGTGCCCCAGGCCTGGCATTCGGGGCAGCGGCCGAGCCACTTCGCCGTCTGCCAGCCGCATTCCGTGCAGCGGTAGGAGGGACGGTCCTTGGTGGTCTTGGTACGGGCAGCCATGGACCACACCGTAGCGGCCGGGTCTGACAGCGGGCCGTCCCGCGCCTGTGCGGCCGTACCGCCGACGAAGGGGTCGCGCGACGGGAACCGGCCACCCCGCGCCCGGAACCGGCCACGGAACGGAGAGCTCCTGTCCCCTATTGAGGGATCGTTTCACCCGTACGGATTAAAAGTGCTCAAGGCGCCCGAGAGGCCCTGCTCGTGCCGCCTACGGTCGCACGGGTGATGAGCAGCAGTCCGGAGACCTCGACCCGCACCACCGGCGCACACCGGGCGCACCGGGAGGCGCGCGACCGCGCTGCGGCGCGCACGCTGGCGCAGCGCCCGCCCGCGCGCTACGAGCCGTATCTCGACGGGCTGTTCACCTACTGCCTGTCCGTCCTGTGCGACCACGACTCGGCGACCGCCGCCCTCGCCGACGCGCTCGCCCTCGCCGAGCGCCGCGGCACGCGCGTGCCGGAGGCCGCCGGGGACCGCCGCGCCTGGCTGTACGCGCTGGCCCGCTGGGCGTGCCAGCGCAAGCTCGCCGAGGCCAAGCAGAAACGTCAGGCCACCCACGCCGCGGGCCGTCCCGGCACCGGCGGGCAGCCCGAGGACACCGTGCCGGTCTCCCCGGAGGTCCAGGAGCAGCGGCGCCGTGAACTGGGCCTGCTCGCCTGGCCGGAGGCCGCCGGCACCACGCCCGAGCAGCGCGAGGCCCTGGAGCTGGCCGTGCGCCACCACCTGGCCGCCCACGAGGTCGCCGCCGTGCTCGGCATGGATCTCGCCGCCGCCCGCGAGCTCCTGGCCGCCGCGGCCTGCGAGGTGGAGCGCACGCGCGCGGCGCTGGCCGTCGTGGAGACGGGCGCCTGCGCGAGCGTGGCCCGCCTGACCGGCGACGGCCGGTTCGTGCTGAGCAGCACCCTGCGCCGCGAACTGGTCCGGCACGTCGACGACTGCCCCCGCTGCCGCCGCACCGCCGAGCGCGCGGTCCCCGGCCGCTGGCCCGGCGCCAGCGTCACCCCCGCGGAGCTGCCGGTGCTGGAGGCGCCCCGCGCGGCCCTGCACGTCGCCCTCGCGCACCACCCACGCGCGCGTGGTCTCGCCGTGCCGCGCTTCGACCGGCGCGGCTTCCCGATGGATCCCAAGGACCGCGCGGCCCGCCGCGACCGGCTGCGCGCGCGTGCCGTCACCACGACCGTCGTCGCCACGGTCGTCGCCGCTCCCGTGCTCGCCCTGTGGGCCGCCTACCGGGGCGCACCGGCCGGCGAGGACACCGCCGGCGGCCCGGCCACCACCCGCCACGACCACGGCGCGGGCATGCTCGACGGCGAGACGGCGAGCGGCGGCTACGAGAACGCCGGCAACGCCAGCACCCGGCCCGGCGCCCGTTTCGGTCAGGGCGCCGACAGTGACGTCTCCGTCGAGGTCGTCAGCGTGGCCGGAGCCGGCACCCAGGGCGCGGACCTGGAGGTCACCGCCGCCGGCCGGGGCGACACCACGCTGATCACCCTCACCGCGACCGGCTCGGACCCCGTGCGCTGGTCGGCCACCACGGCGGCCCCCTGGCTCTATCTCAGTCAGTCCTCGGGAACGCTCCAGCCCGGTGAGTCGTTCACGATCCAGGTGCACGTCGACCCCTTGCGCGAGCCGTCCGGCCACTGGAGCGCGCGGGTGGCGATCGCACCCGCCGGCGCCGTCGTCTCCATCGAGGGCTACGGCACCGCGCCCAGCCCCTCCGACCCCGGCACCGGCCCGGGCAGCCCCACGGACCCGCCCTCGTCCGGCCCGGACCCGACGCCCACCACCTCGGCCCCCACGGACTCCGGCGGCTCGCCCACCCCGAGCAGCCCGCCGTCGTCGCCCGACCCCACGCCCACCGCGTCCACGCCGTCCGACCCGGGCGGCTCCACCGACCCCGGGGGCTCGACCCCGCCGCCCGGCGACGGCGGCGACCCGAGCCCGTCGGCGTCGTGACGCCGGACGCGATACGGCGCCGTACGCCTTACGCGTACGGCGCCGAAACCCACCTCGCGGCTGCCGCGCCCACGGACCCCGTGCCCACGGACCCCGCGCCCACGGACCCCGCCACGGACCCCGCGCCCACGGACCCCGCCACGGGCTCCGCGTCCACGGGCTCCGCGCTCGCGGGCCGGGTCAGCGTGCCGGGTCCGCCGGGTGCGGGGCGAGCAGCGGCAGCCGGGACGCCAGCCGCTCCTCGCACAGCTCGACCAGCCGGTCGTAGCCGGCCTTGCCCATCAGCTCGGTCAGCTCCGCCCGGTAGGAGACGTACACCGGGTCGCCCGCGCCGTGCGCCGAGGTCGCCGACGTGCACCACCAGTGCAGGTCGTGGCCGCCCGGACCCCAGCCCCGGCGGTCGTACTCCCCGATGGAGATCTGCAGCACGCGCGTGTCGTCGGGCCGCTCGATCCAGTCGAAGGTCCGCCGGATCGGCAGCTGCCAGCACACGTCCGGCTTGGTCTCCAGCGGCTCGCGGCCCTCGCGCAGGGCCAGGATGTGCAGCGAGCAGCCCGCGCCGCCCGGGAAGCCGGGCCGGTTCTGGAAGATGCAGGAGCCCTGGTAGGGACGGGTCTGCCGCTCACCGTCCTCGTCCTCGGACACCCAGCCGTTCTTCGTGCCCTCGGCGTGGTGCTGCCAGATCTCCGGCGTGAGCCGCGCCACATGCCCGGCGACCCGCTTCTCGTCGTCCTCGTCGGAGAAGTGGGCGCCCAGCGTGCAGCACCCGTCGTCCGCGCGGCCCGCCTGGATGCCCTGGCAGCCGCTGCCGAAGATGCAGTTCCAGCGAGAGGTCAGCCATGTCAGATCGCACCGGAAGACCTGCTCGTCGTCCGCCGGATCCGGGAACTCCACCCACGCGCGTGCGAAGTCGAGGCCCTTCTCGTCGGCCACCGGTGCCGGAGGGCCCGGCATGGCTTTCTTCGGCTTCTTCGCCGCCTTCACCACCTTCGCCTGCGAAGGAACCTTGGAGTCCTTGGTCGGCTTACCGGCTTTCGCCGCCTTGGCCGAAATGTCGTCCTTCGCCTTTTTCGTCTTTGGCACCCGTCCAGGGTAAGTCGCCGGGTGCCCGTCCCGGCACCGCACGGGGGACCGAACACAGCGCCGCTGGCAGTAGCGTTCCCTACATGAGACTCGGTGTCCTCGACGTGGGATCGAACACGGTGCATCTGCTGGTGGTGGACGCGCACCCCGGCGCACGCCCGCTGCCCGCGCACTCGCACAAGACGGAGCTGCGGCTCGCCCAACTCCTGGACGACGACGGCTGCATAGGCGCCGAGGGCATCGACAAACTGATCACCGTCCTCAAGGAGGCCCTCCAGGCCGCCGAGGACAAGGGCGTGGAGGACCTGCTGCCCTTCGCCACCTCCGCCGTCCGCGAGGCAGGCAACGCCGACGACGTCCTCGCGCGCGTGCAGGCCGAGACCGGCGTCGAGCTGCAGGTTCTCACCGGCGAGGAGGAGGCCCGGCTCACCTTCCTCGCCGTCCGCCGCTGGTTCGGCTGGTCCGCCGGGAAACTGCTCGTCCTCGACATCGGCGGCGGCTCCCTGGAGATCGCCTACGGCATGGACGAGGAACCGGACACGGCGGTCTCGCTGCCGCTGGGCGCCGGCCGTCTCACCGCCGGCTGGCTGCCCGGCGATCCGCCCGACCCCGAGGACGTCCGCGCGCTGCGCCGTCACGTCCGCGCGCAGATCGCCCGCACGGTCGGCGAATTCAGCCGCTTCGGCGCCCCGGACCACGTGGTCGCCACCTCCAAGACCTTCAAGCAGCTGGCCCGCATCGCCGGAGCGGCGCGCTCCGCGGAGGGCCTGTACGCCCAGCGGGAGCTGAAGCGGGAGAGCCTGGAGGCCTGGGTCCCCAAACTCGCCGACATGACCACCGCCCAGCGCGCCGAGCTCCCCGGCGTCTCCGAGGGCCGCGCGGGCCAGCTCCTCGCCGGGGCGCTGGTCGCCGAGGGCGCGATGGATCTGTTCGAGGTGGAGGCCCTGGAGGTCTGCCCATGGGCCCTGCGCGAGGGAGTGATCCTCCGACGCCTGGACCACATGGGTTCGGCGTAACCCTGGCGCGGGGGCGGCGCGGGTGTACGGCTCCTGTGCGCACGCCGCTCACTGCAGCGGCGTGCGACGTCCCGGTCGTAGGGGGACGTAGACCCGCCCTAGCCCACGGCCGCGAGCGGCGCTCGCCCGCAGCGGTGGACGAGCGCCCCTGACGTCCCGCAGCCGCCCCCGGCGTTCGCCGCAACGACACAAGCGCGGCCCCCGCCCCCACCGCCGCCGCCCGACGCTCGCCGCACCCGCAGAGCCGGCACCCCCGCCCGCAGCCGCGTATGGCAATGCCCACAACGGCGAACAGGGACCCCACGTCCTCGCACCCGCACCCCGTAACCTGTCCCCCATGGCAGAGCCAGTCGTGCGGATCCCGGATGCGAAGGTCGCGTTGTCGACGGCCTCGGTGTATCCGGAGTCGACGGCCACGGCCTTCGAGATCGCCGCGCGCCTCGGTTACGACGGTGTCGAGGTCATGGTCTGGACCGACCCGGTCAGTCAGGACATCGAGGCGCTGCGCAGACTCAGCGACTACCACCGCATCCCGATCCTCGCCGTCCACGCCCCCTGCCTGCTGATCACGCAGCGGGTGTGGTCCACCGACCCGTGGACCAAGCTGCAGCGCGCCCAGGCGGCGGCCGAGAAGCTCGGCGCGAGCACGGTCGTCGTCCACCCGCCCTTCCGCTGGCAGCGCCAGTACGCCCGGGACTTCGTGGACGGAATCTGGCGCATGGCGAACGAGACGGACGTGCGGTTCGCCGTCGAGAACATGTACCCCTGGCGCTACCGCGACCGCGAGATGCTCGCGTACGCCCCCGACTGGGACGTCACGAAGGACGACTACCGCCACTTCACGATCGATCTCAGTCACACGGCGACCGCCCGCAGCGACGCGATAGAGATGATCGACCGCATGGGCGACCGTCTCGGCCACGTCCACCTCGCCGACGGCCGCGGCTCCGCCAAGGACGAGCACCTCGTGCCCGGCCGCGGCACGCAGCCCTGCGCGGAGGTGCTCGAGCGGCTCGCCGTGAGCGGCTTCGACGGCCATGTCGTCATCGAGGTCAACACCCGCCGCGCCATGTCCGGCGCCGAGCGCGAGGCCGACCTCGCCGAAGCCCTGGCCTTCACCCGCCTGCACCTGGCGTCCGCCGTGAAGGTGCCCCGGCGATGACCGAGCGCGACGCCGCCCCCGCCACGGAGGCGGCCGCGGGCACCCGCCGCCGGGGACGCCCGCCCCGCACCGAGTCGGCCGGCACCCGTGACCGCATCCTGACCGCGGCCCGCGAGGAGTTCTCCGAGCGCGGCTTCGAGAAGACGTCCGTGCGCGGCATCGCCAAGGCCGCCGGCGTCGACTCGGCGCTCGTCCACCACTACTTCGGCACCAAGGAACAGATCTTCGAGGCGGCCATCGAGGTCGCCTTCGCCCCGGCCCTGGCGCTGCGTGACACGGCCCTCGCCGGCCCGCTCGCCGATGTCGGTGAGCGCATGACCCGGCTCCTCCTGAGCCTGTGGGAGAACCCGGCCACCCGGACACCCCTGCTCGCCATCGTCCGCTCGGCGGTGAACAACGAGACCGCGGCGGCCGCCCTGCGCCGCCTGGTCTCCGCGCAGCTGCTGCGCCGGGTCTCCGGGGAGCTGAAGACCGCGGACGCCGAGCTGCGCGCCGAGCTGGCCGCCGCGCAGCTGGTCGGTACGGTGATGCTGCGGTACGTCATCAAGGTGGAGCCGCTGGCCTCGGTGGACGTCGAACAGATCGTCGCCCGCCTCGCCCCGGTCGTACAGACGCACCTGACGGGCCCATGAGCGGCGGCCGCACGGCGCCGAGGAGCGGCTGGAAGGAACTGAACGGCGAGACACTCGTCCCGCATTCCGGACACCCCGTCCCGGTCCCTGGATGACCGGCGTACGCTCGAGTGCAGTCAGAATTCTCTGACCGAAGGTCTTAGAAGGAGCGAGCGACGATGCCCGAGCTGAGGTCCCGCACAGTCACCCACGGCCGCAACATGGCGGGCGCCCGCGCCCTGATGCGCGCCTCCGGTGTACCCGGTGCGGACATCGGCCGGAAGCCCATCATCGCGGTGGCCAACAGCTTCACCGAGTTCGTCCCGGGTCACACGCACCTGGCGCCGGTCGGCCGGATCGTCAGCGAGGCGATCAAGGAGGCCGGTGGCATCCCGCGCGAGTTCAACACGATCGCCGTCGACGACGGCATCGCGATGGGCCACGGCGGCATGCTGTACTCCCTGCCCTCCCGTGACCTGATCGCGGACAGCGTGGAGTACATGGTGGAGGCGCACTGCGCCGACGCCCTGGTCTGCATCTCCAACTGCGACAAGATCACGCCGGGCATGCTGAACGCGGCCCTGCGGCTGAACATCCCGACGGTGTTCGTCTCCGGCGGCCCGATGGAGTCCGGCCGCGCCACGCTCGTCGACGGCACGGTCCGCACGCTCGACCTGGTCGACGCGATCTCCGACGCGGTGAACGACAAGATCTCGGACGAGGACATCCTCCGTATCGAGGAGAACGCCTGTCCGACCTGCGGTTCCTGTTCCGGCATGTTCACGGCCAACTCGATGAACTGCCTGACCGAGGCCATCGGCCTGTCCCTGCCGGGCAACGGCTCGGTGCTGGCCACCCACACCGCGCGCAAGCAGCTCTACGTCGACGCCGCGCGCACCGTGATGGACCTGGTCCACCGCTACTACGAGCAGGACGACGAGTCGGTCCTGCCGCGCAACATCGCCACCTTCCAGGCGTTCGAGAACGCCATGGCGCTCGACATCGCGATGGGCGGCTCCACCAACACGATCCTGCACCTGCTGGCCGCCGCCCAGGAGGCCGGAGTGCCCTTCGGCCTGGAGCAGATCGACGCGGTCTCCCGCCGGGTCCCGTGCCTGGCGAAGGTCGCGCCGAACGTCGCCAAGGACCGCACGTACTACATGGAGGACGTGCACCGCGCCGGCGGCATCCCCGCCCTCCTCGGCGAGCTGCACCGCGCGGGCCTGCTGAACGAGGACGTGCACTCGGTGCACAGCCCGTCCCTGGCCGACTGGCTCAAGACGTGGGACGTGCGCGGCGGCTCCCCGTCGCCCGAGGCCGTCGAGCTGTGGCACGCGGCGCCCGGCTGCGTCCGCTCCGCCGAGGCCTTCTCGCAGTCCGAGCGCTGGGAGGCGCTGGACACCGACGCCGAGGGCGGCTGCATCCGCTCCGCCGAGCACGCCTACTCCAAGGACGGCGGCCTCGCGGTCCTGCGCGGCAACCTCGCCGTCGACGGCTGCGTGGTGAAGACGGCCGGCGTCGACGAGTCGATCTGGACCTTCGAGGGCCCCGCGGTCGTCTGCGAGTCGCAGGAGGAGGCCGTCCAGAAGATCCTCACCCAGCAGGTCAAGGAGGGCGACGTCGTCGTCATCCGCTACGAGGGCCCCAAGGGCGGCCCCGGCATGCAGGAGATGCTCTACCCGACCTCGTACCTGAAGGGCCGGGGCCTGGGCAAGGCGTGCGCGCTGGTCACCGACGGCCGCTTCTCCGGCGGCACGTCCGGCCTGTCGATCGGCCACGCCTCCCCGGAGGCGGCCTCGGGCGGCACCATCGCCCTCGTCGAGGACGGCGACCGCATCCGCATCGACATCCCGAACCGCTCCATCGAGCTGCTGGTCGACGACGCCGAACTGGCCCGCCGCGAGCAGGCCCTGGACGGCGCCTGGCGTCCGAAGAACCGCGACCGCAAGGTCTCGGCGGCCCTGCGCGCCTACGCCGCGATGGCCACCAGCGCCGACAAGGGCGCGGTCCGGGACGTCTCCAAGCTGGGCTGACCGCCTCCGGCCGACGGGCCAGTCCGTACGGCGACGAAGGGCTACTACGACGACGAAGGGCCGCTCCCCAGGGGGCGGCCCTTCCGCCTGCCTGGCCCGCGTACGGCCACACCGGGCCCGGTGTCCGGTGTCCGGACGGCGCTGCTAGCGCCTGCCCGTGACCGAGTGCGGGCTGCCCGGGACCGGCCGAGGGCGAGGCGGCCGCCGGTCCCGACCGGGCGCCGCGAACACCGTGCCGTCCGCCGCCGGCCCCGTCGCTACCAGGCCCCCGGCGCCCCCGCGGGTGCCGCGAACACCGTGCCGTCGGGGGCCGAGGCGTACACGCGGCCGTCGGTGATCACCGGTGTGGGCAGGCTCGCGGCGATGCGGTCCGTGCCGGTGCCCAGCCGGGCGCGGGTCTGGCCGACGAGGTGGCCCGTGCGGGCGTCGACGCCGAGCAGCCGTCCGTCGGCCGCCGTGACGTAGACATGGGTGCCGTCGGTGGCCGGCGCCGAGGCACGGCTCACCGAGGTCTCCAGCGACCACAGCCGCCTGCGCGCACCCATGTCCACCGCGTCCAGGGAGCCTCCGACCCCCATGAGGTAGACGACGCCCCCCCGCACCGCGGCCTGCACCCCCTGCCGGGCGACGGGCAGCGTGACCCGGCGCGTCTCCCCGGTCGCGGGGGAGTAGCGGACCACGGCCGCCGCCTCGCCGTAGGCCCGGTCGAGGGCGAGCAGGTAGACCGAGCCGTCCCGGGCGCCGAAGAGGTCGAGCATCCCGTCCAGCCGGGTCTCCCAGCGCACCGCACCGGTGCGCGGATCCACGGCGGTGAGGCGGGTGTGCTTCCCGTCGCCCGACACGCTCGCCGCGAACGCCAGCGCGTCCCCCGCGAACGACTCGAACGACGGCATGGCCTGCCCCGCGATCCGGTGGCTCCAGACCGTGGCACCCGTCGCCGCGTTCACGCCCGTCACCGTGCCGTGCGCACCGGTGAGCAGCAGCATGTCCCCGACGGCCCGGAACCCGGCGTACGCGGGCACGGCCTGCTGCCTGCGCACGTCGCCGGAGGCCGGATCGAGCGCCTCCAGTCGCCGGCCCTGGTCCGCGGGGGCGTACACGAGCCCGCCCGCGACGACCGGCGGGCCGCCGGCGCGTCCCCGTGCGGCGGGGTGCCGCCACAGCAGCCGGCCGTCCTCGGGGTCGAGCGCGAAGACCACACCGGGCCGGGCGCACAGCAGCCGCCCTGCGCCCGGGGCGCACTCGGCGGCACCGCCGCTCCCCGCCACCGCCGCGGCCTCCCACCCGGCGAGGCCGTCCCGCGCGGACCGCGGCGCCGTACTCCCCGCCGCGGGTCCGCCGTCGATCAGCGGTACGAGGGCGAAGGCACCGCCCGCGACCAGCGCCACCGCGCCCACGGCGGCGGCGATCCGCCCGAGCCGGCGCCCGCGCGCCCGGTCGCCCGCGCCCGCTGCTCCCGTCTCCGCTGCTCCCGTCTCCCCGCCGTCCGGTGCCCCTGCGCCACCTCCCGCCGCCTCGCTGTCCGGGCTCTCCTTCGACGCGGACGGCGACGGTCCGCCCCCGGTCCGCCGGGCCTCCGTCCGCTGAGCCGGTATGAACGCCTGTGTGTCGTACGAGGCCGCCACCGAGCGCAGCTCCCGCATCAGCTCGTCCGGTGTCGGCCGCTCTTCCGGCTCCTTGGCGAGACAACGTCCCACCAGCGCCGCCAGGTTCCCCGGCACGCCGGTCAGATCCGGTTCGTCGTGCACGACGGAGTAGGCGACGACGTACGGACTGTCGGAATCGAACGGGCCCCGCCCGGTCGCCGCGTGCACCATCACCGAACCCAGCGCGAAGACGTCGGCCGCGGGCCCCACCTGCCGGGGCCTGCGGAACTGTTCCGGTGCCATGAACGGCGGCGTCCCGATCAACTTGCCGGTCTCGGTGCGCAGTTCGCTGTCCTTGGGCCGGGAGATGCCGAAGTCGATGACCTTCGGACCGTCCTCGGCGAGCAGTACGTTGCTCGGCTTCAGGTCCCGGTGCACCACCCCGACCCGGTGGATGTCGCGCAGCGCTTCCGCCAGCCCCGCCATCAGCCGGCGCAACTCCGCCGCAGGCATCGGGCCGTTGTGCTTGACGTGCTCGGACAGCGTCGGCCCGGGGATGAACAGGGTGGCCATCCATGGCCGTTCGGCATCCGGATCGGCGTCGACGACGGGCGCGGTGAAGGCGCCGCTCACCCGGCGCGCGGCCACGATCTCCTGCCGGAAACGGCCCCGGAACTCCGGATCCCGGGCGAACTCGGCGTGCACGACCTTCACCGCGACCCGCATGCCCGAGGCGCTGCGGGCGAGGTGGACGACGCCCATGCCGCCCGAGCCCAGACGGGACTCCAGCAGATAGTGACCGGCGTATTCCGGAAGTTCCGCTTCCGCGCCCGCCCCGGTGTTCCTCTGTGGCGCCATGGGACCCCCCGTGCTCTTCGTCCGCGCGCGCGACGCACGGAGCCTAGTCGATGACTCGAACAAGACAGAGGCGGCTTGCTAGCGTTCGCGTGCGAGTCGCGCGCAGGTGTTCCACCGCGCGACAAGAGGGAATCGACGCGCCCCACATCTGCCGTGGGGTGCAACGGGGGAGGTCATCATGTCGGTCGACCATGTCGACGAAACCGCAGGTGAGGCACTGCGGACCCAGGCCGCGACGGCGCTGCGCTACTACGACGTGGCGCCCGGCGTCCGGCTGAACGTGCGCAGCGGCCCCGGCACCGGCTACCCGATCGTCAAGATCCTGCCGGAAGGCATCAAGGTGCCGGTCTACTGCCAGACCCCGGGCACCCGGGTCTCCGGTTACTACGGCACGACCAGCATCTGGGACAACATCGGCAACGGAGAGTTCGTCTCCGACGCGTACGTGCACACGGGCAGCGACGGCTACATAGCCCCGCGCTGCGCCTGAGCGGGGCCGCCGGGCACATCCCCGCGTCGGCCACACGGTCCCGCGTCGGCCACACGGTCCCGTGTCGGTCACACAGCCCCGCCGGCCACACAGCCCCGGCCGGGGCCCTGGGCCCAGGCACCGGGCCCCGACCCCGGCACCGGCGCGGAGCCGTGACCCAAGGCCGGCGCACGTACAGCAGTGCCATGGCGGAGCCGCGACCCGGGGCCGGCGCGCGCACAGCGCCATAATCGAGGGCGTGAGCGACGAGAACGGCACCCTGGACACGTCCGCCGGCCCCCGGCCGGAACCCTTGCGTTTCTTCGGCACCACCTGGGTCGACCACACGCACGGCTACACCGCACGCCGCCTCGGCGTGGCCGTCGGCTCCCTCGTCGCCGCGGCGGCCGCCTGCCTGGTGCTGCGCTTCGCCTACGAGGGGCTCGCGCTCGCCGACACCGGCAGCTTCGTGACCGTACTGGTCGTCGCGATGTTCGCGATCTGCAGCGCGCTCGCCTTCCGGCACACCTGGGACTCCTTCGGCAAGCGGCCCGACCCGGAACGGCACGCCAATCTTCGCGGCCTGCTCGCCATCGGTTTCGTCGGCTCGCTCCTCGCCTACTTCTTCCGCTCCCTGAGCGAGGCCCCCGGCGAGAAGCTGCACCGCGCCGAGTACGAGGAAGCCCTCGACCGGCACCGACGCCGCTCCACGAAGCGCTCGGGCAACCCCACCAAGAAGAAGCGGCGTTCCTAGGAGCCGCCGCGGGGCGGGAGGACGGTGGGCGAAATCCGCCTGCTCCCGGCCGGCGGCTCGGCCACCATGGCCGCATGACCTCCACGTCGGAACCCGCCCGCGTCGCCCCCGGGGAGCCCCGCGACCTCGCTCACCTGCACGCCGCCCGCGCCCACTCCTTCAACGCCGCCGCGGCCCAGTACGCCGCCCACCGCCCGTCGTACCCCGACACGCTGTTCGACGCCGTCCAGGATCTCGCCGGCCGCCCCCTGCGCGGCGCCCGCGTCGCCGACGTGGGCGCGGGCACCGGTATCGCGACCGGACTCCTTGCCCGCCGTGGCGCCGACGTCCTCGCCGTGGAGCCGGGCGCCGGCATGGCGGCCGAGCTGCGCCGCAGTCTGCCCGGGGTGCGGCTCGTCCGCGGCGACGGCAACGCCCTGCCGCTCGCCGACGCCTGCGTCGACCTCCTCACCTACGCCCAGTCCTGGCACTGGACCGACCCGGTCCGCTCGGTCCCGGAGGCCCTGCGCGTGCTGCGCCCGGGCGGCGCGCTGGCGCTGTGGTGGAACACCACCGTCCTCGACGTGCCGTGGATCGCCGACCAGTCGGTCCGCATCGCCCGCCACTTCGGCATCGACGACGCCCACGTGAAGAAGGGCGCCTTCGACCCGGCCGCCGCCGACCCCACCGGCCGCCTCCGCTTCACACACCGCCGGGTGCGCTGGAGCCGCCGCGTCCCCGTCGACACCCACCTCGCCAACATCGGCAGTCACTCCGTCTTCCTCGTCCACGGCGAGGCCGGCGCCCGTGCCTTCCTCACCGCCGAGCGCGCCCGCCTGCTGACCGCCTTCCCGGACGGCGTGGTGGAGGAGGCGTACGACGTGGAGCTGCTGGTGGCCCGCACCGCCTGACCGCTCACCCCCACCCACACCTACCCCCCCATCCACACGCGCCCCCATCCGCACCCACCCCCTCACGCCCACCCCCCATCCACAACCACCCCCTCACACCCACTCCCTGCGCCCGCGAGGCCCGAGCCCCGCGGGCGCTTGACGTTCTCCGGCACCCGGCGCATTATTCATCGCATGATGAATTACGTGTCCGGCACACCCCCGACGAACCCCGTGCCGTCACCACCCCCAGCCGTCCACGCCACCGCACTCACAGCCGTCCGCGGCCCCCGCACCGTCCTGCACGGCCTGGACTTCTCCGTCCCGCGCGGCCGCATCACCGGCCTGCTCGGCCCGTCCGGCTGCGGAAAATCCACCCTGCTGCGCGCGATCGTCGGCACCCAGGCCAAGGTCACCGGCACCCTCGACGTCCTCGGCCACCCCGCCGGCCACCCCGCCCTGCGCACCCGCATCGGCTACGTCACCCAGGCCCCGTCCGTCTACGACGACCTGTCGATCCGCCAGAACCTCGACTACTTCGCGGCCGTCCTCAACCCCGCACAAGCCACCCCCGACCGCCGCGCCGACGTCGACCGCGTCCTCGCCGACGTCGACCTCACCCACCACGCCGACGCCCTCGCCGGCAACCTCTCCGGCGGCCAGCGCAGCCGCGTCTCCCTCGCCGTCGCCCTGCTCGGCACCCCCGAACTGCTGGTCCTCGACGAACCCACCGTCGGCCTCGACCCCGTCCTGCGCCGCGACCTGTGGAACCTCTTCCACACCCTCACCGACCGCGGCGCCACCCTCCTCGTCTCCTCCCACGTCATGGACGAGGCCGAGCGCTGCCACCGCCTGCTGCTCATGCGCGACGGCCGCATCCTCGCCGAGGACACCCCCGACGCCCTGCGCGCGCGCACCGGCGCAGACACCGTCGAAGCCGCCTTCCTCCACCTGGTCGACCAGGCGACCGCCGCGGCCCGCGCCCAGGAGACCACCCGATGAACACCACCACGACCGCACCGGCCCCCACCCGCGCCCTGCACCCCGCGCGCACCGCCGCCACCGCCACCCGGGTCCTGCGCCAGCTCACCCACGACCCGCGCACCATCGCGCTGATGCTCCTCACCCCCTGCGTGATGCTCTTCCTGCTGCGCTACGTCTTCGACGGCAGCCCGCGCACCTTCGACACCATCGGCGCGTCCCTGCTCGGCATTTTCCCGCTGATCACGATGTTCCTGGTGACCTCCATCGCCACCCTGCGCGAACGCACCTCGGGCACCCTCGAACGCCTCCTCTCCCTGCCCCTCGGCAAAGGCGACCTGATCGCCGGCTACGCCCTCGCCTTCGGCGCCGTCGCGATCGTCCAGTCCGCCCTCGCCACCGCCCTCGCGCTGTGGGTCCTCGGCCTGGACGTCACCGGCAGCCCCTGGCTGCTCCTCCTGGTGGCCCTGCTCGACGCCCTCCTCGGCACGGCCCTCGGCCTCTTCGTCTCGGCCTTCGCGGCCTCGGAATTCCAGGCGGTGCAGTTCATGCCGGCCGTGATCTTCCCCCAGCTCCTCCTGTGCGGCCTGTTCACCCCGAGGTCGAACATGCACCCCGCCCTCGAAGCCGTCTCCGACGTCCTCCCCATGTCGTACGCCGTCGACGGCATGAACGAGGTCCTCCACCACACCGACATGACCGCCACCTTCGTCCGCGACATCCTGATCGTGGCCGGCTGCGCCCTGCTCGTCCTCGCCCTCGGCGCGGCCACCCTGCGACGCCGTACGGCCTGACGGCGGACGGCCACCGAGACGTCCGGCCCTTTGCCCCGCACGCCGCCCCGCACGCCGTCCCGCCCACCGGACAACCCGGGCCCGCCCCCGCCCCGGGTGCGAGGATGCCTCCAGGACGACGCACCCCTCGGAGGCATCCCCAGCCATGACGCAGAAAGTCGCAGTTCTCGGCACCGGCAAGATCGGCGAAGCCCTGCTCAGCGGAATGATCCGCAGCGGATGGAGCCCGGCCGACCTCCTCGTCACGGCCCGCCGCCGGGAACGCGCCGACGAACTCCGCACCCGTTACGGCGTCACCCCGGTCACCAACGCCGAAGCCGCCAAGACCGCGGACACCCTGATCCTCACGGTCAAGCCGCAGGACATGGGCACCCTCCTCGACGAACTCGCCCCCCACGTCCCCGCCGACCGCCTGGTCGTCAGCGGCGCCGCGGGCATCACCACCGCATTCCTCGAGGAGCGCCTCGCCGCGGGCACCCCGGTCGTGCGCGTCATGACGAACACCCCCGCCCTCGTCGACGAGGCCATGTCCGTCATCTCCGCCGGCGGCCACGCCACCGAGGCGCACCTGACCCACTGCGAGGAGATCTTCGGCGCCGTCGGCAAGACGCTCCGCGTCCCGGAGTCCCAGCAGGACGCCTGCACCGCACTCTCCGGCTCGGGCCCGGCGTACTTCTTCTATCTCGTCGAAGCCATGACGGACGCCGGCATCCTGCTCGGCCTGCCCCGCGACAAGGCCCACGACCTGATCGTCCAGTCGGCGATCGGCGCCGCGACCATGCTCCGCGACAGCGGCGAGCACCCGGTCAAGCTGCGCGAGAACGTCACCTCTCCCGCCGGTACGACCATCAACGCCATCCGCGAGCTGGAGAACCACGGCGTACGGGCTGCCCTGATCGCCGCCCTCGAAGCCGCCCGCGACCGCAGCCGCGAGCTGGCCTCCGGCACCAAGGACTGAGCCCGCCCGCAGGCAGGGCCGCAGGTCCGGAACGCCCGCCGGGGTGTGCTCCCGCCGCGAGTTGACACGCCCCGGTGGCATCCGTAAGGTTCTTCGAGTTGTCCGACGTGAGAGCCGACTCCGGTCGGTCCCCGGACAGCCATTCCGCAAGTCCCACCAGCTACTCGACGGCCAGTCGTATGTCTGTGCTGCTGTCGTGTCGTCGGTGCGCGCATTTGCGAAATGAGGAATCCGCGTTCGAAAGGACGCAGGGCCCCGATTAGCTCGGGGGCCGGGAATCCGCTAAAGTCTCACTCGTCGGAACGGCCCAACAGCCGGGAAGACAAACCCCGCTGACCGGGGATCAGACGCCGAAAGGATCTGATAGAGTCGGAACCGCCGGAAAGGGAAACGCGAGAGCGGAAACCTGGAAAGCACCGAGGAAATCGGATCGAGAAAAGATCTGATAGAGTCGGAAACGCA